>NC_014148.1:318750-637500 GCF_000092105.1 Planctopirus limnophila DSM 3776 | reverse complement strand
GCTCGGATGCTGCGGCTGACCTGCATAGGAATATTCAGACAGAATGCCCACCTTTTCCAAGTTTTTGTGCCCCCACTGCAGCAAGACTCTTAAGGTTCCCGAAGAGTTAGCAGGCAAAACTCGTACATGCCCCTACTGCCGTGAAAGCATCCGCATCCCAGGCAACTCACTCAGTACCCTGGGGCTGACAAACTTCCCCAGTGATACTGGCGACGTTCCAAACATCTCTCCTACAGAAAAAAGCACGTCGGCAACTCTCTTGGGGGACGAAGCCGACTCTGCATCCAGCGATGTCAGCCTCATTTTGTCCGGCCTCATCGCCCTCGGGCTGAGTGTTGCCATTTTCCTGGCCATGCTCCCTTTCCGCTCGAATATGTTAGGCCAGATTTTCTGGGATCGCGGTGTGATTCCCTACTGGCTGACGATTGTCTTCGCGTGGGCGTTGGCCATCCTGTTCCTCAAATGGCTGCATATCAAACGCCAGAAAGAGGCCATGCTTCTGGATGTCCTTCCTACAGAAATCTCTGAGGAGATCAATCCAAAGTCACTAGACAAGTTCGTCCATCATATTCGCGAACTGCCCGGATCTTCTTCGAAAAGTTATCTCATTAACCGCGTCTTGCGGGGGATCGAACATTTTCGCGTTCGCAAAAGTGCCGCCGAAACCGTCACGATGATGGAATCCCAGTCATCCATCGACATTAACAATGTCACCGGGAGTTACTCCTACGTTAAAGTCTTTCTGTGGACACTCCCCATCCTCGGTTTTATCGGTACCGTCCTCGGCTTGAGCGTCGCCGTGGCGAGTCTGGCTGCCAGCCTCGCGGCCGCATCCGACATGAATGCATTGAAGGGCGCGATGAATGCGGTCTTCGCAGGCCTGGCAACAGCCTTCGATACGACCCTGCTGGCACTGATCATGAGTGTCGTCATCAAGATCCCCATGTCGGCCCTGCAAAAGAGCGAAGAAGATCTCATCACTTCGGTCGACGAGTATTGCAACGAAAATTTTCTCAGGCGTCTCAACGATGGCAAAGAAGGTGGCTCCGAACGTGGCGCCGGTGGCAGCACCTCCGCCTTCCGGGAAGCCGTCGAAGCAGCTATGGGAACTCATCACGCCGAACTTGAAAAATGGTTAGCAAAGCTCGATTCCATCGGCGGCAAACTCACCACGCAAATGTCGGAAAGCTGGGAGAAAGTCGCCTCTCGCTTCCAGAAACATCAACTCGATTTCGCCGCACAGCTACGAGAGCAGCAAACAGCGCATCAGCAGCAATTGCACGATCAATTGCAGCAGATGGCACAAGCTGCTCAAGCGATCCAATCGACTCTTACCACGGTGGCAACACAGACGGAACAGATGCAAAACAGCGTCAACCAGTCTTTCAGTACCACACAGACGCACCTTCAAACACAATTCCAGGGCCTCGAAAGTGGCC
Organism: Planctopirus limnophila DSM 3776; assembly: GCF_000092105.1. NCBI lineage: Bacteria > Pseudomonadati > Planctomycetota > Planctomycetia > Planctomycetales > Planctomycetaceae > Planctopirus > Planctopirus limnophila. Next base: position 636,061 of record NC_014148.1, on the reverse strand, counting down.
TGAGCAGCTTGAACAATGTGCTCGTTAAGCTGGGCGAACAAAGTATTGTCATTCAGCAGATGCCAGCAGCAACTGAAACTTCCAAACGCCGACGAGGTGGCTGGCTGGGAAGCCTTGGCTGGAAGTAATTGCGTATCTCTTTCTTGGGCGAATCACCAAGCAGTCATTTTTCCCGAAGATTTTCGACTCACTGGGGACAGCAGGAGCTTTTTCACATGGCTCAGAAGCGGGCAGCAGAACCCGATGATTTCTCGCTTTTCCCCTTTATGGATATTGTGACCAGCGTCGTCGGTATTCTCATGCTGATGATCGCTGCCGCCTCGCTTGAACAGATGACTGCCGGAGATGCCGCGGTCATTACTTCCTACGAAGCAACCGTTGCTAAAATTCAAGAGGAGCAGGCACGTCAAGCGGAACTGCAAAAGCTTCTCGATGAAAAAATCGGGCCCTCTGCGGCATTGACCCGCCAGCAGATCGACGCTACCGAAGAAGAGATTCTTTCACTCACCAAAAAAATTGAAGCGGTTCAGGCAGAGCTTGATAAGCTGAAGCAGGCACAAATCGTCGTTCCGAAGCTTGATCCCTCCCAACGCGAAACACTCGCTGCCATGCAGGCCGAATCCAAAGCTCTGGCAGAGCAGATCGCTCAACTCGAGAAAGACCTCAAAAGTAGAAAAGATGCCCCACCGGCCAATGTTTCCATTCTCCCCGGTGGTTCAGGGCTCAACTTCATCCCGCATTTCATCGAATGCCAGGATGGAGCCGTCGTATTGCACGACCTCTCCCCTCCCAAGACCGTTCGCACGGCCAATCTTGCAGCTGATAAAGACTTCCTGGAAATTCTCTCAAAGGCTGCCAATAACGTCTCGCATTCGGTTGTGTTCCTCATTCGCAGCGATGGGCTGAACACCTACAACACAGCACGCAAGTTCTGTACAGATCGCGAAATATCGAATGGAAGATTGCCTGTCATTGGCGCAGGAAAAATTGATCTCAGCTACTTTACAAAAAAGCTGGAATCACAGAAGTCATCACCAGATAATGATAAATAGTTATTAGGATCGTACCTATGAAACCTCGTCCTAAAGAACAGGGCGACGAACTGGATCTGGATGCGCTGATGGACGCAATGACGAACGTTGTTGCCGTCCTCATTCTCGTCTTGCTCTTAACACAGCTCAACGTCCAGGAGACGATTCGCGACGTCGTCTCCCGGTCCACAGTCACAGAAGCCGATCTGAATTCCGCCAAAAAGGAACTCGACGCGCTGTTGGAGAAAAAGCAGTCGGTCGACTCCCGACTGAATGAATTCAATCTGGCGTCCGAAAAAGAACGGCTGGCTCGCATGCAGGAAACATTGGCCGCACGCAAGAAGCTGCTGGAAACACAGAACAAGCAAGCCAACGAGTTCGCGATGCGGATCGAGAACGATCGGAAAATGGCAGTCGAAAGCGAAAATGAAATCGAGCAGAATCAGCAGGAACGCGACAAACTTCAAACCCAGATCGCCGAGACGCTAGCCAAAAAAGCCGACTTGCAGGCCCGGCTGGATAAAACTCCTGTCAAGCCAGCACCACCCCCAAAAGTTGTCAGCATTCCCAGTCCACGGCCAGCTCCTGAGGGTGCCAAACGCCTGAGTATCCTCTGCGCTAACAACAAGATTTACCCCATCAGCATCGACGACATACGCAAAGATGCCGAAGAAAAGGCCAAAGGCATTATCTTACGCTACAAACTCAATACGAATCCCGAGGCTGGTATTGACCCCGAAAAGTTTGAGAACTTCTATACCAAGCTGCCTTCTCCGAATGACGAGTTTTTTAAGGTGGAATACTTTGTTGCCGACAAGCGCTGGCCTCGCATTCGCCTGATCCCGCGTGAGAACAAAGGGATTACTGTCGAACAACTCGCCTCAACAAAATCCGCAGGAAGACGCCTGCTGGCAAGTATCGATCCACAAAAGTTTTATGTTGTCTTTGATGTTTTGACGAACAGTTTCGATGCCTACCTCTCCGCAAGACACGTTTTGATGCAGGCCAACGTTCCTGCCGGCTGGGAACCCAGACCTGATCAATGGGTTTACGAATCCTGGATCCCGGGAAATATTGAACTAGGACCACCACGTCCACCGGCGCCACCTCCCATCACCCCTCAAACACCCGCAAAACCACCCAATGTTATCGATTAGCCGGTCATCGATTAACCGGTGGCCCGTCTTCAGCGAATCACAGGACCAGTCCCATCGTCGATCATGTTTATGAAAGATGCCGCTCACTCCAGCAGATTCTGGCTCGCCAGGTAAGCACTTAATCATGCTGCATCTGTGCCGGACTGTTTGCTGCGATGCCTGAAACGATTCCCCAGCCGTGAGCAAGATACCAAAGAATCTCAAAAATCTTTCTCTTGGCCGTTTTTCTGCGAACCAGATTTGCCTGAGAAAGGTCTATTAGGGGCCAGCCAGGAACACGATCTTAACGAAATGACCAAGATAGCTGAGTACGCCTCTTGTATCGAAGTGACGTTCAAGAGCGATTGGATATTGAACATGTCAATTCTGCACAAGAACCATCTTCAGTTCATACAGTCCTCCAGAGTGAGCCTGAATCCGTCAGGCAATCAAGGCTCGGCGAGTCATTTATTATCCTTGCTGCCCAATCAGAACAGACAGAGTTGCCGCCAAATCTCCGATGAACGAAATCGGAAACACACCGATAGCCTCGATGGGTTGACCTCATAGACCAGGCCAGCCCACAAGACTGGTAACCCGGTGTGACCTTGAGGTGACACCGGGTTTTTTCGTAGCTATTCACAGGTTACCTGGCTGTCGATTGGTCATTGAAATCCATCAGCGAAGGGCTTGCCGACGGGTCGGCACTTGGATTTGCAATCCAGGTCACAGGGTTCAACTCCCTGCAGGTCCACTGGCGGCAAAGCCGCAGAGCCGTAGACAAGAGAAATTAGAGAGTAGAAAAGACTTGACCATCTACTGCGGTCTACTTTCTGTTCTCTAATTTCTCGACTGATTCGCCGGGCAGAGGCGCAGATGTGAGCAGGCCTGCTTTGGGAGCAGGAGGATCTCGGCTCGACCCGGAGGTGCCCGACTTAAAGAGATGGTAGTCGAGGGCTGGTTGCGCAAATTCGGCTGATAACCGAGTCGCGCTGAGTTCGATTCTCAGAGCTACTACTGAAGAACAAACAACACAAGGGACAACACAATGCCATTACTTAGCTGCTTGAAATACATAGCCACAACCATCGATGAGGTTATGGTGTAGCGGCAGCATAGCGGACTTTTAATCCGTAAAGCGTGGGTTCACACCCCACAGGCCTCACTCATCACGGCATGTAGCTCAGTGGTGAGAGCGGCGTCCTTATAAGACGTGAGTCGAAGGTTCGATTCCTTCCATGCCGACTTGGAAGACAAAACGTAAATGGGATTGTGGCAGACGAGGTCATGCACTGGTCTCTTAAACCGGCCGATGTGGTTTCGATACCCACCAATTTCACTTTAGAAGTTTGGAGTAAGAAGTTTGAAGTTTGAAACTTTCACACTTCCCAATTCGCACTTCATCGCTCATTGACAATTTGGTTGAGCCAACAAAAGGCGTCCATGGTGTAGTGGTAACCCATCTCCTTGCCAAGGAGGAATTGCGAGTTCGATTCTCGCTGGACGCTTTGCTCAGGCTTCAGGCTTCAGGCTTCAGGCTTCAGTCCTCAGCGATCGAAGTAATCCGTTAAGCACGCGTCCTGTTTCACTGGCAAGTGAGGCTGTTTCTTTGGCGGATTGTGAATCGAGATATCCAAGGCGATCTGCAAGTGATATTTGATATTCTACTTCGCAAACTGAGCCATACGCTATTTCCAGAAAACGTGAGTAATCAGCTTGCGACGATTTCGCACAACCCTCAACGATATTTGATGGTACTGAAACTGCCGCTCGTCGAATTTGTGACGTAAGCCCAAACATCTCCTCTTTTGGAAATGACTTTGTACATTTGTAAATCTCCAGTGCTAATTGATCGACTAATTCGAATGCACGCAGCTTGTGATAGTCTCGCATGATTTTCTCCTGAAAGCTGACTCCTGAAGTCTGAAACCTGATCTTACTCCGGTGGGTCCTGTGCTGGTACGGGAAGGCGACTGTTAATCGCCTGGACGCAGGTTCGATTCCTGCCGCCGGAGCCTTTCAGAAGTGTGAATTGAGAAGTTCGAAGTTTGAAACTTCGAACTTCAAACTCCCACCGTGCCATTGGCCGAGCGGCAAAGGTTTTTAAAGGTGGCCGGAAAGTCACACGTTGTGCAACGATTGATTCCCCAACGAAGTCGATCATGAAACAACGTGAAAAACCTTCCAATTCGGTCAGGTCGGTTCGACTCCGACATGGCACTCTGTTTGATGAAGGTTGTTCGGATGTCGGCTAATGGTAAGCCAACTGCCTTTGAAGCAGTGGTATGAAGGTTCAACTCCTTCCGCCCGGGTTGATAGATATCAAATTACCGGAGTAGCAACTGTTGGTCGTTGCGTCTGGCTCTGAACCAGAAGCTCGCAGGTTCGATTCCTGCCTCCGGCAATGTGGCCGTCCTGTATTGGTTTCAGGAACCTGGCTGTGAACCAGGTCGATGTCGGTTCAATTCCGATCGGTCACCCTTTGCCAGACTTCAGGTTTCAGGTCCCCCTTCTCGCTCTGAAGCCTGATCCCTGATGCCTGAAACCTGATCTGGAAGACATCCGGCTGGATGAGGAAACCGTCTTGAAAACGGCTGGCGCCTGGCGCTTCGGGGTTCGAGTCCCTGGTCTTCCGCTCTTTTTAAACGCATCGTCCTGTGGCCTAGCGGCGAAGGCATCTGTCTTACAAACAGTCGATCGACAGTTCGAGTCTGTCCAGGACGATTTAATCACGGCGCTAATCCGCTTGGTGCGGGGCGTGTCTGCAAAACACGCTGATCGCGAGTTCGAATCTCGGTAGCGCCTCTTTTGTTTACGGCCTATTGGTCCAGCCTGGAGTGGACGCCGCCCTGTCACGGCGGAGATCACCGGTTCAAATCCGGTATGGGTCGCTCGGAAGTTTGAATTCAGAAGTTTGAAGTTTGAAACTTCCCACTTCACAGTTCTAACTTCTCAATTCACAATTCTTTCGGTGCAGTACGCCAGCGGCTGAGCGGCTTGTTTTAGAAACAAGTGTTTGTGGGTTCGAATCCCCCCTGCACCACTAATCACGTTTCAGGATTCAGGTTCCATTTAATGTCCTTGAGGTGTAAGGGACTGCATTTAACCCTGCGAAGGTTACGGACCAGGTTCAACTCCTGGCAAGGATATTTCCTCTTCCTGAAACCTGATGCCTTCCCCCTGATACGTGTTGATAGGGCCCGCGAGTGTGATGGATTCGCACGAGAGTCTTCGAAACTTTCAGACAAGGTTCGATTCCTTGGCAGGCCGTTTGGAAGTGTGAATTGTGAAGTTCGACGTTTGAAATTTCACACTTCACACTTCTCAATTCAAACTTTTTCCGACGCGGTACGCGAATTGGAATAGCGGCGAAGCTTAAACCTTCGTGATTGCGGGTTCAAATCCCGCCTGCGTCACTCATCAGGTTTCAGGAGTCAGTTATCAGGCTTCAGGAATTTCAAAACCTGAATTCTGAAACCCGAGGTCAGAAACCTGAATTGGAAGGTAGCCGGATATGGTTGGCCGGGCCTGTTTGCTAAACAGTGCAGCATTCGTGCTATATGGGTTCGAATCCCTTACCTTCCGCTCAAAAACAGTAGTGAGGAGTGAGATGTGAGTCTTGAGGATTTTCTTCAGACTCAAGTCTCCCTCCTCAAGACTGCTCGCAGCTCGATGGTGAAGTGGATATCACCTCTCGCTTCTAACGAGAAGTTCCAGGTTCGACTCCTGGTCGAGCTACTAGAACAGTCTTTAGGAGTCAGGTGTCAGTCTTCAGGAAATCCACACCTGATACCTGGAACCTGAATCCTAAAGTCTCAAACAACGATCGACTGCCGAGTTGGAGCACAGCCTGATAAGCCGGAAGTCGTGGGTTCGAATCCCACTGGCGCAACTTTGATTTAGTTCATTGCGCCGTAGCTCAGTGGTAGAGCGCCGTAAACCCTCTGACACATCTCTTCATCGATCGTTTTGAAACAACACTTGACTGCCGGTTCGGAGTACATGGTTTAGCAGGTTCGATTCCCGCCCGGTCCACTCGTTAATGTAACAATGGGCCGGAACCTCGAAGGTCGCTTTGCGTCCGTCGAGGTAATAACTCTGGCCACAACCTCGTCAGGTGTTTTAATCAAAGGAGGAAATTGTGATCGCTTGCGTCGATGTCGGATATCAAGTGCAATCTGCGCTGGCGGCATGCGTCACAATCTCCGATTGGAAGGCAGAGTTGCCACAGGGGAGTCACACGGTCGAGATTCCGAGCATCGAAGATTACATCCCTGGAGAATTTTACAAACGCGAACTGCCATGCATAAAGGCAGTACTGAATCAGCTTGTTGCCAAACCAAGCCTTATCGTTGTCGACGGATACGTATGGCTCGATGCCAACGGAAAAAGGGGGTTGGGTGCTCACCTGTTCGAGTTACTTGAAGGTCAAGTCCCGGTGATCGGTGTGGCCAAGACTTCGTTTGCGACAGCAAAAAACGCGATTGAAGTTTATCGGGGGAAAAGTTCGAGACCACTCTGGATCACAGCAGTGGGAACCAACGAAAGCGAAGCGGCAAGGTGCGTGAGCGAGATGCACGGAAGTTACAGGACTCCCACGATTCTCGCACTTGTCGATCGTCTGAGCAGGAGTGGACCCGAGCCTGTTTCGAAAAGTCAGGATGATGCATGAACCAACGCCAGCGCTGGAGCTTGCTATAGCTACGGATCTGCGTGTTCGGATCATCCCGTTGAACGACACTGCCAGGATTGTCGATCTCATGGATTACCAGTTGTATGACTGAAATGAATAGAGCCGGCTTGTGCCGGCTCGCGATGAGCCATTTATTCGGCAGGCCAACACATTTGTATTTCTGAGGTGATTGCCTTGGCCAGATTCGATGCGTTGCCGATGCACACGGTTACTTTCGGGCGCAGAGACGCCTGCAGATTGCTATCGTCTCGCATTTCGGTCGCCCCGCTGATCTCTTTTACTTTACCTTTTGTTCCTTATTCTACAGGAATGTTCGCCTGGGAGCGGACTCGGCCTCCAAAACCGATGGACAGTGTTCGAATCACTGCGTTCCTGCTCGTAAACCAAAATGACTGCTCATCTTCCTTTACTCCAAATCTCAAAAAACATGCGAAAACTGGCAACCATACAGACAATTTCAGCCATCGAGCCAATCACAAATGCAGACTCGATTGAACTGGCAAGGATTTTGGGTTGGGCGGTTGTGGTCAAGCGCGGAGAGTATCGCGTCGGTGACAAAATCATCTATTGTGAAATCGACTCACTCCTTCCCGAGCGTTCAGAATTCGAGTTTCTCCGTAGCAATTGCTTCAAGCCCGCACAAATCGATGCGACCGGTCGCATTGCGGTACCAGCTGGTTTCCGAATTCGCACAATCAAACTCCGCGGACAATATTCACAAGGAATTTGTTTTCCCGTTTCCCTGGTGCCGAACGGTGATCACCTGCCGCTCGGCACTGAAGTCACTGCCGAGCTCGGCATCGTGAAATGGGAGCCCCCTATACCTGCTGGTATGGTTGGCAAGATTAAAGGTCCGTTTCCAAGCTTTGTGCCCAAAACAGATGAAACTCGTGTTCAGCTGCTCGCAGACGCACTCGAGCGACACAAAGGAAAAGAGTTGATTGTCACCGAAAAGCTCGATGGAAGTTCCTTCACGGCATTCCATTATCAGTCTCAGTTCGGCATCTGCAGCCGCAATCAGTGGATTGACGAGATGGATGGCACATCGAAGTATGTCGCCATTGCCGAGTCATTCCATTTGAGGGAAAAGCTGGCTGAAATGTCAAAGCAACTAGGCTTCGACCTGGCGGTTCAAGGAGAGATGATTGGCCCGGGAATCCAGGGCAATAAATACCGGCTCGAGTTTGTGACACTGAGAATTTTTAATGTCGTGAACTTAACGACCGGGATGCTGTTGGACTTCGATCAAATGCAAGAGGTGATTAAGTCGCTTGGTCTCGTGGCGGTACCATTCCTCGAAAAGGTGACACTGAACCATTCCATCGACGAACTGATTAAGCTCGCCGAAGGAAAAAGTGTTTTGAACTCATCCACCTTGCGCGAAGGAATCGTTCTCCGTCCCATATCGGAAACATTCGAGCCGGACACGGGGGGACGATTAAGCTTTAAAGCGATTAACCCCGCCTTTCTTGTGAAGTATGACGAGTGAGAAACATCGATGGCGCCATTCGCTTCAGTACAAGAATCACGGATATGGCTTGGAAAAGACCAAACGTCCATATAATACGCATCGGCACTGCATGCTTATCGACCTTGACGCGAATCTACCCTTCAGCTCTGGCAACAGAACCACTCTAGGGAGCATTATCGAGGAACTCGTCGATGCGAACATGGACCGGATTCCGGCTTTAATGCCTTCAAGATCGCTGAAGTGAAGCGAACCTTCCATCTCATCAATGAGTCCAACAAGGGCTGGAACTGACGGACAGGATTCCATGACGGGCCTAAGGTAGCGATTGCGGGGTGACCCGCTAGTGAATGGCATGCGAGTCTTTTCAAAGATAGACATGCCTGTCAACGGTCGAGTGACAATGTTGCTTGAAGTCGGAAGTCCGTATTGCCGAAAGGCAACTCTTGTTCATACCTCGTTCCAACATTTTCAAGCCGAGATAATGATTGCCTGCTGATTCAGAGTACACCGACGAAGTTCAAAATGGGAAGTTCGAAGTTTGAAATTCATTCTCGCGACTTCTTGATGATCGTTGTCAAAATAGCGATGAGTTCATTTGCTTCACTCGTGAGTAGTTCTAATCGATCTTTTGGAACGACCTCTGACACGGCCAATAGACGAAGCCAGTAATGAGACTCGCGTGCCTCTTTGCAAGCGATTGCATACTTGTGAATGAAGTCTTTGCGGCTCTCTGATGCTCCAGCTTCCTCAACGTTGGCTCCCACCGATGTACCCGACCTAAGCAGTTGCGTTGCCAATGTTGTTGACACTCTGCCATTTTGCTCCAAGAACATACAAAACCGCACAATTCTTTCTGCAAACGCGAACGTTCTATCAGGTAAATCGCTCTTCATATTACCTTCGACTATTCAAACTTACTGACTCGCGCCGTCATCTTACGGTTTCAAACTTCGAACTTCAAACTTCACAATTCCACTATGGCAAACATGTCTCTTTTCGCAAGCATACTTGGCCGACTCCCGAAGGCCAACGCCGTCAACGAAGCCGGTGGCCTCGCATATCAACTCGAACCTAAACACGCGCTGGCCCAGGTGGCTGCTACCGGCACCTTCAACAACGCGTTCTACAGTACTGCAGAATCACAGCTCGACGAAGTGCTCAAGTTGATCGACACAGTCGACGACAACCAGTACCTGGCGAAGCTGGCTCTCTATGCTCGTGAGAAAGCGTTCATGAAAGACATGCCGGCTGCATTGCTGGTCGCGCTGTCAGTTCGTGATACCGAGTTGATGCATCGCGTCTTCGATCGCGTGGTCGACAACGGTCGCGTTCTGCGAACTGTGTTCCAGATGATTCGCTCAGGTCAGTTCAAGAACAAGGCCGGTAAGAGTCGCGTTGGCTTGTCGAGCTCTGTGCAGCGAGCCTTCCAGCGTTGGCTAAACACCGCCTCGGTTGGAAAGCTGTTGAGCGCGTCTATCGGTAACGATCCGAGCTTGCGGGATATCCTGCGTATGGCTCGACCGACACCTAAGGACAACGCTCGCCGGGCGATGTTCGGTTGGTTGACCGATAAGAGCATCGACAAGTGGGCACCCGCCACGGAAGCCGACCTGCCGGTCGAAGTTCAGTCGCTGATCGCGTACCGCAAGTCGGAAAGCGAAGAAGCGCAGGCCTTGATCGCTGGTGGACTCGACATCGTCCGCTGGGACTTGTTGTCCGATGCCGCCAGGGGACCGAAGGTTTGGGCAGTTCTGGCTCGCAAGATGGGTCCGCAGGCACTACGTATGAACTTGAACACTTTGCTGCGACACGATGTGCTCGCCACAAGTGCAATGGTTGATTACGTGGCTGACCGGATCGCTGACAAGACGGAGATTCAACGCTCCAAGCAGTTCCCGTACCAGTACTTTGCTGCGTACTTGAACGCAGACGACAACGTTCCGCAGAAGATCAAGACTGCACTGCATAAGGCCGCCGAGATCGCCTGTGGAAACGTACCGGAGTTGCCGGGACCGGTGGTGATTGGTCTGGATACATCTGGATCAATGAGCAGCCCGGTCACTGGGAACCGTGGACGAGGTGCAACTTCGAAGATGCGCTGCATCGACGTGGCAGCACTGTTCGCAGCAGCGATCCTCAGGCGTAACCCGGCCAGCGTTGTGATTCCGTTCGATACGTCGGCTTACGATGTGAAGATCGATCCCAACGATTCGATCCTGAGCATTGCTCAGCGATTGGCGAAGTACGGCGGTGGCGGAACGGATTGTTCGCTGCCACTGGTTGTTGCCAACCAGAAGTATGCGAGACGAAAGTTCGCCGGCATGGTTCTCGTGAGCGATAACGAGAGTTGGGTCGGAACAGGACGGCACGGTTCAACCGGTGTGATGACGGCCTGGGAAGCTTTTTCATCGAACCAGCGAAAGCTGAGCCGAAAAGCTGCCCCACCGAAGTTGATTAACATCGACTTGCAGCCGTACCAGACAGTCCAGGCTTGTGAGCGAACTGACATCATGAACATCGGTGGCTTCAGTGACGCCGTGTTCAACGTGATCAGTGCATTCCTCGCTGACAACAACCAGCGATTCGTGGCTGAAGTGGAAGCGATCGAACTGTAAACGCGAATTGGACTCCGATCCATTTTCTGTATACTCAAGCCAACACCCGCGGGTCGAAATTCCGGCCCGCGGGTGTTGTTATTTGATGGGAAGAGACAGTCCATGGAAAAAGCCGAAGCCCCATTCCATAGCGAAATGACCCTTTCCGGGAGTAGATCTCGCATCAGCCTACCGACATGCTTATTCTGTACAGAGAAATCCGTCTTCCCTCTGATGGAAAGTCCCTTGCATGCCATTTGAGATTATCTGCGGCTCCTGTCAAAACCCGATGATGGTCGAGGCCGAAGGAAATGTGGTTGTGGAGTGCCCCGAGTGCGGTGCCCATCTCGAAGTTCAATCAGAAATCCCCGTGGAGTCCGAGCCTGTCGCTCCGGTGAGTTCCGAAGCAGAGAGCATCGATTCGACATTTGATTTTTCTCAGCTTGGTGCCCCTGCCAAGAATTTCCCTGGATCAGCATCAATCCCGGATTTTCTGTCATCCATACCTCAGCCTGATTTTTCGACCAATACAACTTCCTCCCCGATGGCCTCAAAAGATTTCTTGCCTCCGTTCATACCTGCTATCGACAGCCCGACAGGCGCAACAAGTCCGGCGACCGTCAACTTCGATTTTCTCCAGACTGTTCCATCCTCGACAGAGCCCTCAGGCCCTGGCGAACATCATGATGATTTGCAGTCTTTTGTATTTCCGAGCCCACATCTTCCCGGGATGGATGAGCTCCCCATTCCAAGTCTGGGATCAATCATCGCGGAAACAGTGCCGGCAGAATCTCTTCCTGGCATGCCTTCTTTTGAACCAGCCCATGCCGTGACCAGCGAGCCGGAAGAAGAGGTGGTGTTCGACTTCATACCCGACTCACAGCCAGTGATCGCCCCCCATTCCAGTTTGCAGGAAATCAGTGAATCATTCCCTGCCGTGACTGAAGAGACTCTAAATCCAACACTTGCAGATGACAGCTATAGTTCTCCGGCTGGTCTACCAGGCCACACCATAGCCACAACGATCGATCCATCCCTCAGCAACGATCTTCATACCAGCGATCCGGAAACAGATCACTTCTCCCAGTCATCACCACAACTGGCCGAACTCATTCGACAGACAGCCGGCGTTGGGCTCATGACAGCAGAGCCTGCCATGAATCTCACAGAACCTTCGATGACTGTTGACGTAACGACGCAAGGTCACGGAGATTCAGCAACCCCCGATTTCCCAGCCGTCGCCACATCAAATGCGCCATCGATCTCCGCAGGTACGGAAATCAACTCCGCCGAAGATCAATCGCTCGCTTTTCTCTCAAATCTTGATCAGCCGTTAGTGGCTGCACAAACCCCCGAGACGAATCTGGATGTCCAACAGCTATCCAGCTTCTCCCAACTGGCCCAACCTTTTCCGACCGGTGAAGATCTCACTCTGGTTTCCACTGGAACTACATCAGAAAAACGATCAGGAGACAAAGTTCAGGAGGGTAATTTTCAGTTCTCGAGGCAACCTGTGCCAGTCGGAAGTTTATCGGCCGGAACTGCCGACGCTTTTCCGGAGAATCCTGCATCTCTCCGAAAAGAAGAGGTCGTCTCCAGGCAACTCTTTCTCCTGCTGGCGGGCTATGCCAGTGCCTCGACTCTTGCACTTCTCTTTTTCATCGTGCAATACATGAGACAACCTTACCATCAACTCGAAAGCCTGCCGGATATCAAACCGCCCGCCACCGGCATCTCAGTCACACTCATCAATCCCGACAATCGTGTGGCCCCGCTACACACCCTCAAACTGAATCAGACGCGTCGCTTCGGCAACATCGAATTGACTCCACTGAAAGTCACTCGCGGCCCGATCAGCATCGTGCAGAATGCCTCGAACTCCTCATCAGAAACAACCGAGCCAGTTCTGAAGCTGCTCGTTCGATTCAAGAATGTCAGCCGGGATCAGACCATTATCCCTTTGGATCGAGAGCTGGTATTTTTTCGTGATCGACGATTTGGCAGTCGTGCCAATCAGTTCATCAAGTGGGCCGATCAACTGGCGTCAGATACCGGTGTGATCAATCTTTTTGAACTCCCTCTGCAAGATGAAGTGTCGATTGCCAACATGCCCCTGGGGATTGCGCTCGCACCGGGAGAGTCTATTGAGACTTTTCTCCCTTCCGAGGCCGGCGGTATCGATGAACTTAACGGCAATCTCATCTGGCGACTGCAGTTCCGCAAAGGTCAGAATCCCCGCAGTGGGTACCCGGTGACAACTCTGGTCGACGTCCAGTTCAACTCGGATGACATCGAACGCGAGGCCACAGCCAGCTGATCAATTCATGTTGTTTGATCGATCTTCATAGCCAACGCAGGTTCAGAACGTCACGCTCACAACCATCCTCATTTTCACCAGTTGTCCATCATGCCACCACTCTCTGAAGCACTGACTGGCCTCATGGGTGGACTGGGGCTTTCGGCGGCCAGTGGTTTAAATACCTACGTTTCTTTAATCACGCTGGGGCTAGCACATCGAAGTGGCTGGATTACGTTAGCTGCACCCTATGACTGGCTTGGCAATGAATATCTGCTGATTGCGATCACCATTTTAGGGCTGATCGATTTGATCGGGGATAAGATTCCTGCCGTTGACCACGCTCTGCACACGGTCGGCATGTTTCTGGCTCCCATCGCCAGCGCCATTCTGTTTGCCAGCCAGACATCCTCCGTCATCCAGATTCACCCTGTGATTCTCCTCGCTGCTGGTTGCCTCGTAGGGAGTACCGTCCATCTTTCCCGCTCAGCGATCAGACCAGCAGTGAACGTAGCCACGGCTGGAACTGGAACCACTGTCGTTTCGGTGATTGAAGACCTCATCGCATTACTGCTTTCGATACTGGCAGTGGTACTTCCGATTCTGGCCGGAATGATTGCGATCGTGTTGCTCGTCATGATGAGCTGGTTATTTTTTCGCGTACTGGGCTATGCAAAAGTTCGACTTCGGCAGCGATGGCTTCGCCAAACAGGCGATGCTGCCATTCACGGTGACGAACCTCGTCGAGACCAAGTTTCTGACATCCCTCAGCCAGCAGATCAGGACGGACAAAAATTGCCGCCGGAGTTGCATGACTGACGAGATCAGCCACGCTGCGAAGCTCGATTGACTCTGTCTTTGTCAAAACATGTGCTTCGCAAAGCTGAGTAAACAAACTCTGGGACGGCTCAACCCGATGTTCTCTGACCAGTTTGAGTTGATCAACCACGTAGAGCATGAGCCACAAAATCAAAATGGCAACGAGTGCTCCGCCAAACCAGTACAGCGGCATGGCTGCCTGCATGAACCAGGCTTGTCTCAGCACATTCTCGATCATGTACTGACTTTCAAGCGTCATTACCGGAGCCTCTGAATTTAAAGACTTGATTATTCAATTGATTGACCGGGTTTCATCAGCTGGATTAGCCCATGCCAGAATTCCCGAATCGTCTGTTGATGAGACAGGACGCTCGGCCGTTTCTACGTGATTCGACAACTGACTTGCCAGGTTCAATTCCCCCATCGATCCTTTCAACCGTTGGAAAGCAACGACAGCCGCTTCTCTGACTCGCAGACTCTCATCACGAGTCAGATATTGCAGTGCAAGTAAGGAATCCAAACTCGGTAACTTGGCAAGAATATCAACCAGTGTCCTTCTGACGAGCGGGTCGATATCCGTCAACATCTTGAACAGAAAGGCCTGCGTTTCGTGAATCAGTTCCATCCGGTCAATCGCCATTAATGCCCGGATTCTGCGATGACGAATCGCATGGTTTAACTCCAGTTCAATGGTCGTTAACGCTGAATCGTCAATTTCCAGCAGTAAGCGACCTGCATGGCGCCCGATCTCAGGAGTCATGGCCTCCTGCATCTCAAGCATACGTTCAGCGTGAAACCACTCGAGTAACTCTGCCCGGGCGACTTCTCGAACCTCTCGATCTGCACAGCGGAGCTTCTCCAGCAGGAGTCGTGCAGCATCGGGAAACTGTTGCGTTTTCAATTGCGAACAGGCCCAGGCAGCGACAGCACTGTCAGCGGAGTTGAGACTGCTGCGAACGATCTCTTTGACCTTATCGCCATCATGCTGGGAAGCACTCTGAACAGCGACTTCACGGGCCTCAGAGCAACCGTACCTTAACAGCCATTCTTCCACATTCCTCCGGCAATCTCGTGATAACCTGGTCAGATTGATCAAGTGGATAATCCCTGCCTGATACTCTCCGGGGATCCAGGATAAATCGAGTGATTCTCGACTAAGCCAGTTGACCGAGCTGATCTGTCTCAGATTCTGCATCAGCTTTTGAGAGATTGGTTTCGAGATCGTCATTAATAATGAAACCACAAACTCGGGATCATCCCGCTCCTGAACTGCATCGAGTGCTCGGGGATGCGGATAATTGTGGCCAAGAGATCCAATAATCGACCGGAGTATCCCGGGGTGTGTACCACTCATCATCAGATGACGCACAATTTCCCGGACACTCGGATTTGACGACCAGAGGACTCGTCGTACTTCGGGAGCATCATCCGGGCCGATGATCATGAGACACTCAATAAACAACTCTCGAACATTGGCTTTTTGCAGTTCTAAATGGTCAACTTCCAATTCCAGAGCACGCGATAACGCCTCGATAATTGGCAGTCGATAACGGGCTGCCAGTGCCGCTAAAGTCGGATGTAATCGCTTTTCGCTGCCATGTTCTGTTAACTCATGTAGCTTCCAGGCCATACTCCGCAAAAGATTCTCAGCCCTATCCAGAACTGGCTGAGGAACATTGGCCCTAAGTAGCTCAATAACAACAGGGACAGGCTCCAATGTTTCCGTCAGCTCGATCGCATCAAGAGCTGCAATTGCCTGCGTGGGAGTCCCATGGATCAGCAGCTGCCTGAAAGCCACAGAGAGCGTGTCAGCATTCGCCCTGATCTTCTCACCCAGACACACGGATGGTCGAGCGGCAGCAGCAATCAGCATGGCCTGAGCTGGTAAAGAGCCATCAGCCAGCAGCATCTGGGCACAGGCATCCTCAATACGATCGACACCAGAACTCAGACCAATGGCCAGAAGATCCAACCTCTGATTTCCAGACGCCAGCTCCAAAGTCATCAAAGTTCGTAAAAATGGGTCTGGCATATCAGATCATAGCACCCACTCAAACTAGATGACTGAACTGTCAACACTCCCGCAAACCGGGCTGCTCGATCCCTTTGAACACAACAAAAGGTTCCGAAGCGACTCAAAGATGAAACCTATACACTATCCATCAAAAAACGCGTTCAGTGTGCCATGCTTGCAGTTCTGGGCAAGCATGCTTTCCCAATCAACAACGCGTAGCTGCTTTCCGGGACCCGCACTAGATCAGTTCACAACGGCAGCTCAACAATTGCCTGGTCAATTCACCTTCTGGCAACTTCTATAGTCGTCATCATTGATCAGCACATCCAGAAATGCCCCGACTCTCGATACAACCGATAAAACAAGAAGACCTTGGCAACAGTGCCAAGGTCTTCAAGGTATCTCATCGAAAAACTCATCCAGCCTAGACGGGATCAGCAGCGGGAGCTTCAGGAGAAGTTACTTCAGCTGGCGGTGCCTCTTGCCTGACCACTGGAGCTGCGCGTCTCTGTCGTTTGAGGCGATCATTCTCACCGACGAATTCGATCAGTGCACGCCTCCCGGCATCGCCCAGACGGAATTCAGCAAGTCGAACAATCCGGAGATATCCACCCGGACGATCGGCGAATCGAGGCCCGAGATCATCGAACAGAATCTCTAAAGCCACTTTATCACGCAGAGCAGCGAAGGCCCTGCGACGAAGTGCAACGGCGGGAGCAATAGCGTTCGACCACTTCTGCCACTGGTCTGACTTACGCCAGGCTCGCCACTCTTCGGAGTTTCTCTCAGCAGCGGTAGCAAACGGAGCGGCGGCCTTTTCAGCCTCCTGAGCTCGCTTAGCCAGCGTGATCAGCTTCTCCAGATGAGGACGCAACTCTTTCGCCTTCTCAAGAGTTGTCACAATCCGACCTGGGACTTTCGCTTCGCCGTCCTTCTTTTCGGAACGAACTGTCAAAATCAAACTGACTGACATGTTCCGAAACATGGCATGACGATGTGATGCATTGCGCCCGAGCTGGCGCCCGGCAACTTTATGTCGCATGATAAATCCTAATGTCTCTCACGGGCAGAGCCCGGCAATCCAGTAATGTCGAACAAAACTCACTGCCTGAAGGCAGGTAAACAGCTAAACTAAACACGTGCCGAGTTAGGCAACTTCATACCCAACCGCAAGCCAATCAATCCCAGACGCTCGCGAACTTCCGTAAGGGTTGTCTCACCGAAATTTCGCACCTGCAGAAGTTGATCTTCCGTTCGCGTCACAAGGTCTCGAACGAAGTTAATTCCTTCAGATTCCAGACAGTTCGTCGCACGCACAGAAAGATTCAGCTCAGCCAGACTCTGGCCCAGCTTCTCTTCCAACTCAAGATCCACAGGAGCATATCCCGTAGCTTCGAGCATATTCCGGAGTCCACCTTCCGGGAACATTTCCGGACCTGGCTCGCGGTAGGTAATAAACGGATTGAGATGCTTGCGCAGAATCTTGGCAGACTCCACGAGTGCAGATTCAGGAGTGACTGTACCGTTGGTCCAGATTTCGAGGATCAGGCGGTCGTAGTTCGTCCGCTGACCAACTCGAGTCTCCTCGATCAGATAACGGACACGAACCACAGGTGAGAAAATCGCATCGAGGGGAATAACTCCCAGCTCTTGTTCCGGACCATGATGATCAGCCGCAGGAATATAACCACGGCCATTCTCAACGGTCATTTCCAGATACAGGGGCACGTCATCAGTCATCGTGGCGATCACGAGATCACGATTCAGGATTTCCACCTGATCATCGGTGATGATATCGCCAGCAGTAACAACTCCACGCGAGGTCTTCTCAATTCGCAGAGTTTTGGTCGAAGGACTGTGATTCTTGACGATGATCGCCTTCAGATTCAGAACGATCTCAGTCACATCCTCGACAATCCCCGGGATCGTCGTGAATTCATGCTGGACACCTTGAATCTTGACCGAAGTCACAGAGCTACCTTCCAGACTGGAAAGCAGAATCCGACGCAAGCTGTTACCGATCGTTGAACCGAAACCACGTTCGAACGGTTCAACTGTAAACTTGCCGTAAGTCGAACTCAATGTCTCGCGCTCAGGAACAACCCGGCTCGGCAATTCCAGTCCACGCCAGCGAATCCGCATCTGTCAATCTCCAAAAGCCACAGGACTCAAACTTAACGTGTACGTCAGGTCAATCTCGTAGAAAGACGGCAGACTACATAGTTTCAACAAATCACCGATCAGAAAGTGCTTGACCAGCCGGCACGTAAATCAGACGCGGCGCTTCTTCGGTGGCCGACAGCCGTTGTGCGGCAGTGGCGTGACATCTTCAATCGAGCGAATGGAGATACCAGCACCCTGAAGGCCGGTGATAGCGCTCTCGCGGCCAGAACCAGGCCCCTTAACGCGGATTTCCATTTCTCGAACACCGAACTTGGCAGCGCGTTCGGCACATGTCTCAGCAGCACGCTGAGCGGCGAAAGGAGTACTTTTACGGCTCCCTTTGAAGCCCACTGTTCCAGCGGTGGCCCAGCAGAGCACATCACCATTTGCGTCAGTGATAGTCACTGTCGTGTTATTGAAAGTCGCACGGATATGTGCAATACCGCGGTTCACGTTGCGACGAATCTTACGACGCTTAGTCTTTGCCACTATCAAACCCTCAGGCGTCAACCGCCATCAAAAAACGAACAGAAATGCAACCAAACCGAGACTGCAGAACACAAGCACAGACCACTCACACACGTGGCGGCTTAGTGCTTCATATCCTTCACGCCCTTCTTACCGGCAACCGTCTTCTTAATGCCCTTACGAGTACGAGCATTCGTACGAGTTCGTTGACCTCGGCAAGGCAAGCCTCGACGATGACGCAACCCGCGATAGGACTGAATGTCACGCAAACGCGAAATATTCTGCTGAATACTTCGCCTTAACGACCCCTCCACGAGGTAATCCTTATCAAGCATGGCCGAGATGCGTGCCAGCTCGTCATCGCTCAACTCACGAGCTTTCCGCTGAGGATCGATCTCCAGCTTGAAACAAATCTCAAATGCGCGGAAATCACCCACACCGTAAAGGTATTGCAGCGAAATGTAAGTCGGTTTGTCATTGGGGATATCAACCCCCTGAATACGCGGCATAACGAGCTACTCTCTCAAGCTGTGACAATCGGCACGAATTGCAATCACAAGCCAGCCCCGACAGTCACTGGCAAAATCGATCGCGACAATCAAAAACTAGACATACACATCAGTTACGGACGCTTTCATTGTAAGCTCCGCAAGAAACGTTCTAACCCTGGCGCTGCTTGTGCCGAGGGTTCATCGAACAGATCACGTAGACGCGACCCTTCCTCTGCACCATCTTGCAATGCTCACAAATCCGCTTAACGCTTGTCCTGACCTTCATAATCTGCCTTCACAAGGACCACTTCCATTGAGGAAGCGGCATAGTCTATCTTTCAAATTCCCAACTCGCAATCGATACAGGAATTTGTCAATCTCAATTCCGCAAGTTCGGCATCAAAGTTGATTTCCTGCCTGCACAACAGAAACTGTGAACATGTGCTCACATGCCAAATCAAGCAGCGTTATCAGACTCCAGAAGACCGCGGTAGTTTCTCATCACGAGGTGACTGTCAATTTTCTGGACCAGGTCGAGCGCCACTGAAACACAGATCAGCAAACCTGTTCCGCCATAGAAACTCGCGACCAGTGGATCAATTCCCAGAGCATTCGAGATCACAGTCGGGATGATCGAAATCAGACTCAGGAACGCTGCACCCACAAATGTCACGCGAACCATCACAGCCTCCAGATAAGCTGCAGTCCGCCCGCCAGGCCGGTAGCCTGGGATAAAGCTGCCGTAGTCCTTCAGATTATTGGCCATGTCTTTCGGGTTGAATGTAATGGCGGTCCAGAAGTAACAGAAAAAGTAAATCAGACCGATGTACAGAATGTTGTAGATAAATCCACCGTGGTTCTGCATGGTGGCCTCAGCCAGACGGAAGAAACCAACGGTCGGGAAAAACTGAGAGAGAATCTGGAACAAAAACATCGGGAAGAGCAGAAGGCTCGATGCGAAGATAATCGGCATCACACCCGATTGATTGAGCCTCAATGGGAGATACGACCGCTGTCCACCAGCCACGGATCGCCCACGCACATGCTTCGCAGACTGGACAGGAATCTTTCTTTGAGCCTGTGTGATCGCCACGACACCAACGATCACGCCGACGAAGAGAATTCCCAGGAGCAGAAACTTTTCGATACCGGTCTGACTGCCGAGCTTAACGCCATTCTGAAAAGCGGGTTCGAGCAATGCCTGGCCAGCTTGGGGCATACGAGCCAGAATACCAGCCATAATGATCAGACTGATGCCGTTGCCGATGCCATACTCATCAATCTGCTCACCAATCCACATCAGGAGCAACGTTCCGGCAGTCATCGTCAAAGTACAGATCAACTGGAAGAAGACACCACTGTAAGCGGCAATCAAAAGACTTCCTTCATTTCCCATGATCCCGCCAGAAACGGCAAGTTGTCTGATCCAGAAAAAACTCTGTCCGAAGGCGATAAAAACTGTCGCAATACGAGTGTACTCATTGATCTTTTTGCGACCGGCCTCACCTTCCTTCTGGAGCTTTTCCAAAGGTGGATAAACCGTACCGAGCAGCTGAAATATGATCGAGGCCGAAATGTACGGCATGATCCCCAGGCCGAAGATTGTACTCATCCCGATACTCGTACCCGAGAAAAGGGAGATCATACTCATCACCCGCCCCATGCCGTCGCTGCCTTGCGACTGAAGCGTCTCAGCCAGTTTCATCTGATCGATAAATGGCAAAGGAATTAAGCCGCCCATGCGATAGACGGCTAGCAAAACGAGCGTCAACAGGATCTTCTGCCGCAACTCAGGAATGCGAAAAATCATGGCGAGTTGTGAGAACATCTGAGCGATTCCATACAATGATGCGACGCGTGCCCTGTTTCCAAGTCACGCGTCAGAGTCTACTTCAGAGCCTCTACAGTTAAGACAAGTGACATTTGGTAGCCAGAAATCTGAAAATCACAGAATCTCAGATGAAATCCGACGACGAAAAACGGCACTAAACCAACTTAACTGTCGATCCACCTGCAGCCAAAATCTTTTCCTCAGCTGAGGCAGAAAACCGATGTGCAGTCACTGATAGCGATTTTGTCAGATCACCATCGCCAAGAATCTTGACTTGATCGAAGCGGCCCTTAGCCAATCCGCGAACTGAAAGCTGTTCGGGAGTGACGACTTCACCCACTTCAAAAGCCTTCTCAATCGCAGAGAGATTCACTTCCGCAATCTTCAGAGCGAAGAAATTATTGCTGAAGCCCCGCTTGGCGATTCGACGCATCAATGGCTTCTGGCCACCTTCGAACCCCAGACGACGCTTGGTTCCACTGCGGCTGCCAGCACCTTTATGGCCACGACCAGAGGTCTTGCCATGTCCCGAGCCAGGGCCTCGGCCGACACGCTTGCGTGTCTTGTGGCCATTGATTCCGATGTTCACATCATGAAGCATCATAATTAAATCTTCACTCCCCGCAGACGAGCGACATCTTCTCGCGTCCGCAATTTCTCAAGAGCAGCGAAGGCGGCCTTGACGGCATTCAGCGGATTACTTGAGCCCCTGACCTTCGTCAGAATATCTCTCATACCCAGTGACTCAGCAATCGCCCGCAAACTCGAACCAGCAATGATCCCGGTACCAGGGTTGGCCGGCATGAACATCACCTGACTTGTTCCATAGTTGCCAATCACCTGGTGAGGAATTGTTCCATCAACCAGAGGGACTCGCACCATACGCTTGTTGGCCTGCTTGACAGCCTTTTCAACTGCCAGAGGAACTTCAACGGCTTTACCGTAACCGTAACCGATACGACCATTCCCATCGCCCACAACGACGAGTGCGGTGAAGCTGAAACGCCGTCCACCCTTAACCACGCAAGAGCAGCGACGAATCTGGACAACTCGCTCTGGAGATGAATTCTGATTTTCCGAGCTCACACCTATTTCTCCGACTGATCAACTCACCAGAGCACTGAGACTTAAAGCAACAAACAGAAGATGTCACACGACACAAGACTCAACAGACTAAAAGGAGAGTCCAGCTTCACGTGCCGCATCTGCCAATGCCGCCAGACGACCATGGTAACGATAGCTGCCGCGGTCGAAGGCAATCTCAACAATGCCTTTTTCCTTAGCACGTGACGCGAGAGCCTTTCCCACGGCGGCCGCAGCAGCGCAGTCGCTGCCATGCCCCTCAGGCAGAACTGACTTCTCCACTGTCGAAGCAGAGACAAGCGTCTGGCCTGCCACATCGTCTACGATCTGAGCGTAAATATGTTTGTTGCTGCGAAAAACCGTCAACCGGAGACGCCCTGAAGACCGCACACGATTCTGCACGCGGAATCCACGTCGCTCCTTTTGCTTGGCAGCTCTCTTGATCAGCTTCATAACAAACTCACTTTTCAGACAGATACAAAATCAACAAAGAAGCAATCTGTTGTAACACACAGGCCCAGAAAATACTAACTCATGGCCTTGCCGCTCTTGCGGCGAACTCGCTCGTCGGAGTATCGAACGCCTTTACCTTTGTAAGGCTCAGGTGGCCTGACTCGTCGAATATTAGCTGCAAACTGCCCTACGGCCTGCCGATCAGCACCACTCACAGTAATATGAGTGGGATCAGCCAGAACGCAAGACACCCCCGTAGGAACATCCAACTTGATCGCATTGGCAAAACCGACCTGAAGTGTCAGAGTCTTTCCAGCCAGTGCAGCCTGGTAACCCACACCCTGAATCTCCAGTTTCTTTTCCCAGGGCTTATCGACGCCCACAACCATGTTGTTCACAAGAGCTCTCGTCAGACCATGGAGTGCCCGACTCTCGCGAGTATCATCGGGACGCTCGACGAGAACTTGACCTGCGTCTACGCGGACAGTGATCTTCGGATGAACGGTGAGCGAAAGTTCGCCTACCTTCCCCTTGACTGAGAGCTTATCCCCCGCGACCTGGACTGTAACTCCAGCGGGAATAGCAACTGGTTTTTTACCGATACGAGACATATTACACCCTGAGTCCCAACCATAGCGGCCGGAAAATTCTCTCAATAACGACAGACACAAAAACAGCAAAAGGCGTGAAGTTACAGACTACCAGACAGTGCAAATAACCTCACCACCAAGTCGCTGCTTGCGTGCTTCTCGATTACTCAGCACACCCTTGCTGGTGGAGACAATCGCAATCCCCAAGCCCTGGAGAACATTGGGAAGATCGTCAACACCCGCGTAGACTCGACAACCCGGCTTGCTGATCCGCTTGATCTGCTGAACAACCCGCTCACCACTTGGACCGTACTTCAGACTGATCCTTAATGTAGAACGGGGCTGCCCTTCGATGACTTCCGACTCCCAAACGTACCCCTCGCGCTGCAACACAGCAGCGATAGCAGCCTTTTCGCGTGAATAAGGAATATCCACGAAAGGGCGCTCGCAAGCTACGGCATTGCGAATTCGAGTCAACATGTCAGCCACAGGATCGGTCATCATAGCAGAAGAAACCTTAACAGCTTCCAGACAAAGAACTTACCAGCTCGCTTTTTTGCAGCCGGGAATCAAACCATCGAGTGCCAGATTTCGGAAACAAATACGGCAGATCTTGAACTTACGATAAACTGCTCGGGGACGACCACAAAGCTGACAGCGATTTTCACTTCGCGTCGAGAACTTAGGGGTTCGCTTTGCCTTCGCAACGTGTGCTGATGTGGCCATATTCCAATCTCGGTCAACTTAAGGAGCTAAGCAGTACGACTCTTCAAACCTAATCTTTACGGAAAGGAATACCCAGCTTTTTCAGCAGGAGCCTTCCTTCATCATTATTACGGGCGGTGGTGACCATGGTAATGTTCATCCCCTGGACGAAGTTCACCTTATCCGGATTGACCTCAGGAAACACAAGCTGTTCCGTAAGACCCATGCTGTAATTTCCGTGGCCATCGAATCCATTAGGATTCACACCACGAAAGTCACGCACTCTGGGGAGAGCCAGAGAAATCAAACGGTCAAGAAACTCATACATCCGGCGACCGCGCAACGTCACCATACAACCAATTTCCATCCCTTCACGAAGGCGGAAACCTGAAACAGCTTTCCGAGATTTCGTGATCAACGGCTTTTGCCCAGTAATCGATGCCAGGTGCTGAGCAGCCTCTTCCAGTCGCTTTCGTTCACCAATGGCCTTACCCAAGCCCATGCTGACAACGACTTTGGTTAATTTTGGCAACGACAGTTCGTTCTCACGACCCAACTCTGACTTGAGAGAGGGAAGAATCTCAGAACGATACCGTTCCATCAACCGTGCCATGAAACTAGCCTACCTTCCACACAAACATCACTGCCACAGCAGATTCAAACGTACCAGTTTCAATTAACCAGGAACCGATGCACTTTTTGGAGCAGGACTGATTACACCAATCGACGCATCACACTTTTTGCAGAAACGCTCTTTGCGTCCGTCTGCCAGTAATCGCATCCCAATCCGAGTTGGCTTGCCACATGCACTGCAATAGTAAGCCACATTGGAAGATGAAACTGGCATCTCACGCGATAAACGACCGCCCTGCTGGCTCTTGGGATGCCCACGTCGTACGTGCTTGAAAACACGATTAACACCCTCAACAACCACTTTGTCACCCGACTGGACGACAGACAACACCTTGCGAGGTGTCGCGCTCGCGTCATCACCCGTCAGAACAACAACCATGTCACCCTTGCGAATTCGCATGTTAAACCACCTCCGACGCAAGACTGATAATCTTCATATATCGCTTCTCACGAAGCTCACGGGCCACGGCACCAAAAATGCGTGATCCCTTAGGATTTCCATCATTATCGACAATCACGACAGCATTTGAATCAAAACGGACATAACTGCCGTCAACACGACGGGATGGCTGGCGAACCCTTACCACCACGCCCTTAACGACACTGCCGGACTTAACCGAGGATCCTGGCAATGCCTTCTGAACCGCCAGGACAATCACATCACCTAAGGTCGCAGTTCGCTTCCGTGAGCTGCCTAGAACCTTAATGCAGCGCGCAGTTTTTGCACCGGTGTTGTCAGCAACATCCAGCATAGTCTGCATTTGAATCATGACATCAACTCGCTTAAATCACGCAGCCACTAATTTAAATCGCACAACTGTCACAGCAAAAATCAGGAAGCATCGCTCGACGTGGGCAATGCTGTTTTGACGACCGAGACAAGAGCCCACCTTTTGAGGGCGGACATGGGTCGACTCTCAATGATCTCAACTGTGTCACCCAGGCGAGAAACATTATTCTCGTCATGGGCATGGCAAACAGTTCGACGGCGAACTGTCTTACCATACTTCGGATGCTTAAAAATTCTTTCAACTTCCACTCGGCGGGTTTTACTCGCCTTATCGCCTGTTACAACACCGATGACTGTCTTACGCATCTATCACTCCGTCTGCGAATCTGCAGGACAAAAATTTAGACCTTTGCCAGTTCCTGCAGACGCAGAACCGTCTTAATACGAGCTATCTCCCGTCGGGCTCGACGAACAAGACTGGGAGTTTCCAACTTCTCGGATGCTGCCTTGCAACGCAGGTCAAACAATGCCTTCTGCGCTTCATCCAACTGAAACTGCAATTGTTCAGCAGACATCTCACGAAGATTACGGGCACTTGTCATGATCTGCATTTCACCTCAAACAAAACTCTCAAAACCAATAACTGTGCGAAACACAGCATCAAACCTTAATCGTGCGCCCAACCAGCCTGACCTTCAAAGGGAGCTTGTAAGCCACACGAGCGAAACACTCGCGGGCTGCTTCCTCCGAAACACCAGCCAGTTCAAACAAAATTTTCCCAGGTCGAACCACAGCCACCCAGTGGTCTGGTTCACCCTTACCTGTACCCATACGAGTCTCTAAAGGACGCGCTGTGACAGGCTTGTTCGGAAAAATTCGAATGTAAAGCTTACCTTCACCACGAACATATTGCGTTGCAGCAATACGACAGGCCTCGATAGTTGTTCCGCGAATGTGTCCAGGCTCAAGAACCTGCAGACCCCAGTCGCCAAACGACACCTCGATGCCGCGAGTCGCATTACCTTTTACGCGACCTCTTTGCTCTTTGCGGTGCTTGACCCGCTTGGGCATCAGCGCCATAGCTCTCTTCCTCGTTACGATATTCGCCCAAGTCGATCCACACCTTAACGCCAATGACACCCATTGTGGTCTTAGCAATCGCAAGACCATAATCGATGTGCTTCTGCAGAGTTGAAAGAGGAATCGAGCCTCGGATCGCCTTTTCGGTGCGGGACATTTCAGCCCCCCCAAGACGACCATTCATCTCGATTTTGATCCCCTCAACACCTGACTCCATCACCTGATCCAGTGATCTCTTCATCACGCGACGAAAACTACCACGCTTCACAAGCTGCTGTGCAATATCCTCTGCCACCAGAACCGCACTGCGATGCGGCTGATGAATTTCGACAATCTTGAGCTCCATCCGACGACCCGTCAGGTCTTCAAGCTCGGCCTTCAAACGATCAACTTCCTGGCCCTTCTTACCAATGATGATACCAGGACGAGCCGTATGCAGATGGACAATCACCTGATCACGGGTTCGTTCGATCTCGATCCTTGGTATTCCGGCAAACTCATACTTTGTCTTGATAAATCGCCGGATCTTCTGATCCTCGATGAGCAGATCACCAAATTCCTTCTTGGTCGCGTACCAACGACTTCGCCAGTCTTCGACTATCCCCACTCGAAAGCCTGTTGGCCGAACCTTCTGACCCATTGCTGGTCTACCCTTCTGACGGATGGAAACCATCCTGATGCTTCACCAAATCGGCAAATTACCCTGCAATTGATTTCAAAAACAAACGACATCCACCACCGGGAGACATATAGCCTGAAGCGGCAATACTACTGACCAGCGACTGGACTTTCAATCGATCCAATAGCGATCGTGATATGAGAGAAACGCTTGCGAATCACAAACCCCATTCCACGAGCGTGAGGCTGAATCCGCTTGAACATCGGACCGCCATCCACCTTGCACTCAATAATTCTGAGAGACTCGGGCACTCTTTCTCCCCGATCTTCAGCATTGGCAATAGCGCTACTCAAGACTTTCTCGAGCATTCTCGCACCACGATGAGGCATGTACCTGAGGGTCGTTAAACCCTGCCCAGCAAACTGCCCACGAATCAGATCCGCGAGATGACGAACCTTGGTTGGTGCAATACGAGCGAATTTGTGAACAGCCTGGTAACGCATGATCCACCTAAAAGACGAAATCCATTAACACTTCAAAGCAACAATTCTACTTGTTACCCTTGCCACCGTGACCACGGAAGATACGCGTCAGGGAGAATTCACCCAGCTTATGACCGACCATCTCTTCTGTCACATAGACCGAAAGATGTTGCTTGCCATTGTGAACAAGAAAGGTATGTCCCACAAACTCAGGGCTGATTGTGGAGCGACGAGCCCAGGTCTTAATGGGTTCTTTCTTGCCGGCGACGACTAACTTCTCAATCTTCTTGAGAAGCTTTTCATCGACGTACGGGCCCTTTTTCGATGAACGACTCATTCACGTATACCCTATTGCACACAAACACGAACAGTTAACTCAAGCCGATCAAAATCATTCAAATCAAAGCTTCAACTGACCATAACGCACAGACTTACGACGGCGAACAATTGCGTTACGGCTGGTCTTCCGAGGATTACGAGTCCGTCCACCCTTGGCCAACTTTCCAGTCGGACTGACTGGGTGACGGCCACCAGAACGGCGACCTTCACCACCACCCATCGGGTGAGCAATCGGATTCATGGCACTGCCGCGAACGTAGGGCCGCTTGCCCATCCAGCGAACACGACCAGCTTTCCCGATAACAATGTTCATGTGCTCACCATTACCGAGCACACCAATGGTAGCCCTGCATGATGACGGCACGCGGCGCACTTCACCTGAGGGCAATGTAATCTGAGCCCAACCCGACTCACGAGCATTCACAACTGCGGAAACACCCGCACTGCGACAAAGCTGCCCGCCACGACCAGGCTGCAATTCGACATTATGAACAGACGTTCCCGTGGGGATCTTCTCCAAGGGCATGCAATTGCCAACGATCGGCTCCAGGCCGTCGTTCGCACTCATGATCTTGGAACCCGCCGCCAGACCTTCAGGAGCAAGGATATATCGCTTCTCGCCATCTTCATACTGCACGAGAGCAATACGGCATGTTCGGTTAGGATCGTATTCGATGTGTGTCACGACTCCCGTGACGTTGTCCTTATTCCGCTTGAAGTCAATCAGGCGGTACATCTTTTTATGGCCGCCACCAATATGCCGACTGGTGATTTTGCCCTGGAAGTTGCGACCACCGGTCTTCTTGTAAGGGACTACAAGAGACTTCTCAGGCTTCTTCTTACGATCGGTGATTTCGGAGAAATCACTGACCATGCCACCGCGACGACCGGCACTTGTGGGCTTGTAAAAACGGACACCCATAATTCAATTCCAACAACTCAAATGAACGTGAGTCAGCGGGACAAAATCGACTCGATTTCAATCAACCACAAATATCAATAACTAAGACCTAAAAGAAAGCAATGCGGTCGTCATTGTTGAGAGTCACAATTGCCTTCTTCCAGGCAGATCTATAACCCAGCTTCATACGATGCCGACGTGGCTTACCAACTCGATTCTGAGTGCGAACCTTCTCAACCTTAACTGAAAAAAGCTCTTCAACAGCCTTCTTGATATCAAATTTCGTGGCCAGCGGATTCACCTGGAACGTGTAGGCATTACGCTTAGACGAAAGATAAGTTCCCTTTTCCGTAATGAGCGGCTTCAGGATCACCTGATATGACTCGAGCACTACACCAGACTTAGGAACAATGGCCATAACAAACTTCCTTACCCGCCAGAACCGCTACCAGCCTCATCTCAATCGAAACATGCCCTATAAAACTACTGTGCCGGCTTTCTCAATAAATCCAACGCATCAGTTGTGACAACCAGCTGCTTACGGAGCAGCAACTGATAAGCATTAAGCCCGGCAGCTGGCGAAACACCAACCTTGGGAATGTTGCGGGCAGACTTCCAGACATTTGAGTCGTGTGAAGGAATACTGATGAGACAACCCTTCGACTCAAGACCCAGCTTATTCAACAAACTTGCCACGACCTTGGTCTTAGGAGCCTCAAGGGCAAGCGACTCAATAATTGTGACTTCGTTGTCCTGGAACTTACCGAGCAGCGCCATCCGAGTTGCCAACTGCAAAGCCTTGCGAGGCAAACGATAGCTGAAATCTGTCGGACGCTTTGCGAAAGCATGTCCACCGCCACGACGGACTGGCTGTCGCTTGTTCCCCTGGCGGGCGCGACCTGTCCCCTTCTGTTTGAACAGCTTCTGCTTACTTCCCGCAATCTCTGCTCGGCTTTTGGATTTAAACGTTCCCTGCCGCAAATTGGCCTGATACATCACCACAGCATCGTGAAGCAACTGCTTATTGATACTGTCTGCCAGCTCCGCTGGATCAAACTCGTAGTTGCGACCCGTCGCCTCACCCGTCGATGTATGAATTGGAAGACTGATCATAATTGAATGTCTTTACTATGCAAAACAAAAGAGACGCTGACTCAATCAGGCAAAGGCACGAGGGAAGAACCTACTTACAGTTCGTCTTCCGCACTCGCACAAACCCGCCGCTATAACCAGGAACTGCGCCGCGTACCAGCAGCACATTATTTTCATCATCAGCTCTCACAACCTGGAGCCGACGGACAGTGACCTGAGCATCGCCGTAGTGCCCGGGCATCTTCGTTCCTTTGAAGACCTTACCCGGATCCGTACTCTGACCAGTTGACCCACCAGAGCGGTGCACCTTCTTAACACCATGGCTCGCACAAGTACCGTGGAAGTTATGCCGCTTCATAACACCGGCAAACCCGCGACCCTTCGAAGTCCCCACCACATCAACGTGCTTCACTTCACCAAAGATCTGGGAGACCGTCAGCACCTGACCAACAGTAAAAGCGGAGGCCTCTTCGGGGGTGACGCGAAACTCTCGAACGAATCGCTTGGGTTCGCAATCCGCCTTTTCCGCAAGTGCCACACCAGCGGCAGCAAGCGACTTTCGCCTCTTGCTATCAATCGCAGCCACATGCCCTCGCTCTGAGCGAGATGCGAGGCGACGAGGCTTATCAGAAAACCCCAACTGAACCGCTGAGTAGCCATCACGCTCAACAGTGCGAATCTGGAGCACGACACAGGGACCACACTCAATGACGGTCACAGGAATCGCTTCACCTTGAGGGGTAAAGACCTGAGTCATACCAACTTTGCGACCTAACAATCCGCACGACATACCGAACACCTTAAAACCTAGCGGACTGTTCATCGCCATCGCCAGAGCCTGGCAATGCGGACATCATCCGAACAAATCAACGTATCAAACCGAATCTATCGCGACGCCAAGGCAAAACTTAGCTGGCTGTCGCCTTAATCTTCACATCCACACCGGCAGGGAGAGACAGCTTATTCAGCGCGTCAATCGTTTTGCCAGTCGGTTGAATAATATCAATCAATCGCTTGTGTGTACGAATCTCGAACTGCTCTCGAGACTTACGGTCAATGTGCGGAGACCGCAACACAGTGTACCGCTCAATTCGAGTTGGAAGCGGAATCGGTCCATGAACGATGGCTCCGGTCCGTTTTGCGGTATCCACGATTTCGCTTGCCGACAGATCGAGAACCGAATGATCGTAGGCTTCCATTCGGATACGAATCTTTTCCTGCTTCTGACCAACCACTCGAACTTCCCTTCAGCCAGCAACTTACGCGTTTTTCAATGAGCGATCCAAGAAGCGAACTCATGGACGGAGCGAAGATTCTAAATTCACCACCCTTGAATGTCAATCAACCGGGATTGACAGTTCTTTCGCTTTGGTTCCAAACGCTCAAATACGGAGATGAAACGGAGACTTCATTCACCCAGCATTGTTTTGAGTACGGAATCTGGGGCTGGCGCAAATCGCAGTGGCTCCATGGAATAGGAGGCACGCCCCTGCGAAAGACTGCGCACCTGGGTCGAATAGCCAAACATTCCCGAGAGTGGAACCTCCGCCTCAATCACAACCAGATTGCCTCTGAGCCCGGTATTCAGAATCGAGGCACGCCGGGAGTTTAAATCGGCTGTGACATTCCCGACAAAGTCATTGGGTGTAACAACTTCCAGCTTCATCACAGGCTCCAGAAGCATTACCCCCGCCTCATCAAGGACTCTTCTCACGGCACTGGACGCTGCAGCCCGAACGGCGATTTCGTTGGTTTCCCCTTCGCGAAAACCGGCTCCCAGCACCTGCAACTTCATGTTCATCAGTGGATAACCGACCGTTCCACCACTTTTGGATTCGTCGTTCATGGCCTGAATCAACACCTGAGTCAACTCGGCCGGGAATGCCCCAGGTTTCATTTTGTTTTCAACCACAACGGACTGAGCACCCTCCAGAGGTTCAGCCCGCAGCTTGATCAGCGCATAAAGCGATGTCGCCCCCGCCTGCCGCTCAAAGACTTCTTCAAACTCCACCGCTTTACAGATCGTTTCGCGATAGGTTACCCGAGGCTTATGAATTCTCATTTTCAGATGGAAGTCACGCTCCATCCGTTTACTGATAATTTCGAGGTGCAATTCCCCCATGCCGCTGACAATTGTCTGGCCGGTCTCTTCACTGACTTTCGCACGGAATGTGGGATCCTGCTTGGCCAGCAGCTTGAGTGTCTCTTCGAGTTTTTTGCGATCAGCACTCGTCTCAGGCTCAATGGCCATCGAAATCACAGTCTCAGGGAATGTGATTGACTCCAGAAGAATCGGCTGATTCGCTTCACACAGAGTGTCCCCTGTTACAGAACTCTTCGGCCCCACGACCCCCACAATATCGCCAGCGCCCGCCTCATCGAGCTTCACCCGGGAGTCGGCCTGCATTTTCCATAACTGGCTGATCAGTTCTTTCTCGCCAGTACGAGGATTGAGCATTCGCGAGCGGCTTTTTAACACTCCCGAATAGACCCTTACGAAGTACAACTCCGAATGCTCGTCGACCTGGACTTTGAAGACCAGGCCAGCGAATGGTTCATTTTCATTCGGCTTGCGAACTTCAATGTTCTCTTTTTTCGGATGCCGACCTTCCACCGGCGGGACATCCAGTGGACTGGGCAGATAATCCACCACAGCATCCAGAATCGGCTGCACACCGATGTAATCCAGTGAAGCCCCACACAATAGAGGCTGAAACTGACCCGTGATCGTGCCTTGACGAATCAGACGATTCAAATCGGCCAGTGGAATATCCCCGGTTTCGTCATACACGGCAAAAACATCGTCATCGAGCATGGCTACGCTCTCGATGAGCCGAACGCGATAATCATCCGCCAGATCCTGACAGGCGGCAGGGATCGGCTCACGGCGAATCTCCCTCCCCTTCGACTCTTTATCAAAGTAAACCGCTTCCATTCGCAACAGATCCACGATCCCCGTAAATCCGTCAGAATTCGTAGCTGGCCCACTCCCGATAGGAATTGAAAGAACTAACGGAACGCCCTGCAATCGCTCGGTGATCTGACCAATCACACGCTCGAAATTAGCCCCGATCCGATCCAGCTTGTTAATGAAGCAGATGCGCGGAACCTTAAATCCATCCGCTTGGCGCCAGACTGTCTCGCTTTGAGCCTCGACACCTTCCACCGCACTGAAGACGACCACGCCACCATCAAGGACCCGCAGGCTGCGCTGGACTTCCGCAGTAAAGTCCACGTGCCCGGGAGTATCAATAATGTTGATAGAACAACCGCGCCAGGAGCAGCTGATGGCTGCCGAGTAGATCGTGATCCCCCGCTGAGCTTCCTCGGGATCAAAGTCCGTCACGGTATTTCCATCATCCACATTTCCAGGGTTATGAATTTCGCCTGCATAGAACAGGATGCGCTCGGTAGTGGTCGTTTTGCCTGCATCGATATGAGCAATAATGCCAATGTTGCGAATTGATGAAATGTCACGAATCATGACCCGTTTTCCTCTCTCCAGCAGCCAACGCGAGGTTCAAAATAAACCTCCAGCAGTCAGCCACTCAGTTTGATCTGACAGACGCTCTCGAACAACTCACTGAGTGAAGACGATGGATCCGAAAAAAAAGTGCGGCGTGATCGATTATCACGCCGCACTTCAAATCAGTAGCCGGCTGAACAGCCAGAGTGCAACACTTGAACTCAGCTTCCAACCAGTAACAGTCGGAAATTAGTTAGCAAAGTGAGCGAAAGCCTTGTTGGCATCGGCCATGCGGTGCACGTTTTCACGGTAAGTGACAGCAGCACCTTCACGACGGAAGGCGGCCATAAACTCTTCAGCAAGCTTACGGTGCATAGGGCGACCCTTCTTGCCACGACAAGCAGCCAGAATCCAGCGAATCGCCAATGTCTGCTGACGCTTGGGCTTCACCTGAGTCGGCACCTGGTAGTTGGCACCACCCACGCGACGCGAGCGAACTTCGACGTTGGGACGGCAGTTATCAACAGCCGTGGTAAAGATCTCAATCGGGCTGCGATCGGGAATCTTCTCGGCAATGATATCCAGAGCATCGTAAAAGACGCCTTCTGCGACACTCTTCTTACCATCGTGCATCAGGCAATTGATGAACTTGGAAGCCAGACGGGAACCATAACGGGTATCGGGCTTAAGTTGATCAGCACTGGCTGTAAATTTACTGGCCATAAATCTCTCAAACGTTTAGCAAGACGAAAACAAGCTGATGTTTACCGACTGACAATCTCTGACCACCACAACAAGGCAGACGCATCTCACAAAAAACTGTGATAGAGAACATCCGCCCTCAATGATCGCCTACTTAGGCCGCTTGGTACCGTAACGACTGCGAGCCTGCTTACGATTGTTCACACCCAGAGTATCAAGCACACCGCGGATGATCTTGTAGCGAACACCCGGCAAGTCGCGAACACGACCACCGCGCACGAGCACAATCGAGTGCTCCTGCAGGTTGTGCCCTTCACCAGGGATGTAGGCTGTAATTTCTTTTCCATTAGAGAGGCGAACACGAGCAATCTTCCGCAAAGCCGAGTTTGGCTTTTTAGGAGTCATCGTCTTCACCATCAGACACACACCACGCTTTTGTGGACAAGCCTCAAGTACCGGTGACTTGGTCCGGTTAGGTTGCTTCACGCGTGGTTTGCGAACGAGCTGGTTAATCGTAGGCATAAATCAATCTGTCCATCAGGCTGCAGACATCTGCCGCATCAACAAGAACTATTTGTATGTGCTTACCAGATAACAACTTACGGACTCAAAAGACCGAATGAACATGTCTGCGAGCGGATAAGTTTCTCTGGAAAGTCGAAAAGGATAACGTACGGCTGTTGAGAGTTCAACCTAACCGAGTCACGAACCCGACTTTCAGTTGGTTCTCACGCCTGGCTCCGTGCCAGTGCACATGAACCAGAATTCAAGCAGAGAGAGGCGACTCCTCGTTTCTCTCTCTGCTTCACACCACTCAATCAGTCCCTGCGTCTTCTCAGGGATTTATTCGAGACGCCCCAGCCCACTGTTGGGCGAAATCTCTGGTTCGTTGAGCAAGTTTGCCCGGGCGGCCAGAATCCTGTCTCTTTCGGCAGTCAACTCCGCGAGAGCTTCCGGCCGAATTCGAACCTCAGACTTCTGATGAAGCTTGAAGCCAGTTCCTGCGGGAATCAGGTGGCCAAGAATCACGTTTTCCTTCAAACCCACAAGGTAATCGGACTTACCGGCGATGGCAGCCTCCGTGAGCACCTTGGTCGTTTCCTGGAAACTGGCTGCCGACAGGAAGCTTTCGCTCTGCACAGCGGCCTTCGTAATCCCCAGCAATTGTGTACTGGCAGACGCTGGTCGTGGCTTGGCCGTCGCAATCGGCTGCCCGCCGGAAGCTTCAATTTCTTCGTTCACTTGAGCAATCGTTTCCAGCGGGACAATGTCGTCCTTATGGAATTCTGAGTCACCAGGATCGGTCACTCGGCCACACTGCTGAAGCTTCTGATTAATCTTGCGGAATTCAAACCGGTCAATCAGCACGCCTGGCAGCAATGTCGTATCACCGACATCATCCACACGAACCTTTCGCAGCATCTGGGCAACGACCAATTCAATGTGCTTGTCGTCGATGACCACACGCTGTGAGCGGTATACGTTCTGGATTTCATGCAGCAAATAGGCATGGACTGCTTCTTCGCCACTGACTGCCAGAATGTCGTGAGGCACCAGTGGTCCGCGAACAAGGGCATCCCCGGCTTTCACCTGCTCACCTGAGTGAACCAGCAGTTGCTTACCATGGGGAATAATGTGTTCACGTTCGGTCCCGTCAACACCCTTGACCTTGATGATTCGCTTGCCGCGTTTCTTCTCAGCCACCAGTTCTACTTCGCCATCAATCTCAGAGATAATGGCAGGTTCTTTAGGCTTACGGGCTTCGAATAGTTCAGTAACTCGGGGCAGACCACCGGTGATGTCCTGCGTACCCATCGATTCGCGGGGGTTCTTCGCCAGAATCGAACCGGCGGCCACTTGCTGGCCTTCGAGAACTTCCACTGTCGCCCTTTCAGGCAGGTAGTAGAAGTCCAGAATTTTACCAGCACTGTCTTCCAGCACAATCTGCGGATGACGATCACCCTTATGTTCGATGATCGTCTTACGAATGTTACCCATGCGATCGGTTTCAGAGCGAACAGTCTGACCCTCGATCAAATCTTCGAACCGCACCTTACCACCCACTTCGCAGAGGATCGGTACTGAGTGAGGATCCCACGAGCAGAGAATCTGGCCCGCTTCAATGACTTCGTTTTCGGCAACCTGCAGAGTCGCCCCGTTCGGAATCGTGTACTTCTCGAGTTCACGATCTTTGCTGTCCACAACGGTGACTTCACCATTGCGCCCCAGCACCACGGCTTTACCATCCGCATTGACAACGCTGCGAACGCGGGCAAAGCGAACTCGACCACCCTTGCGGCACTTGATTTCGCTGTCTTCCACGTCACGAGATGCCGTTCCACCCACGTGGAAGGTACGCATCGTCAACTGGGTTCCAGGCTCACCAATCGACTGGGCAGCAATCGTTCCGACTGCCAGACCTTCTTCAACCAGTGCACCTGTGGAGAGATCCATCCCATAGCAAAGCTGACAGATCCCGAGGCCTGCCTCACAGGTCATGGGGCTGCGCACCTGGATTTTCTCCAGGCCCATCGCCTCAATCTTGCGGGCAATCTCGATTGTGATCAGTTCATCCTCACGAACAACCACTTCATCTGTCACAGGATTGACGATATTCGTCCGGCTGACTCGTCCACGAATGGCGTCAGCGAGACCGACTTCGACCTTCTCGCCACGGTAAATCACACCGCGGGTAATCCCCTTGGTGGTGCCGCAATCACGCATGGTGATGACGAGGTTCTGACAGATATCCGCCAGCTTACGAGTCAGGTATCCCGAATCGGCTGTCTTGAGTGCAGTATCAGCCAGACCTTTACGAGCACCGTGTGTCGAGCTGAAATACTCCAGCACTGTCAGGCCTTCGCGGAAGTTGGCCTTAATCGGTGTTTCGATGATTTCGCCACTTGGCTTAGCCATCAAACCACGCATACCGGCCAACTGCCGAATCTGTTCGACGCCACCGCGTGCACCCGAATCTGCCATGAGGAAGATCGGATTCACATAACGACCTTCATCGCGAACGTCGTTCTTGAACTCGTCCATCATAGAAACGGTGATCGCTTCGCGAGCCTGAGTCCAGCGGTCCAGCGTCTGTTCATAGCGCTCTTTCGCCGTAATCACACCCTTCTCATAGTTCTTCTGGAACTTGAGAACGTGAGCTTCGGCTTCCGAAATCACCTTGTCCTTATTGGGTGGTGTCTTCAGATCGCTGGCGGCAAAAGAAAGGCCCGAGCGAGTTGATTCGCGGAAACCAGTTTCCTTCATGCGATCCAGCAGAGCAATCGTTTCGCGACGACCCATTTCGAGATAGCAGTCGGAAATCACACCTGCCAGGTCGCGACCTTTCATGGTGTAGTTATAGAAAGCCATCTTTGGCGAGATCATATCGTTAAAGACCACTCGCCCGACGCTCGTCTCAACCAGGCCACCCTTCTTGTAGGTGTCAGCCCCTTCTCCCTTCACTCGCTTGTCTTTCGGCAGGCGAACGCGGATCGAAGTATGCAGGCGCACCTTGCCATGCTGGAAGGCTGTGTAGACTTCCTGCGTCGAAGAGAATGTCATGCCGTCGCCAATCAGGCCTGGCTTCTTCATCGTCACATAGTAGCAACCCATCACAATGTCCTGTGACGGACTGATGATCGGCGCCCCGTTCGACGGGCTGAAGATGTTGTGTGTCGACATCATCAGCGTATGAGCCTCAACCTGTGCCTCAATCGAGAGCGGCAGGTGGACGGCCATCTGGTCACCGTCAAAGTCAGCGTTAAAACCACGGCAAACCAGCGGGTGAATACGAATCGCATTCCCTTCCACCAGTTGTGGTTCAAACGCCTGAATACCAATTCGGTGCAGCGTGGGTGCGCGGTTGAGCAACACCGGGTGATTCGTGATCACCTCTTCAAGAATATCCCACACCTCTTCGTCGCGACGCTCCAGCATCCGCTTAGCCGACTTAATGGTATCGGCATGGCCGAGTTCCTTGAGGCGACGGATGATGAAGGGCTGATAGAGCTCAAGAGCAATCTTCTTCGGCAAACCACACTGGTGCAGCTTCAGGGTTGGACCGACGACAATCACCGAACGAGCCGAATAGTCAACGCGCTTACCCAACAGGTTCTCGCGGAAACGACCCTGCTTCCCCTTGATCATATCTGTCAAGGATTTGAGCGGACGATTCGACGAGCCAAGCACTGGCCGCTTGCAGCGATTGTTATCAAACAACGCATCGACCGACTGCTGCAACATGCGCTTCTCGTTGCGCACGATGACTTCAGGAGCATTCAAATCGACCAGTTTTTTCAACCGATTGTTTCGATTGATAATGCGGCGGTAGAGGTCGTTCAGATCGCTCGTCGCGAAGTTGCCAGAATCGAGCAGCACCAGTGGCCGCAGATCAGGTGGAATCACTGGCACACAGTCGAGCACCATCCACTCAGGGCGGTTATCGCTGTCGCGGAGGGACTCCACAATCTTCAGACGCTTGATCAGCTCTTTTTTCTTCTGCTGGCTGTTCGTCTTCTTGAGCTCAACGCGAAGCTGCTGAGAAATCTCGACGAGATTCAGATCGAGCAGCATCTTCTTGATAGCATCCGCACCCATGTCGGCGTCGAAGCTGCCTTCGCCGAACTTGGTTTTGGCCTGACGATATTCTTCTTCTGTGAGCAACTGACCCCTCTTCAGAGTCGTGTCACCCGGATCAATCACCAGGTAGTCCTGGAAGTAGATCACTTTCTCCAGTGACGTCGTCTTCACACTCAGCAGAGCGCCCAGGCGACTGGGCATACTCTTGAAGAACCAGATATGCACGACCGGGGCAGCTAACTCAATGTGCCCCATGCGCTTACGGCGAACACGACTATGCGTGACTTTAACGCCGCAACGGTCGCAGATCATCCCCTTGTACTTCATGCCGCGGTACTTACCGCAGGCGCATTCCCAGTCTTTTTCTGGACCGAAAATACGCTCACAGAACAAACCATCCCTCTCGGGACGATATGTTCGGTAGTTGATAGTCTCCGGCTTTTTCACCTCACCGAAGGACCAGCTCCGGATATCGTGAGGGCTGGCCAGATTGATCTTAATCGAGGAAAACTCATTGACGCGATCGTACGATGTTTCGCCGGTGCTCACCCAACACTCCTTGTGCGAATCGGTTTCGGCGCAGTCTGCGCAGCAACCGGTAAGACTAACATGATCCCGCCTCAACCTGCAACAAACTTGAGAATTTTCTTATTGACAGGTTCGCCAGAAAGCGAATTGAGGAAATCTCACTCCCTAGGATGCTGCAGCTTGATCGCTGATTTGTTCAGAACGAAACAAAACATTGATCAGCCGCAGTCCGGTCGATATAATCGCAATACCATACAGACAAATACTTTGCGATCCACCGAATGACTCACAGTACGGCGTTGATCCTCAACAAAACGCCACCTGGTTCAGGGCGCCACCTCTGATAACGCCACCATTCTCTCAGAAGACACTGGCTTGCGTCTGGCCTGCGAAGTTTTCTCCGGCTGAGCGGCCGAAGGCTTCTCTTCGATGTCAATAAAGACATCGATCTGCTGTCCGACGTAAATCTCAACGGGTTCATCCGCGGCCAGGATTTCATTTTCAAGTGGGTGCGTTGCGGGTTGACCTGCTGATGGCACAGGTGTGGTGTTTTCGGTTTTGGATGGCGACTTTCCCTTGGATCGCCAATTGGGGTCAATCGCGTAGATCACCTGCAGGACGCGAGTGTCCACACGCTCTTTACTATCACCGGTCAATGACTTTTTGGGCTGCGTGTAGGGTTCTACTCGCACAAATGAAAGATCGATGGGAAACTTGGCGTCTCCACGCAAAAATCCCTTGGCAGGCAATCCGGGACGAAATCTGGGGATATCCTGCTCATCAATATCGACGCGCACATGCAGGGTCGAAAGATCACCCATGATGATCAATGGCTGACCCGGTGGGGCTCCGACGAATTCTCCAGGCCGCAAATCGACTTTCAGCACCACGCCATTGATCGGAGATTTCACCACCAGCCGGTCAATTTCTGTTTGGGCCTGAGCCACTTGCTGTTCAGCCCGCAGGACAGCTGCTTTCTGCACATCAATTTCATAACTCCAGGCACCTGCCCGAAGTTTTTGATCCTGCGCCTCGGCGTTCTCCAGCCGGGCCCGGGCCATCGAATAGGCCTGCTTTCTTTGGACGAGTTCTTCCTGCTGGATCACTCGTTTCGCCACCAATTCTTCGGCACGGTTGAGCTGGTCTCTCTGCAACTCCAGATCCTCACGGGCCTCTGCCAGTTTTGCAGCACTGGGAGGAAGATCTTCTGGCCGAGGTAACGCTTTCAATCGCTCCAACTCAGCTTTGGCCGATAGAAGCGCTGCGGTCTGAACTCCCAGCTCGGAACGCTGTTTTCGATCATCGAGGCGGAATAATACCTGGCCCTTTTCGACCGACTGGCCCACTCGAACGGCAATCTCTGTAACAACACCAGCGGTTTCAGCAGCCACTGAGATGTTCTCCGACTTCGCTTCAATCAGACCGGACCCGGCCACCACCTGTCGATAAGGTGACCTGGCCGGTTCCACAGGCGGGAACTGTGCCGGTGGGCGCACATTTTCCAAACTCATATGAACGAGTGAAAACGCCAAGGCCACGGCAGCAAGAACTGGCAATATCCAGCGGCGCATCAGTGAGTTTCCTTTGTCTTGAACTGACTGATCACTTGAGAATCGGTCATCGACGATGACGGAGAATTACTGATATTCGTCACTCGACCATCGCTCATTTCAATCATGCGATCACCATAGGAATAGACCCGCGAGTCATGCGTGACGACAATCACCACACGCCCCGGCTGAACGGACACTTCCCGGATCAGTTGCATCACAGTCCGACCCGAATTTCCATCCAGTGCAGCCGTCGGTTCATCACAAACGAGTAGTCGCGGTTCATGCACGAGTGCCCGAGCAATGGCGACTCTCTGCTGTTGACCGCCTGAAAGCTCTCGTGGATATGCCCCCGCCCGGGGAGAAAGACCGACGCGATCGAGCATTTCTTTCGCTTTGATCAATGCCCGGGGCCTGGGAACCCCCTGAATCAGCAGCGGTACACAGACATTCTCAGTCGCAGTGAGAGCCGGCAGCAGATTGTATTGCTGAAACACAAAACCCACGTTCTGAGCCCGAAAACGAACCAGCTTTCCGCCCTTCAAGCGCGATTGAGGCGTTCCAAACAGTTCGACATCACCACTGGTGGGAAACAACAGGCCGGCAATAATCGAAATCAGTGTTGTCTTGCCACAACCACTGGGGCCCACCAGCAGGGTCAACTGGTTCGAGTAAAAATCAATATCCAATTCGTGAAGCACGCGATTGCGATTCGCGCCGTCACCAAACTCTTTCACAAGCTTCACACAAGCCACACCCACCTTCAGTGGGGACTGCGTGTTAATCGAGGACTCCGGCATGAGCAATGTATTCATCGATACCCCTCACACAGACACGCAGGAAACAACCTGTTACTTACCAGCATCCCACAGACTCATCACTATCACTTAGCAAAGTAGAAACCGGTAAACAAAAATCGCGTAGCAGACTCAGATTCCATGTATCACTTACTATCTCACAAACAGTGCGATGACTTGTTATCGGAAAACCACGGCCGGTTCGAGCGTTAACACCTTTCGCAGACTTAATGCGCTTGCCAGGCAAATAATTAACGTGACAGCCAGGCACGTTCCCCCGGCAATTTCCCACATCAGATGCAAACCGCGCAAATCGGGTAAAAGCCTGGTCGTCGCGACAAAGAAAAGAGCCGTCAATCCTAAACCAATCGAAAGACCAATCACCCCCACGACAGAAGCCTGCAGGCAAATCATGCCCACGATCCCCCAGTTTGTGACTCCCATCGCTTTGAGCGCTCCAAACTGTTTCAGATTCTCAATTGTAAATAAGTAGAATGTCTGTCCTGCAATCGCCGTTCCGACAATAAAACCCAAGGTGATCGTGATCCCGAAATTCACCGGGATCCCCGTATTCTCCAGATAGTATTTGATATTGATCCAGACAAACTCACGATACGGCATGGCAATCAATCCGGACTTCTCGCCAATTGAGCGAGTTTGCTCATTTATCAGGCGACACACTTCATCAACCTGATATCCTTGACGGGGAGCCGCCACGACAAATGACAACTGCTGGCGTTCGCTGGCCACAAACTGAACAGCCTGTGAATATCGCGTGAATACAACCGGGAATGATTGAAATGGTGCGGAAACATCGCAAATCCCGACAATCACTGCCCGGCGATCATTCATTTCGACTTCACGACCGACCTGAAAAGGCTCGTTCGGCCATAGATACTTGTATCCATACTGATCCATCACGATGGCATCCGGCCGCTTGAGATCGCGAATATCTCCTTCAATCATTTTGACAGGAGCACCGATCAACGACTGATCATCAACTCCCATCAGAATCACCTGGCGAAAGTTTCCCGTTTCGATTTTAGCTCGAGCCAGTCCTTTATAGATTTTGACCGCCCAATCCACTCCTTCCACGCCACGGATCCGATAGAGATCGCTATCAGAAAGGGGCTTAATTTCGTCGGCATTCTGCAGATATGGATCCATGACCCAGATCTGAGCTTCTCGAACATCAGCAATTGGATTTGCCGTGCGGAGAATAATGCCCACAAAGATCGAGCATTGCTGGGCAATCAGGAGAACTCCGAAGCCCACACCAAAGACGGTCCCGAGGTATTTCACGGGATCGCCATTGAGCATTTTCCAAGCCACCCAGTTCATAACTGGTGCTCCATGAATTGTGTGTAGAATACTGCTTATAGAATCAATCCGATTTTCAAAGCTGAACTTTATGAATCAATTTGGGTAACCAGTTCTGGTCGGTTGGCAACCGTTGCTAATCCCGCGACTGAGAATCTATAGATATGACTGGCAATCTGCTCCACTGTGAGCTGATTATAAATAGTGTCCCCCGCCAATTGCCGGGCGATCGCCTGATGAACGTAGTAAAAAAGTACCTGCCCCACGATACTGAAGCCGCACTTCCAGATGGTTTCTTCAGGGATATCATCTCCCACAATCTGCATGAGAATTTTTTTAAGATGCGTGGCCATCGGGCGGAGTTGCAGCTCAATTACTTCTTTGCCCTCAGGAGTGGGCCTGGTCATTTCCCAGAGCATGATTTCGAGGTGCCAGGCCGGCTTCTGGCTTGCCAGATGCTCCTTGACCATTTCGAGAATGAAAGACTTCAGCTGTTGCAATGGTGTCTGGGCCTGCCACTCCTCACTCGCCATGACCTGCCCAAGATTTTCCTTGCAGACATGCACATGTTCGAGAACAGCTTTGTAAAGACTGCGTTTATCCCCAAAGTAGTACTTGATGGCCGCCACATTGGCCTTGGCTTCGTGACAGATCTCCCGGACACCCGCAGCATCAAATCCTTTGTCTGCAAACATGAGACCAGCCGCTTCCACCAGCCGGGTCCGGGTATCATCCGAAGAGGGGGGCATTACTTTTTCCAACAAAACTAAACAAACGTTTGATTCATTCTAGGCTATCGACCCGACATGTCAAACACTTGTTTTAAAATTTCTGCGAAGATTTTGTTTCAACGTAACCCTCGCAGGAAATGCATGTTCCAAACCTTCAAACTCAAGAACATGCACTTACGACCCCTAAGTACCTTCTGTGATTGCGTTGACCTCTGTTCGACAGGGATCTATCTCTTTGCTGGTGCTTCGCATTACGCCGGTTGTGCCATGTAGGCAGCCTTCATGCCAGTTGATGTGGTTTTGACTCGCGAATTCTGCGGGTCTTCACACTTGGCAAGTCGATAGTTGATAAAGATCAGATTTTCTGGCAAATGAGAGAATCTGGAATGTTTACAGTGATTGCGAAGAAAATCGCGATTACACTGGGGCTGGTTTTCAAAAGTCGTATTGACTCAGTCTTCACCTTGCCCGGCTGGCAAATATCAGTCTCTCTCCTGAGCTGGTTGCGTCCACCAGACAATCTCGAAGTTTTCGTTTCTCATGTGCTTTTTTTCGGAGTTAGTGATTATGGCAATGCTCATTTCTGGAATCGGGACTGCTGCTCCCGCATCACGAATCCCGCAAATGGATGCTTACTCTGCCATGAG
This sequence comes from Planctopirus limnophila DSM 3776, assembly GCF_000092105.1. Lineage (NCBI taxonomy): Bacteria > Pseudomonadati > Planctomycetota > Planctomycetia > Planctomycetales > Planctomycetaceae > Planctopirus > Planctopirus limnophila. The sequence goes on along the minus strand of NC_014148.1, from coordinate 592,028 downwards.
CAACACCTGTTGCGACTCCGATGAACATCGCCGGGTCATGGAAATGATCTATCAGGGATCAGGCGTCAAACATCGCGGCTCTGTTCTAGTCGGTGCGGAACCAGAAGATTTCATTCGAGCCGACGATCGAGATGAATTCTTCTTTTACGAACGCGAGAACGAAGAAGATTACGGGCCCTCCACGCAGGAACGCATGAGGCAATACGAGCAGCATGCCTTACCACTGGCCATCAAATCATCTGTCGCTGCACTCCGGGATGCAGGCCAGGACGCCAGAGAGATCACGCACATAGTGACGGTTTCCTGCAGTGGATTTAATTCTCCCGGCGTGGACATGGGCCTGATTGAAGAACTGGGCCTCAACCGCAACACCTCACGAACTCATGTCGGCTTCATGGGTTGCCACGGCTCATTTAACGGTCTGCGTGTCGCTCATGGATACACTGCTTCTGATCCCGATGCCGTCGTTCTGATGTGCTCTGTCGAACTCTGCAGCCTGCACCACCATTACGGCTGGACAACCGACAAAGTGATTGCCAATGCACTCTTTGCAGATGGTTCTGGAGCCGTCATTTGCCGATCTTCGAAGATTGAGGATCGAAAGCCAGCCTATCAACTGATCCGCAGTGGCTCGTTCCTGGTGCCCAACACCAAGTTCGCGATGAGCTGGCGGATTGGAAATCATGGCTTCGAAATGACTCTCTCGCAAAAAGTTCCTGCACTGATTGAGGAAAACCTCGTCAGCTGGCTGACTCCTTTCCTTGCTCGCGAAGGACTCACCATCAAGGATATCGCTGGTTGGGCCATTCACCCGGGTGGTCCGCGTATTCTCGATTCCTGCCTGGCCGCACTTTCACTTTCCAACAGCCATGTGGCCCCGGCCCGTGAAGTGCTCGAAAAGCACGGCAACATGTCCTCTTCAACGATTCTGTTCGTACTCGACAGAATGCGTGAAGAAAGAATCAATGGCCCTGTTGTCGCCCTCGGTTTTGGACCAGGACTTGCGATTGAAGCCATGCTTCTGAAAGCTGAAAACATCTGATCTCAGGTGATTCCTGCCCCATCCAACCCATCGGCATTCGTGCCGTTAGGATCAGTCGCGCTCGGGTGAATCCGAATATATCGGTTGCATGCCTCATGACTGTTAAATCGCGGTCATGAGGCAAACCGTTTCCATCGACAGATTCAGGTCGATACGAACGGCATGAAACCCCACGAATCTTTTGAACTTGTGGATCTTTTGGGCATGCCTTCCCGACTCATCGGCCAACAGCCAGAGTTACGAAGCCTTCTTGAGGCTTATCAGCCCCAGAAACTTGCGAACGGGCTGACAGAGACCTGGATCCCGCGCATTTCCAGCCTTGAATGCATGGAGCCTGCTGCTCTTTCTGCCGGGCATGGGAAGTTGATCGCCTGGGGGCTCATTCGATTTGAACTTGCAGAAGCACAGCATGGTCTGCGCTATCAACTGACTCCCGAAGGTCGTCAGGCCCTGGGTTATGGCCTCTCGGTGGTTGCGTCAGAAACGGCCGATGGCGAGTCACCCGAAGAGTTGATGGAATCTGAGATGCTGGAAGTCTCCGGCAGTCGAGAAGGTTCCGAATTGGCTTCTGTCTGATCTTTTGATTTTGAATCGCCAACCTCGACTGCGGGCTGGCCTTGCAGTCGCCCGACCAGATCATCCAGCGCCCCTTCTTTCTCGATGAATTCCCGAAACCTGCCAATGTCAACTGGCCGCATGAACAGAGACAGGCTCGGCTCCAGGAAGATCATGAGCTGGGCGGCAATTCCCGCGAGTGGTTGGCACGATTCAACCACCAGAATAGCCGGAACATCGAGGTTTCTCCGCTTCAGTTCCTGAGCCACCCAGGCCGAAAGCGCCCGATCTTCCGCAGATAACGGAGGCTTTCGAGGTATGGCGAAAGCATTCGCCCAGAACGTTCGCCACGTCATCAGATGGCACCATCAGCGTTCAAAATCTGTCCTTATCGATGCTCATCAGCATTCGGGATCATTCACAATCCCACAGAATCGCATACCCCCTGACACAGTAACGGTCGCGTTCGTCACGATGATGCCAGATTGTGACAGTCACGACGAGTGAAGACTCGCCCGCGAGCGATTGCAAATCGGGAAATCTTCGCCCAGCTTAACAAAATCCCGGCTGGTTCCTACAACCGGAGTTGATCGACAGATGAATTCCAGAAAGAGGCTACTCACAGAGGATTCTGAGAGGTGCGTTGTCCCACTCAAGTCGTATAATAGCGTCCGCAAAGTCAACGCCAATTACCTGACAGGAACGCTCTGATCAAAGAGTCCTGAGACGTCACCGGTTCAATGACTGAGTGAAAATCACTCTCCCTGGTGTTTGACTTCTGCAAAAACTTACTGGCAGACATGACGCCGCCAGATGTTCGTCACGGCTGACATGGGATTGGCAATCGAGCGATACTCTGAAACTTCCCAGAGTTCGGTGGATACGAGAAGCATGACGACAACATCGGCTGGCCCACGACCCTCGGCAGGGAATCATTCTGCAACCTGGGCCTCTCCTCGAGAACCTCAAGCCGTGGCCCAACTGTTGGGACGACTCAACTGGCCATTGTCGGTGACTGCTCTTGAACCAGAATCAGCACCCCATGACTATTGCATTGAGCCCTGGCATGGTTCTGCGAAAGGACATTTACTGGGTATCATTCCCGCACTCCACCCTCACCAACTGGGCTCGGCCGCCTTCAGGCAATATCACGGCGTCAAATATGCCTACATGTCCGGTGCCATGGCGGCAGGGATTGGTTCCGAATCCATTGTCGAAGAGATGGCTCAGTCGGGCATGCTGGGGATTTTTGGAGCAGCCGGACTTTCGCCCGAACGTGTTGAACAGGCCCTGACCAGGCTGGAGCAAAACTGTGCCGGGAAGCCATGGGGCGCCAACCTGATTCACAGCCCCAGTGAACCTCGGCTCGAAGCGGCTGTGACAGATCTGTATCTTCGGCGAAATGTCCGGCTGGTCGAGGCTTCTGCATTCCTGGATCTGACACCCAATATCATTCGATATCGGCTCTCTGGTGTGCATCAGCGTGGACACGAAATCGTGGTCCCCAACCGTGTCGTTGCCAAAGTTTCTCGCGTCGAAGTCGCTACGAAATTCATGTCCCCGGCACCTCCCAAACTGGTTGCCCACATGGTCTCTACGGGAGTGCTGACTGAAGAACAGGGACGTCTTGCGGCTTACATTCCTGTCGCTCAGGATGTGACTGCTGAAGCTGATTCGGGTGGCCATACGGATAACCGCCCGCTGGTGTCGCTGCTGCCTTCGTTGATTGCCCTGCGCGATCGACTTCAGGATGAATTCAAGTTTGCCGAACCAGTGCGAGTCGGTGCAGCGGGAGGGATTGCCACACCCCAATCGACAGCCGCAGCCTATCTGATGGGTGCCGCCTATGTGATGGTAGGCTCCGTTCATCAGGCGTGTGTGGAATCAGGTACCAGTGATGTCGTGCGAAAACTGTTAGCCGAAGCTCAGCAGGCTGACTGCATTATGGCACCGGCGGCTGACATGTTCGAGATGGGAGTTAAACTGCAGGTCTTGCGACGAGGCACCATGTTCGCCATGCGAGCCGCCAAGCTGCACGAACTCTATCGCACCTATGCATCGGTTGATGACATCCCTGTCGCTGAACGTCAGCAGATCGAAAAGACGATGTTCCAGACCACACTCGACCACGTTTGGCAACAGACCGTCGAATTCTTCACCAAGCGGGATCCTCGTCAGCTGGAACGTGCGGAAAAAGAGCCGAAACATAAAATGGCGTTGATTTTCCGATGGTATCTGGGCCAGTCCTCACGCTGGGCCAATCAAGGTTTGCCAGAACGTCGACTCGACTACCAGATCTGGTGCGGCCCTTCGATGGGAGCTTTCAATGAATGGACCAAGGGTACGTTCCTCGCCGAACCTGCCGCCAGAAAAGTGAGTACTGTCGCTCTGAATCTGCTCTACGGTGCGGCTTATGTGCAACGAGCCAATGCCTTGCAATGGACAGGCTTCCCTGTTCATCCTGATTGGCAGAGAGTTGTTCCACAGGAGCGACAAACTCTTCTCGACTTGATCAACTGATGGCTGTGATCACAATCGATAGTTTGCATCCTGTCCAGATTTTGCATCCTGTCCAGATCCTGAAGAATAAATGACCGGCATGGCTCCCTCGACAATGTCTCAACTTGCTACGACACCACAGCAACATGGATCTGCTCCAGAACCGATTGCGGTCATCGGTCTGTCGTGTCTGTTTCCGGAAGCGGCCAGTGCCGAGGAATTCTGGTCAAATATCCGGCGTGGTGTCGACTGCATTCGTGAGATTCCCGAGACACACTGGAACGTCGACGACTATTTCCACGCTGACCCGAAATCTCCTGATAGAACCTATGCCCGTAGGGGTGGGTTTTTGAAAGCTGTTGATTTCGACCCGCTCGAATTTGGCATCTCACCGAATAATCTTGAAGCGATTGATACCTCCCAGCTCTTGGGGTTGGTGGCCGCCAAAAGAGCGTTGGAAAACGCAGGTTACGGGCAGGAACGAGTCTTCAACAGATCGCGGGTTTCGTGCATTCTCGGAGTCACCGGTACTCTCGAAATGGTCATTCCACTGGGTGCTCGACTGGGGCATCCGCACTGGAAACGAGCTCTCGAAGAAGCGGGTGTGGCCCCCTCAGTGGCACAGGATGTCATCGAGCGCATCTCGGCAGCGTATGTCCCCTGGCAGGAAAACTCTTTCCCTGGGCTACTAGGAAACGTGGTTGCCGGTCGAATTGCCAATAAGCTCGACTTGTGGGGCACGAACTGTGTGGTCGATGCCGCCTGCGCCAGTTCATTAAGCGCGTTACACCTGGCTCTGCTCGAACTGCAGGCGGGTCGGAGCGATATGGTGCTCACCGGAGGTGTCGATACCTTCAATGATATCTTCATGTATATGTGCTTCAGCAAAACGCCGGCACTGTCTCCGACAGGAGATGCCCGGCCATTCAGCCAGAACTCAGATGGCACAATGCTGGGTGAAGGTGTCGGGCTGATGGTTCTCAAGCGACTCGCCGATGCAAAACGGGATGGCGATCGCGTTCTGGGTGTCATTCGCAGTGTGGGGACTTCCAGTGATGGCAAAGGGACTGCGGTTTATGCGCCCAAAGCCGAAGGTCAGATTCGCTGCCTGGAAGATGCCTATCAGCAGGCGGGGATTTCTCCCCACGAAATCGATCTGGTGGAAGCTCACGGGACGGGAACTAAAGTTGGCGATGCCACCGAAATCAAAGGTCTGACGACGATCTTTGAGGCCGCTGCCCGAACAGTTGCCGGCGAAGCAAAAAGTGCCTGGTGTGCTGTCGGCTCCGTCAAGTCGCAGGTTGGTCACACCAAAGCGGCTGCAGGCATTGCCAGTCTGATCAAAGTGCTCCTCGCACTTCACCACGAGGTCCTGCCCCCGACAATTAAAGTCGATCAACCGGCGGATGCTCTCCGCTCCAATTCCGGCGATCGTCAAAGCCCGTTCTATGTCAACATTCAGAGCCGCCCTTGGCTGCCGGGCCTGAATCGCAAGCGGCGGGCAGGAGTCAGTGCGTTCGGCTTTGGAGGAAGTAACTTTCACTGTGTGATGGAAGAAGCACCGGCTGAATGCCGCCCGCCACGCCAACCGGGGTGGGATGGTCAGATTCAACTGCTTACGTTCAGTGGCCCTGATGACGATCAGCTCATTCGAACGATCCATGAGTTTCTCGCGCAGGCTCGTCGTTCACCAAAAACAGTTCGCCAGCTAGCATCACAATTGCGGAGCCAGTTTCGTGCTCAGGATCTCTGCCGACTAGCCATGGTGGCTGATCTTTCCTCGACCGACTGGCCAACACCGGCAACACGGGCGATCGAGCAGATCGGCCGCACGCGGCAGTCTCCTCTCGAAGCACCTGTGCAATGGACACTTCCCGAAGGAGTCGCCTATTCGCGAGGATTCGCCTCTGGATCGATCGGACTTTTATTCCCCGGACAGGGATCACAGTATCCGGGAATGCTCCGCGATCTGGCTTGTCTCTTTCCCGAAATGCGGGATGTGCTGGCTGCTGCCAATCATGCCTTTGCGGATGCACCTCGAACGGGAAATCGGGCCTTTTCCTGGACGTTATCGGACGCAATTTACCCTGTTAACGTCTGGAATGACGAAGCGCGTGCTTTGGCCACTACCCAGCTGAAAGCCACGGATGTCGCACAGCCTGCCTTAGGCGCCGTCAGCCTGGGAGGATGGAGAGTTCTTCAACGGTTTGGCATTCGACCAACCGCTGTGGCTGGGCATAGCTATGGGGAATTGACCGCTCTGTGTGCGGCGGGCCGATTTTCGCCTGAAGAGCTTTATCGACTCAGTATGCTGCGCGGGCAACTCATGGCGGAAGGAGAACTTCAGCCGGGTGGCATGCTCGCAATCCATGCTTCAAGTGAAGTTGTCGAGCAGGCACTTCGCGAATTGAATCTCGAACTGGTAATTGCCAACCATAACAGCCCTTCACAAGTCGTGATCTCGGGTCGGCTGGATCAGATTGCCCGGGCTGGTGAATTGCTGGGCCAGCGGAATCTGCGAGGCAAACAGTTGGCGGTGGCTGCGGCATTCCATAGCCCGCTGGTCGCACAGGCGGCCCACAAATTCCGTCCGGCACTCGAACAGATTCCCTTTCATGGCGGATCGATTCCCGTTTACGCCAACTCATCGGCCAAAGTCTATCCACAGGAAGCAGACGCTGCCCGCGAACTGCTGGCCAGTCAACTGGCCAGGCCTGTCCATTTTTTGGATGAGATTCGCGCGATGTATCAGTCAGGGGTGCGCACGTTTATCGAAGTGGGCCCCGGCCACGTGTTGACAGGGCTGGTCTCTTCGATCCTGAGTGGGCAACCGCATCAGGCTCTGGCTCTTGATAGTTCACAAGGACGCCGACGAGGTGAATGGGATCTGGCCTGGTTACTGGGCCAACTGGCTGTGAGTGGTCACGATCTTCAACTCGCGCATTGGGATGCCCCCACACTCTGGAGTAATCACCATCTCCCCGAACCACGGGAAGGCACCATTCCGATCTGTGGTGCCAACTACACCAAGCCCAAGCCACCTCTGCCTGTCAAAACGAAGTTGGCTGAGCCGGTTCAAATCCCGGCAACGAGCTCTGAACTGCCGAGAGCCAATTTGACCAACGCTATTGGTTCGATGCCTCAAAGCTCTTCTGATGTTGCTCAACAGCATGCTTCATTGACACCACCAAAGTCATCGATGTCACCTGAGTTAAGTTCACACACTACGGCATCTTCATCGACAGGCGCATCAGCTAAGTCTTCCGAATTTTCACTGAATTCTATGGAAGATCGTTTCGTTACCAACAGCATCACGAACACCGCACAGATCAACCAAACACAACCGCTCACTCATCCCGTTCAGATCAAGGATTCTTCCCCCGTGGCATCCTATCTTGAGACACTGCAGGCCATTCAGCAGCAGACCGCTCTGGCACATCAGACATTTCTCGCGCAGCAGCAGCAGGCTTTACAGTTGTTGACACAACTCATTCAGCATGTGCCAGCCGCCAGCCCCAATGGTTCAATGACCAGCCCTGCGACCCAGGCACTGGCAGCACCTCTGCCACCGGCAATGCCACCCATAGTGACACCTGCGGTGCCCGCCACAACGATCTTGGCTATACCGCCAGTCGCCGTCTTGCCACCGGCCCCACCCATGATCACACCCGCTCAACCTGTGGTCTCAGCAGTGGTACCAGCAGCAGTTCCAGTCACAGTACCAGCTCCTGTGCCAGTTATGGCACCTCCAGCCGGAAAGACGAACTCCGAACTGGCAGCGTCACTTTTGGAAGTGGTCTCTGAAAAGACCGGCTACCCCAAGGAGATGCTGCAACTGAGAATGAGTCTTGATCATGATCTGGGAATCGATTCGATCAAGCGCGTCGAAATTCTCAGTGCCATGCAGGAACGTTTCCCGAACCTGCCCGCCGTGTCTCCAGAACAGCTCGGCTCGCTTCAGACTCTTGCCGATGTCGTCGCAGCCTATCCGCAATCGACAACAGGTACTGCACCAGCAGTTGCGAAGATTCCCCAGGAACTGACCGCACCAGTACCGACTTCCAGCCGATCGCAGACGAGTTCTGTCAGCGAATCCAGCGGTCTGGCTGCCTCACTATTAGAAGTGGTCGCAGAAAAGACGGGGTACCCCAAGGAAATGCTGCAACTGCGGATGAGTCTTGATCATGATCTGGGGATCGATTCGATCAAGCGGGTCGAAATTCTCAGTGCCATGCAGGAACGTTTCCCGAACCTCCCTGTTGTGTCTCCAGAACAGCTTGGCTCGCTTCAGACTCTCGCCGATGTCGTCGCTGCCTACCCGGGCGAACCAGTGCCGTCCGCGGGCATCGCGGCTTCCTCGGGAGTGATTCAGAGTTCGGCCTCTCCTTCCGTGAGCATGCCAGCAGCTTCCCATGGAACCAATGGTTCAAACGGACATTCTGGCGGATCTGATCTCGCCAATGCCTTGCTGCAGGTCGTCGCCGAAAAAACGGGTTACCCCAAGGAAATGCTACAGCTGCGGATGAGTCTTGATCACGACCTGGGGATCGATTCGATCAAGCGTGTCGAGATTCTCAGTGCCATGCAGGAACGATTCCCGAACCTGCCCGTCGTTTCTCCAGAACAACTGGGCTCGCTCCAGACACTCGCCGATGTCGTTGCGGCTTATCCGGAGACCACTGCTGCAGGCATTCCCGTTAGCACGTATGAGTTAAAAAAAAACACTTCATCTGATGCACTAGGCTCATTCGGACTCATTGTTGAATCCACTCACAAAGAGAATGAGCTTCCCCCGACTGCCATTGCTGGCAGCACACAGGCCATGCCCCGTGAGGTTCGCTTCCCGGAACCACACACACTCCAGCGTGGCCTTTTGAAAACAGTGGCTCTCGCACCTGCCAGCGAACGCCGCACTAAGGATGTATTCCGGCACGAAGTCTGGATCACTGATGATGGCCTCGGAGAGAGCGGTCTTTCCCGCGCACTCGCCAGTGCTCTGATCAACGAGGGCATTACCTCTCGAATTGTGCCTCAGACAGCCACCATACAAGGTGCGTCGGTGGTTAGTGTTCCCGATGTTCTGAGCGGCTTGATCCTTCTCCCAAGTACAGCGGCCCAGGACCCTTTGACAAACCTGTGGCAGAACCTCGAATGGCTGCAGCAGGTTTCGTCGGCACTTCGCAAAGATGTTGTGGCCGGTGAAAGACGATTGTTAGGCGGCGTTGTCCGTCTCAATGGCCACTTTGGAGTTTTGGACTCCAACGCTCCTCGCCACATCGTCGCTCCAGAATCGGGCGGATTGACCGGGCTCATCAAGACCGCTCGGCACGAATGGCCCGAAGTCACTGCGAGAGTGTTCGACATAGGACAACTTTCCCACACAGAGGCTGTACCGCAGCTTGTGGAAGAACTTTTGGCCACAGGCCCCCTCGAGACGGGGATCGCGCAGTTTCCGGGAGGATCTCCCGTAGAAGTTCAGGTGGAATGGAACACGCTCGATGTGCAGGGAGCAACTGCCCAAGCGAACCCCGTTCTGTCTACTGGCGATCTCGTCGTTGTCTCAGGTGGTGCCCGCGGCGTGACGATGGAAGCCGCCCTTGAATTCGGCAAAGCCCTGGGGACAACCATGGTGCTATTGGGGCGAACTCCGCCTCCTGAACTTTCTGCGACGACCAGCGAGAATGACCGACCACTGACGGAAATCGAATTCCGTCAGCAGATCATGAGCGAAAATCCCGTCGGCTGGACACCTCGAATGGTAGCGGATGAAGCCCGTCAACGATTGGCGCAGCAGGAACTCCGTACCAATCTTGATCGTTTTGCGAAGGCTGGTGTGCGAGCCGTTTATCAACGGGTGGATGTTTCGAATCCCTCCAGTGTCCGCCACGCGTTGGCAGAGATTGTGGCCACTATGGGCCCCATCCGGGGTTTGATTCACGGGGCGGGTGTGATTGCGGATGCGCGGATTGAGCGTAAGACCCGGGAGCAATTTGACGATGTCATGCGTGTGAAGGTTCAGGGGCTGAAGCATCTCCTTGCCGCTATTGATCCATCTCAATTGCGCATGCTGGGCCTATTCTCTTCGTTCACCGGTCGATACGGCCGAACGGGACAGGCCGACTACGCGATTGCCAATGAAATTCTCAATAAGCAGGCGCGGGGATGGGCAGCGCAGCATCCCGAGTGTCATGTGACCTCGTGGAACTGGGGGCCATGGGATGGCGGGATGGTGAATGATCAGTTGCGAGCCATTTTTTCCAAAGAACAGGTGGGATTGATTCCCCTGCGGGAAGGTGCTTCGATTTTTGCCAGCGAGTATTGCCAGTCGAGCGAGCGGCCGGTCGAAATCGTCGTCCTGGCTCCTGTCCAACCGACGGCTGCGGCAACACTCGTTGAGTCACAAACGCCCATTGAAAAGACTAAGCCAGTCGTGGCCAGTCGACAGGGGTTTGATCGATTACTGTCAGTCAATGACCATCCTTTTCTGGATGATCATGTGATTGGAGGAAAAGCGGTCCTTCCGCTGGCGATGATGCTCGAATGGATGGCTCATGGGGCAGCACATCTTTCCCCGGGGATGGCACTGAGTGGTTTTGAGAACGTCAAAGTGATGAAGGGTGTCCGCCTCAGTTCTCATGAACTCGCTCACCTCAAGGTTCAACTGGAGCCTTTAGCCGAAGCTGACAGCCCCCGCCACACCAGTGGATGGGTTCAACCATGGCAAGCCCGGTTGACCAGCGAAGCGGCTGGACGAACGCTGCTGCACGCCACAGCAGACGTCATCATGACGGGGCAGACCATCGATCAAACTCCCGTAACCACCACCAACGAATTGCGAGGAGACTCGTTTGATCGTTCAATCCTGCCCGCTGATCTGTATCAGGAATGGTTGTTTCATGGCCCTCTCATGCAGGGCATCGAGCAGGTTCTGACCTGCAATGAACGACAACTCAGCGTGATCTCGCGCGTGGCAGAGGCCCCTCGGTTGTGGATGCATAAACCTCATCGTCACAGTTGGCTGATTGATCCCCTTGTCTTGGATGTGATCTTTCAGATGGCGATTGTCTGGGCTTGGCAACAGCGTGGCATGCCGTCGTTACCGACTGGAATTCGCCGCATTGAAATTCTCCAAAGAAAGTGGCCTGCCGAAGGTGTGATCATCACGTGCCGCATCCAGAAGACGACAGCCCATGTCGTCAGCATGGATGTGGAAATCCTGAATCGACAAGGCCAGACACTGGCACGACTGGAAGGAGTGGATTCTCTGATGGATGCCTCTCTCAAGCCGGCATTTGCAGCCCGCAGGCTGAGCCCTGGGCAACTCCTCAATCGATAGTTGATCGCATCACGACATTGGACTGTTGATCCAGCGAGAAAGACAATGCATTGGGGATGCAAGCGTCTGGGCCATACTTGATGATTTTTTTTGAAGCCAATAGAAGCGACGACCCAACACTTGACATGATTCAGTATCACTCTCCGGGACGTGCTGTGATCAGTGATGAGTCTTCAATGCAAGGGCAATTTCACTGGCTTTTCAGCAGAAAAATCTTGGGAAATGTTGCGGTACTTCTTGACGTTGAGAAGGTTTACGGAACTATGCGCCAAGATGATTTTCCGACTTGTGCGAGTTGATGTCCGTCGGCAGAATGACCCCTCAATTGATGACATCACTCGGACGCGAAATGCCTGGCTCATACTCGCAGGTCGTGTGGAAGTGATACCGGAATACAACTGATGAGGTTCAGGATGCTTGAGTTTTCACGAGCTGTGAACGAGTGTCTCATTGTTGGTGATGATACGATCATTCGAGTGATTGAGATTCAGCCAGCCTTCGTCAGGCTTGAGATTCTTCAGACCCGGCAGCCGGAAACCCGACGCATCGAAACGCTATGGCTTAATCCTGAAGATGATTCGACCAACGAATCATCGACTGAGGATGTTCCATTCGGTGACTCAAGCACGGGTGAGACTTTTTTTACACAGCCTCACTTGAGTGCAGGTTCGAATCACTATTCATCGACGACCGATGAAGACGAACTGGACGATGGCTTTCTTGACTTCAGTGACCTGGTGAACTGGAAGCCACAGGAAGGCCGGGAGGAAGACGATTCCCGCTTTGACCTGGAAACCGATCTTTTGCCATTACGTTAGGTCATAGCGTTTGAATGACGCGATGGTTGAATCATCGGGTCAGAGTACCGAAGGAAAGGCATGGCGATAGTGCCTGAGCTCACAATCTGGGCTTTCTGGCTCTCCCGTAATTGTGATGACATCGATTCTTGATTGTCGATGCAACCACCCTTTCGACTTCAAGAGCGCCATCGCCACTCTCGACAGCTGTTTTTGTTTACGCGGATGAATCGCCTCTTCTGGTCGGCCGCGCGCATCCGACTTACGGGTTTTCACCTCGATGAAGACAATCGTTTCGCCTTCGAGTGCCAGAAGATCAATCTCACCCAGTCGGGTGCGTAGATTTCTGGCGAGAATCTGATATCCCAACTCCTTCAAGTACTTCTCCGCTCTGGCTTCGCCCTGCTCCCCGATGTTCAGAGTCCGGTGAGATGATGGTGAATGAGGAGATCTCTGCCAGAAAGCGACACACCATCGACATGCAGAGAGACGTAGTCCCCAGCGAGAAATCCACAGCTTCAATGAAGTGTGTCGCCTGGCATTCAACTCGACCGGTTGATTGAGCTTGTTTTGTATCGTGCGTTTCTGTTGATGTTCGTCGGGCATCACACAGATTCCATGATTTTCATGACAAAGGTCGCTCGTCAGAAACAGACGGATAGATTCTCGCTGCGAACTTTCACAGTTCGTCAGGTGTCAATCCTTGGTGTTGATTGCCTGAAGCATTTTGATTTCCGCAAACCTGCTCATGAGAACAACCAACGGCGTTTTGTGTCGGAAGGATTCTGCAGGACAAACTCACCTGACAAATTCGTTTGCTGAAAGGGTTTTCCCTCCCAGACTGTAAAGCCTCTCAGAAATGAGCTCTCGTGAGTACCGGAATTCTTTCTCAACAACTCCATTTTCGCCGACGAATCGCTTTCGCTGACTCTTTTCGCTTTTTGAATTGTGTACATAATGATCGACATCTATCGACCTGACACCGACGATTTTCCTCAGAATGACGACCGTACTGACCCGGTGCCCACGAGGCACAGGAATCAGGAGGGACTCCGCACGTGGTCATTTCATGGGGCTCATCTCCCGCTCGCCAGAAGTGGTCAGTCAACAACAGACGAAACATCACTGGCTTTTGGCAATTCTGGTCAGACCAGTATTCGTCCTTTTGAGCAGGGATTTTCTCGCAGGTCACTTGCTGGAACAGGATCTTCCAAGCGAAAATCCTTAAGGCAGGTGATTCATTCGCGAGGAGGTCAAATGATCAATACAGAAACCGTTGGCCGCCCGATGGAGATCCTGTTGGTCGAAGACAGCCTGATGTTCTCGCGCATCGCTATTGGCGCTTTGAAAAACAGTCACCTGCGACATCGACTCACCTGGGTGACTGATGGTGAGCAGGCCCTGGAATTTCTCCATCAGCGGGGGATTTATCAACAAGCCCCCCGGCCTGATCTCATCTTTCTGGATCTGGGTTTACCCGGTATCGATGGTCGAGATGTTCTGGCGGAACTGCGTGCTGAAGAACAGATCAAATCAATCCCTGTCGTCATCATGACGGCTTCGACAGACGAAGCCACGTTCGTCGAAACAGAGAAGTTGCAGGTGCAAGGTTACCTGACGAAACCGCTCGATATCGAGAAGTTCAATCGGTTGATGATCGATCTGAATCAGTTCTGGCACCAGGACATGATCCTGCCACGAACTGCAAATTGACCGTTTTCCATTTCAATTCTCCGATTTGCGTAGAACGTGAGCCTTCACCGTTTTTCCCTTTTTCTGGCAGATTTTCCTTGCAGTCAGCATCGACCAGCGGCAAATATGCGATAAGTGTGTTCAGTGATTATCGCAGCATGAGCACATTTTGCCGCTACGCTCGACTGGCAACAGGTTCTGCGAGACGCTCATTGATCATGGGGAAATTGAGTATGCGTCGAGTTACCGGCCTTATGCGACTGACAGGCGGAGTGCTCTTGAGTGGGGCTGTCCTGAGTGGAGCCTTCTGGAATCACCAGGGACAATCGACTTCATCCTTTGCCTCCGAAATCCAGGCACTAAGCTCTGAACAGCAGGCTGATCAGGCAGAAACCAGAGCCCTGGGGATTCAAGCCGCCTCCGGTGCTTACCTGCTGGCTCAGGCCGACGGCGCGAAAAAGGCCATGGCGCCCAAGACCGAAGCTGGTGCCAAACCCGCGGACGATAAGGAAGATTCGCCGCGTCTGCCCAATAACTTTGGGAAACTCGAGCTTTCCGGCGAGCAGAAAGAGCAAGTCTATACCATCCAGAAAAAGTATGCAGCCGAGATTGAGAGCCTGGAAAAGCAACTGGCGGCTCTCAAAGCCAAACGTGATGCAGAACTGCAGGGTGTCTTGACCGCGGCCCAGAAAGAGACACTGAAATCAATTCAGTCCACACCCAAAACCAAGAAGGCCAAAACTGCCGAAACCAAACCAGCGGCCTAAGGTCAGAGGATCACATTGGCATAGCGCAGGCATGATGCGAGCGTCATGTGCCTGAGACCTTGCAATCAGAAGCCTAGCTGAGTGTCCGTGTCTGATTTCATCTCAGGCACGGACACTCTTTTTGTTTATGACGCTGAAGCGTCACTGCCTGACGCCGCCAGCATACTGCGTTCTCGCAGAGTTCGTTGAAGAGGCCAATAGGTTGGCCCTAAACCGTCGCCATAGAAAATGCTGGCCATGTCCTTGTGGGTTCTTCCCTGTAGCCGCACCACTCGTTGATCGTCCGAGTTGCTCGAGCATGCCATCACTCTGAATACGTCCATTAAGTTGCTGGCCATAGCGATCAGGCTTCCTGCGTTTAGCACATTATCTGCCAATCACGGGTTTAATGGACTTCGCTGGCAGAATCTGCGGATCGATCCAGAGATCGAATGCGAAACATCGCCGGATTCTTGTCTTCTCCTTCCCTCACAGCCTGAAAAACCCTCAGGTACGGTTCAACCGTATTCAAGATCAGAATCGTTACAGACCGAATATTCACGATAACTCGACAGAGTGGCTGTACGGAACGTGTGGGCACGAATTGAGTTGTCCATGGTTTCGAGTCGGCAAAAAGAGCCGCTCCGCAGCCAATTTCGCAGCATGAGGGCCACGGCCTGCCAGATCGCAGGCTATGCGTATCAAGTAAACGGGAGAGATCGTTCAATGCCACTTACAAAACCCAGCCTGGCGTCCGCTCTTCTCTTGGCAATGGCCGCTCCTGCTGTCGCGCAATCTGTAGAAGACGAACTCGGCGTGGCCACCATGCAGGATTTCAGTGGTGGTGGCATGCTCAATGGCACTTACTTCGATGTTCGCAACCAGTCGAACAGCGGGGTCGGTTACCAGCATGGATTTACGCAGATTGGTGCTCTGACACCACTGCTTAATGACGGGCAGTTCCTGATTGCTCCACAGGCGAGATTACTGATTACAGACACCAGTAAGATCGGCGTGAACGTGGGTTTGATCGGCCGTGTTTACGATGCCGGTCGAGATCGCATCTGGGGTGCCAACGTCTACTACGATAACGATGAAACGACTTACTCGAATCGCTACAGTCAGATTGGTTTTGGTTTCGAATCGCTGGGTCAGAACCTTGATCTGCGGGCCAACGCCTACCTTCCAACAGGTAGCAGTGACAAAGTGATTGGGCCCAACGGTCTATCTAATACACTGTTTTATACAGGGAACCAGCTCAATTTCACCGGTAGCTACCTGAGTGAAGAAGCTCTTCGCGGGGCAGATTTCGAACTGGGAATCCCTGTCACGCAGAATATGTCATGGCTGCGCGCTTATGGCGGTGGTTATTTCTATGATGCGACACAAAACAATGTCTCTGGTGTGCGCGGCCGACTGGATGCTCAGTTGTCAACAGACCTGACGGCTGGTGTGATTGCGACTCACGACAGTACATTCAAGACCCGTGTGAATGCCTATGTCGAATGGCGCTTTGCCGGCTTTGTGCCCACTGTCTGGTTCCCACGCCTGAATACTCAGGAACGCATGCTGACTTCTGTGCAGCGTAACTGGCGTGTCTCAACAACCACTTATAACACGACAGTTGCTGTTCCGGTGATCAATCCCCGGGATGATCAAGCCTACTTCATTACATGGGTTGACAGCGCCAATCCCAACGGTGGAGCAGGTACCGGAACTTATGAAGATCCATTGACCCAGCTTCCCCCGAATTCGCCTCCTGCCGACCTGATTCTCGTTCGGCAAGGGAACAGCAACGTTACTCCTTACAACAATTCCATCACCCTCACCGATTTCCAGCGATTGCTGGGCGAAGGCAAGGTTCATCAGATCGAGGGCTATGCCAACTACGGCCCCTTCTCGATCCCACAGCAGACCTTCACTCTGCCCGAGTTTGATTTCAACGACCCCAGTCGCAATCCCACACTCACCAGTACTGCTGGCAACGTCGTCACTCTAGCTAGTAACAACGAAGTCTCGGCGTTTAACATTCAGGACGCACTCGGCAGCGGGATCACCAATACTCCTGGCGGTTCGACCAACTTCCTGCTGCAGAACTTGAATATCACGAACAACAACACAGCTGGTTCCGCCACTGCCGGTGGAATCTATCTGTCGAATGTGGATGGTACAGGAACGATTCGGACAGTTACGACATCTAACAACCAGGGCTTTGGTACCCGCGTTGCCGCAGATACCGATCTTGACCTGCTGCTGGATGGCCTGGCCAGCACTGGCAACGAACTGGATAACCTGAACATCTCCGGTGCATCCGGTGCTGATATTGATGTCGCACTCACCTCGACCGGCGGTGCTAATGCCTTCACCGGCAGTACGGCAGGTTCCGGTATTGTCATGTCGATCGACAATGCGACCGGTACATTCACTTCTACGACGCCGCTTACTGCTTCGGGCAACGCTCTGGATGGTATCAGGCTGGAATCAACCAGTGGCATCCTGGGAACAGCTTTAACGCCCTTCTCACTTAACGGGGCCAATCTGGCGAACAATGGCCGCGATGCACTCAGCCTGATCGGTACAGGTGCCGGAGCCAACATCTCGGTGGCGGGTGCTAACATCAATGGCACCAGTGCGGGGCGTCACGGAATCAACATCGATGCAACAGCCGGTGCAAACGTCACGGCCAACCTCTCCAACTCACAGTTCGGTGGTGCCGGTGCCAACGGCCTGAATGCCGTTCTTGATGCCGCCACAGGAACCGTACTACTCACAAATGTTGATGTTTCCAACAACGGGCAAGCCGCGGGCGGAACAGGTCTGCAAGACGCGATCAATCTTGATCTTGCCAATGCTTCTTCGCTCGGCCTCGGCTTGACGGATGTCATCGGCGATGGTGGTGCCACCCAGGAACGCGGCCTTGTTTACAACGTCGCTTCCGGCAGTTCGTTGACCGTCAACGGTCTTCGCGGATCCTTCGACAACAACCTCGTCAACGCCATTAACGGTGTGGCCACCGGTGCGGGATCGATCGCAAACGTCTCGCTCGATGGGTTTACTGGCAACAATGCCGGTGCGGACGCAGTGGTCGTCTCCTCGCTGCTCGGTGCGACACAAAACTTCGAACTTCTGAACGGCACTTTCAACCTTGCTACCGGCAACGGATTGAATTTCACCGCCTCAGGCGCCTCGACTCTGAACACAGTACTCGAAGATGTCACTGTCAACGGCTCTGGTGCTGAAGGCATGCTGGTTTCCTCGACAGGTGGTTCAACCTTTACCGGTGTCATCCAGGATTCGTTCCTCACGGGTTCGACGCTCAGCGGCCTCAATGTCTCTGTGAGCGATGCGAACTCCGTCGCCACCTTTGGTGCCATCGACTCGCAGTTCAACGGCAATGGCGAAGAAGGACTCGTGGCTTCGGCTACGTCAGGTGGTGAGTTGAACTTCCGCAGTGCCGGCAGCCAGTTTAACGGCAACGGAACTTCGGGTGTCTTTGATGGCGTGAATGTCACTGCTGACGGTGCGAACACCATCGCCCGCACACTCTTCGCCGATTCGGAATCGAACAACAACACCGGAGATGGCTACGACTTCGCTGCATCGAACGGCGCCTTCATGACGGCCCGCATCGATACATCAACTGCCACCAACAACCAGGGTTTTGGTGTGCAGATGGCGGGAACAGGGGCAGGCACCACAGCCGTCCTCCTGATGGAAGGCGACAACGACATCAGCGGAAATACGCTGGGTCAATACAACGCCACGTTCACCAACGTCGATACTGCAGTCGTCAGCCTCTCGGGTTCGTTTAACAACGGGCCAGGCGATGGCGTGAATGTCAATATGACCGGCACGGGTACAGGCACAGGCCTGGTGTTGCTCAATGGAGCCGCTGGCCAGACCATCGATGGCAACGCTGGTAACGGCGTCAACATTTCGATGACGAACCTCCTCAATGCGGGAGTCACCGTCGCAGGTTACGATTCGATCAGTAATAACACACTCGACGGCATAAACATCAATCTGGATACCATCCTCGGTGCCGCTGCTGTCAACCTCACCGGGCCAACTGTTCTCTCCACCAACGGTGACAATGCCATCGACATTGCCCTCACCAATGTGGCTCTCGGTGCTTTGCCACCTGGCGTGGGAACCGACACTTACTCAGTACTCACTCGTACCGACAACGATGTGACCGAACCTCGCTTGCCAGTGCCGGTTGACCTGGCGCTCAACACGCTCGCCACTTTGCCAACCGCCGATGGAATCGTGATCGATTCCATGCTGGCCGACACCTCGGGGACTTCCTCCGGCAATGCAGCAGGGATCGCGATTGTCGGTGATACCGTCACCAACGGCTCCGGGACAGCTGGTATTGTTGTCACAAACTCGCAGTCGAACACGACGACAAATGGCGCTGGCCTCCTCGTGAGCCTGCTCAACTCGACGACTCCCGGGACAGAACTCAACCTCGATATCAACACGAACAACTTCAGCAACAACGATCTCGATGGTGTGCTCGTCACTCTCGATGCCTCGAACCTCGACACGCTCAATATCAGTGATAACGTCGATATCAGTGGGAATGGTGGTTCCGGTGTTGTCGTTGATCTGAGTAACGGTTCGACTGTCGCCACCACAACGATCAACAATAACCTGCTCATCGACGCCAACGCACTGAATGGCATTCAGCTCGTAGTGAACGGATCTGACTTCACGAACGGTGTGGAACTTCGCGGCAACACCATCACGGGCTCAGTCGCTGGCGACGGCATTAGTGTCGTTGATCCCACCACGACAGCCGGGCCACTCGTGCTGACCATTGCCGAGAATACGATCACCGGCAACGGCGGCAACGGTGTGAATCTCACAGCGACGACCGGTGGTGATTTCAGCGGCTCGGTGATTGACGACAACACAATCGACAGCAACCTGGCCAACGGTATCAACCTGACTCTGGTTAACTCCACAGCCGACAACTTCCAGATCATCAATAACAGCTCGATCTCCGGGAATACTCTCGACGGGATTAACATCGATCTCGACAACTCGAGCTTCGCCAACTTCCTCATCGATTCCAACGGCCTCGGTGGGAACAATCCGACACCGATCAGCCAGTTTAATATCGAGGTCGTCCTTCTCGGTGGCCTCACTCCTTCCCAGCAGGCCATCTTCTCCCAGGCGGCCGCTCGGTGGTCGCAACTCATCACAGGTGATCTGGCCGACGTCGACCTGGGTGGCGGCGATATCATCGACGATCTCAGAATCTCCGCCGAAGGTGCCAATATCGACGGCGTCGGCGGGATTCTCGGCCAAGCCGGACCTAATGGAATCCGGGCTGGCAGCAATCTCCCGTACTCCGGCGGCATGCGATTCGACAGTGCCGATCTCGCCAACCTCGAGGCTAGCGGACAGCTGTTCGATGTCATCCTCCATGAGATGGGACACGTTCTCGGGATTGGCACGGTCTGGAACCTCCAGGGTCTGTTGCAGGGTGGCGGCACAGCCGATCCACGCTTCACGGGTGCTCAAGCGACGGCGGAATACAACGCCCGCTTCGCGAACGTCGAAACTGGCGTGCCAGTGGAAAACACCGGCGGCCCTGGAACTCGCGATTCTCACTGGCGTGAATCGATTTACGATAACGAGTTGATGACCGGCTTCTTGAACCCCGGTGTGGACAACCCGATCAGCCGCACGACAACAGCTTCACTGGCCGACCAGGGCTATGTGGTCAACATCAACGCCTCCGATCCCTATTTGCAGGCTATCACCAGCGGATCCACTCCATCCAGCCCCTCATCCACGGCTGAGGTTGTCCGCACAACCAACTTCACTGTCACTCAGGCGATGGCACCCCATGCGGCTCTGGCCAGCATTGCCAATAACGGCCTAAACGGCATCGAGTTCAACGTCGTCAACAGCACCATCGGCGGTACGATCAGCAACAACACCATCGACGGCCACATCGGCGGCGACGGTATCCGCATGATCAACCCCACCAGCGGCAGCTCAATCGATATCGTCTACGATGCGAACACCATCACCAACAACACAGGTGGTGCGGGTATCAATCTCGCCGCCAATTCAACAACGATCCTGAACCAGACTTTCACGAATAACACGATTGATAACAACGGCGATCAAGGTGTGAATCTCGTCCTGGCGGATACCGCTCAGGCGACGATGACCTTCACCGATAATGCTTCGATTTCTGCCAACGGTGCCGAAGGCGTGAACTTCCTCGTCCAGAATGGTTCGCAGCTCACAACAACCTTTGCCAACAACCGTGTCAACAACAACACAGGTATCGGGATTAACATTGTTGCTAATGGCACAAATGCCAATGCCGTCAACCTGACGATGGAAGCGGGAGCCAACCCCAGCCTCGTCAATATTGTCGACAACAACCGCGGGGCGGGTGTCGCAGTGGCTCTCAGCAACACCGCCGGGGCTACGGTTGATATCTCGGGCACGACCATCTCGAACACACAGCTTGGTACGGTCGCAGGTTACGCTGGCCAGGGTCTCTCGTTGCGGGGTGTCGGATCGGCCACTTATGGTGGCATTACCATCGGGGATGCGACCGACACCACCGGAACACTGTTCAACGGAAACAACGCTGAGGGTATCGAAATCACCCTCACTGACAACACGCTGGCACCGAATGTGACCGTGCCTTCGATTGTGGTGCAGAATATCGATTCTTCAGCAAACGGAAGCCATGGCTTCTCGCTCAATACGAGATCGTTTGCTGATGTCACCGACGTCTCGATTACCGGGTCGACCTTCAACGCCAATGAAGGGGCTGGTGATGGTCTCCACTTTGACCGTGAAGCCGACTCGTTCATCCGCAATGTGCTGATCGACAACAACATCATCACGGGCAACAGCGACGGTATTGATATCACCGCCCGTGCCCGCAATCTCGATGCTGATGTCTACACGATCACCAACAACACCATCGATAACAACCGGGCCCGCGGTATTACTGCCCAGCTGGTGGCGGATGCTGACCTGCAGGTTGATATTGATACCAACTCAATCCAGAACAACGGCGGCGACGGGATCCAGTTCTCAGTCAATTCCGCTCTTACCGATACCCCCTTCATCAGCAGTGTGATCACCAACAATACGATTGTTGGAAATGGTAATGACGGTATTGACGTTTCAGTGGCTCATTCACTGTCAATCACCGACAACACCATCAGCGAGAACACAGCGAACGGAATTAACATTTCCGGTTCGAGCTTCAATCCGAACACCAATGCTCAGACGGTTGACACGATTGTCAACAATACTATCGATGCCAACGGTTCCAACGGGATCCTGGTTACATCTGGTGGCATCAACAACCTTCAGATTGCCGACAACGACGTTACCAATTCTGGTAACGACGGTATCCAGTTGAATTCCAGTGGAGCTATACTGACTGCCACGATCGACAACAACCTGATTGCTCTCAACACGGGTGACGGTCTGCAGTATGTCGCCACCGGCTCTGGAAATTTGCCGCTTGGGCCCAACAACGTCGTTCTGACGAACAATGATATTGCTCAGAACACAAGACGCGGGATCAACCTGCTCAATCGCGGGGACGCTAACACAGTCTTCACGATTGGTGATGGAACGATTGGCAACCAGAACCAGGTTCGCCGGAACCAGTTGGAAGGTATCTATGTTGTCAACACGGCCTCGACGACACAGGACGCCGACGCGAACGCCAATACCGCGTTGCTGGCAAACGGTTCCATCTTTGCTTCTCCAAATCTGCAACTGAACGTAGATACGAATGAAGTCACGGCTAACGGACGGATCAGTAACCCGGCGGCAGTCTTTGATACCACGGGCCTGGTATTGCGAGTTGGGACGAGTGATGGTGGGGATGGTTTTGATGATGAGGGTGGGTTTGCCGCTGGCGGGCGAGGTGGTGTGATTGCCAGCGTTACAGATAACATCTTCGGGGGCCACTTCGGTGCAGACGTGACCTTTGAATCGTTTGTTTCCACATCAAACCCTGGTGCGACTGGGGGCACTTGGAACTACGACAACACAGCCGTTTTTAATCCTGCAAATAACTTGTTCACGCCGACGAACTACCAATCTGACCCCCTGGCCCGCCTTGATTTGACTTTCACCGGGAACACCGGACAAGGCATCATCGCCACTCGAACCGGGGCAAGTTACACCAACTCTGAAGCAGTGTTCAAATCGCGTACAACCGATCCGGGTGGGTCTACTGCTCCAGGTGCTCCTGGCAGTGTTAATGGTCCATTCGGCAGTGACACCCGTGCCCGTAATGCCCAACGTCTGGCAGCCCGGTTTACGTTACCACCGACGATTAATATTCCTGCCAATGGTGGCTCTGATAACTTCCTGTTCCCAGGTCTTGGAGAAAGCACCTTCCGTGTCAACGCGAATGCCAATGCGGCCAACGTTGGATTTGGTGGAACCCTATTCATCTTTGATGCCCCCGCTTATATCGGCACAGGATCAGCAGGGGGAGTTGGAGCTACGGGTGGTGGCCCATTTGGTATCGATAACATGCCATTCGGCTGGGGAAGACTCCCATAACCTGATGCCAGCGTGAGTGCCCGGCACTTGCGGTGAGAATTCGAGGCGGGGTTGATCTGATTAGACCAACCCCGCCTTCGTTTTTTAGGAGCCAGAGCCGCAATCCATTTCCCAAAGAAATCTCGATTTCCCGATTTTTCGCGAGAAATCAGAACCTGGGCGTCGTTTTTCAATTGTCATCGTTGGCGTTGGCTGGCTGTCAGGCAAAGTCTCACAGGGTTTACCTTGTCACAGGCTGTGCCTCAAAAGTCTGCATCCACTTCTCGATGATACGACATCCTGAGCCTGGCGAATCGATGACGTCCTGATGAACAGGGTTCGTGATAGGATTGCGGTCACCGAATCACTCTTTCAAGGAACTCAACATGCTTTTGAAACGCTCTGTAACCGCCCTCTTTGCCATTTGCCTGACATGGCTGGCAGCTTTCCCTTCGCTACTGATGGCCCAGGAAACCGACGCTCCGGCGGAAAGCCAAGTCGCAGTCGAGGATCGGGTGATTGCAGAAGTTCAACTGGAGGGTGTGCGATTATCAGAAGCGATTGAGCACCTGAAAGAGGTCTATCCGGGGTTTCAGGCCATTGTGATTACCAAATCCAATGTCCCTGCCACCGATCCCGTTCTGCCGAACATTGCACTCAAGAATGTGAAACTGAGAAATATCCTGAGGCTGCTGGAAATCTCCGTTCCGGGTCTTGCCTATGAAACGATTGATGACGGCGAAGGGAATTCTGATCGCATTACGATGTTTCGAGTCGACTACACCGAAGATGCCCCGGAAAATGTTTTGAAGATCTTCTCTTTGCGAACCATTTTAAGCAGGTCTGATGATCGTCGAGCAGCGTTGGATGAAACTCTCTCACTCCTCCAGGCTACTCTCGAAGCGATTGGAGAATCCAATTCGGTCTCCATGAAGGTGCATGAAGGAACCGAAACCGTGCTGATTCGAGGAACTCTGGAGCAGGTCGCCGCTATCGAGGAGGCGATTATCGCTCTCACACCGACGGCAGAAGAATTGGAAATGGCAAATGCAGCCGAGTCATCTCAGGCTGAACTGGAAAAGATGGCAGCACAGATCCATCAACTGTCGGAGGCGTTGCCGCGAATTGTTTCTGTCATGGAAAAGTTAAAGCAAACCTCTGAAGCGACCTCAAGCGAACTCGCCGCCATGCAGAAAAGACTCGATGCTCTCGAAAAATCGGCAGCGGCCAAGTAGTTTCAAAGGATTGCTCTCTGAGACGATTCCCCGATCGATCTAATACCTGCAACCGAGAAACCATGTGCATCAGCCCATCAGCGAACTCACCCGAGCGATGTCTGCTGGATCTGTGAAGGCTATTGAAGAGTTCTATCGGGAATACTTTCCACAAATTTACCGAACGGCTCGGCGCATCACCGGACGCGACGAGTCGTTCGGTCTCGATGTGGTGCAGGAAGCCATGCTGCGAATTCTCCGCTGTATTAAGCCGATAGAGAATCAACAGCATCTCACTGCATGGCTGGATCTGGTGGTGAAATCGACAGCTTACGATCTGCTCAAAGCGGAAGCCCGCCGCCAGAAGCGAGAACAAACGGCGGTTCAAGGCCGACAGCTGACAGTTGGCATAGTGCCTGCCGCACTGGCTGGTGACGAGGAAGCGCATGACCGCCTGGTCTGGTTACGACAACAGCTCTCACAATTCGATCCGGAACTCGCTCAGATGATTGATCTGCGCTATCAACAATCGTGGACACTCGACCGCATGGCTGAGTTTCTAGGATTGTCGATCGCGACGGTCGATGGCAGGCTGCGTCGAGCCATTAATCGATTGAAGAAAGCCGCAATGTCTCAGGGTGCATTCGAAGAGATTACGACTTCAATACCAGGCTATCCATGCGAAACCATTCGTCCTGCCATCAACGGGGGAGGAAGTTATGATCGATGAAGCGCACTTGAGTCGCGAAGGTGAGCGACGAAAAGAGGCCATCCTGATGCTGGCGAAGCAGACTGGCCAGCGACGCAGAGATCGGCGTGTGGCCACCCGGTGGGGAATCATGCTGATGTTCTGCGGTGCGGGGTTGTTCGCAGCCTGGCAAGTGGTGATCACCGAAACAGCCCGATTCGTGCAACACGCCCCGGCACCTCATTCACCAACGAAGGAACCAGTTCTTCCGATCGACAATAAACGCCTGAGTCCAGTTGTCGGACAGCAGCCTGCGCTAGCCAGAGCACCAGATCGTCGAATCTCACCGGCTCGTGATCTTCAACCGGCCCGCCATCTTCAACCGACCAACAGGCCAGTGGTGATCTCGAAAATCAAAACGGATCCCGGGCTGCGGCAAAAATTAACGATCGCTCGAAAAACTCCCCTCTGGGAGAAGATCGACGATCAACTGTTGATCGAGGAATTGCGCCAGGGTCAGATCCCTGCGGGTCTGGCTATCGTCGCTGGAAAATCCCAATTGATCTACCATGATCTTCCGTGAACGAATCGAAGTCTTTTGCCGGTTCGAGCTTAAAAACCTTGTTTTATTGCTCCCCATGAACTCCGTGAGGATTGATCAGGCTGGTGGCGTGTCGTTGAGGAAGCAGCGATTTGACAGACCTTGATAAAGCCGGGAGCCCACACGCACATGTGTGGCACCGCATTCGATCGCGATGGGAAAATCGCCACTCATGCCCATCGAAAGCCATGGCAAGCGATGCTCCGAGGACATCGCTTCCAACTCGATTTTCAGGTCCTTGAGGCCGCTGAAAATCTGCACGAGTTCTGCCGGCGAAGCATCGATCGGGGCCATTGTCATCAGGCCGACAGGCAGGTGGCTCTGGGCCATACAACCTGCTGGACGCTCGACAGCCTGCGCTCGCCACCAGGCTCGCGCTTCATCGGGTGTGAATCCATGCTTCGAGACTTCTCCACTGATGTTGATCTCGAGGAAGAGGGGCAATGGACGCGGCGTGGCCGATAAAAGTTGATCCAGCCTCGTCAGCAGTCGTTCGCTATCGCACGAATGGATCGCATCCGCTTTACTGACTGCGAGCTCGGCTTTATTTCGCTGCAAATGACCAATCAGATGCCATTTCAAATCGGCTAATGTCCCCTCGTCACGAGTCGAACCGCTGGTAGTGGATGGGAACAAAGCCTCGACTTCACAGCGGCGGAGAGCCAGGTTCTGCGGGCGACTTTCGCCGACATCGCGCACACCCAAATCATACAGGGCGGCAATCACCGGCGCGTGAACGTATTTCGTGACAGCAATCAGCGTCACTTCGTTCGGGAGACGACCAGACTTCTCGCAAGACCGGATGATCTCCTGTTCCACACTCTTGAGGTTCAACGCCAGTTGCGCGACATCCTGTTCGGCAAGAGCATATCGAGCTGCTATGGCTGAGTAGTTGACCGCTGGTGAAAGTGAATTCGTCACGAGATATTTCATGAGTAGGATGCGGGTCGGAAGCTCTGACACTCAAATTTTAGTCATCCCGCGGAAATGAATGCGATGTTTTCCCGACAATATCTGAGGACCATGAATATCCCCGTGAGAATCATCACTTCGCACTCAGAATTCCAGTCCGCAGTGGCTGATATCTGATTCCGGGGCTCTGTTCATTCATGCGGATTTGGCTGAGGTCTGCTGTGTTGTTCCTGAGAATTCAAGCTGAGTCGAAAGTCGCTGGCTTGTCGTGAAAATACTTTCTGGTACATTTTCTGTACAGAACGCCTCCGTAGCTCAGCTGGCAGAGCGACGCTTTCGTAAAGCGTAGGTCGCTGGTTCGAATCCAGTTGGAGGCTCTTTCTCACCATTTTGACGATTCTCACATGGATTGTGACGCATGGTTTCGTCAGGCAGGAGCTACCCGCAACGTCCTGATTGCCGGTCAATGTGACATCGTGGAGCTTATTCCAGCTTTTTGGGGCTCATGAAGATCGCCGGCGAACTGCGCCCAGAATTCAATGGTGTGTTGAGGGCCAGTCAAGCATGCTTGCTCCGAGCTGCAAGCATGGCACATAAAGCGCTCTTAACACGCGGGGATGTTTTCAGGGGCAAATGGGACGTCCATCCGGAAAGAGCATACTGATGCTGGTGCGCTCGTGGATGGAGCGAATGGCTTCTGCGAACAGTGGGGCGACTGTCACCACCTGAACATTCGGCGGAAGCGGATCGAACGAGTTCTCGATGGTATCCGTCACGAACATCAACTTGATCTGACTTTGTGCAATCCGCTCACTGGCCCCTTTCGAAAGGACTGCGTGAGTCACAGCGGCATAAACATCTCGGGCACCCCGCTTCTTTAACGTCTCAGCCATTGCGATCAAAGAGCGGCCCGTGATTGTCAGATCGTCAACGAGCAGCACATTACGATCCTTGACATCACCAATCACTTCCAGCACTTCCACCGTTTCGGAGTGGTCTGTCCGCTGTTTGTTACCGATGACCACTGGAGTCCCCAGCAGATTAGCGTAAGCTGCTGCTCCCTTCGCGAAGCCCACATCCGGGCTGCACACCACGAGATCTGGAATCTGCAGCCTGCGGACATGTTCAGCCAGTACCTGCCGACCATAAAGATGATCAACAGGAACACGAAAGAACCCCTGAATCTGCGGGCTGTGTAAATCCATGGTCAGAACACGATCGGCACCAGCCGCTTCAATGGCGTCAGCACAAACGCGAGCCCTGATGGAAACGCGAGGTTCGTCCTTTTTATCGCCTTGTGCATAACTGAAAAAAGGAATCACAGCCGTGATGTTCTGAGCGCTGGCCCGCCTCAGTGCGTCAATCCAGAAGAGCAACTCCATGAAGTTGTCGTTGACCGGAAAATGACACCCTTGAATGATGTAGGCATCTTTCCCCCGGACATTTTCCTTAATGCGGACAAAGACATTTCCCTCACTGAAAATATGAGCCCGGCAAGGAGTCAGACTGACTCCCAGAGCCGTGGCCACATGCTGCGCCAGCAATGGATTGGCAGTACCTGAAAGGATCGCCAGATCGCCTTGAGGGGCTTGAAAGGGAATGGGGCGAGGACCTTCGAAAGTCGTTCGAGGAGTCTCCATGATCTCGCTTTTCTTCCTGCCGTCGATTGGATGATCAACACAAGGGACTGAAATAGAACACAATTTGAAACGACGAGTTGTTTAAATCAAAGCCATTTTCGCTCTCAGACGTTTCCTACGAACTAACAGCGATGTGTTGAAGCGAAGACATGCTTGCCCAGAGCCGCAAGCATGGCACGCAAAGCGCTGTTCAAACCTGGAATCTGTATGTCTGGAACCCATGTGACTGAAGTTCGTGTGACAAGGGTTAAATGTCGAGATCTTTCACATCCAGCGCATGCTTTTCGATGAATTCCCGGCGAGGTTCCACCTGGTCGCCCATCAGGACGCGGAACATTTCGTCAGCTGCTGCGGCATCGTCCATACGAACCTGCAGAAGCGTCCGAGCGGTGGGTTGCATACTGGTTTCCCAAAGTTCTTCGGGATCCATTTCGCCCAGTCCCTTAAAGCGGGTGACTGTCAGACCATCTTCACCGAGTGCTCTGAGCTTTTCGAGAAGCTCACGGAGACTTTGGAGCTTAAGAACAGACTTCTCTTGTTCGATCCGGAAGGGGAAAACCAGTTCCCCATCACGCATCCCAGCCGGAATAAGATGCCGGAATTGAATTCCAATCCCCCTGAGATCGGAGAGCACGTCGTTCAGCGTGCGGATCTCGTGAAGGTCTGTCAGTTGAGCAGCACCTTCGACGGGCTTGGCTGTATCAGCGGCAACAGGCTGTGCATCACTGTTCGCCATATTCAGTTCGCTGCCGCGACGAGCCGCTTCTGATTGCAGGAATGCCTCAACATCTTCGCGTGTGTGGAACCAGTGGTCGGTTCGTGTAATCGTGACCCGATACTGCGGGAGCTTAAAGCTCGCATTGAGCAGCGGTTCGAGAGATTTCAGAGAAATTCCCCGTCGTTCGAGAAGCTCGACAGGTTCAGCCAGTCGCCGCATCAGATTCACGACGTGCCGGAGTGATTCGCCCTCAAACGTGAATCCATCATTCGGGTCAACGAGCCGGGTGCCGTTCATCCCGAGTTCGATAAGCTCCGTCATCATCATGTCATGCGTCTGCACATAACGAGTCTTGTTTTTCTGAATGACTCGATAAAGAGGCGGCTGGGCAATGTAGATGCAGCCATGCTCCACAAGAGCCCGCATGTGACGGAACAGAAACGTGAGCAGCAGCGTCCGGATATGGCTGCCATCGACGTCGGCGTCGGTCATCAGAATGATCTTGCCGTACCGCCGTTTAGTGACATCTTCCAATTCAGCCATCGGTGGAATGCCGACGGCTTTGAACAGGTTGGCAATTTCGGCATTGTCGAGAATCTTGACGAGCTGGGCCTTCTCGACGTTCAGGATCTTACCGCGCAGTGGCAGAATGGCCTGTGTATTGGAGTCGCGGCCAGTATCTGCAGAACCACCAGCTGAATCACCTTCGACGAGGTACAGTTCGGTGATGTCAAGTTCTCGGCTGCGGCAATCACGCAGCTTTTCGGGCAGTCCACCAGAAGTCAAAGCCCCTTTGCGGCGTACCATCTCGCGGGACTTGCGGGCAGCTTCGCGGGCTTCAGCCGCCATCGCACCCTTCTGGCAAATCTTCTTCGCAATCCCTGGATTCTCTTCGAAGAACTTGGTGAGACCTTCAAAGACAATCGAGTTGACAATCCCTTCCACTTCCCCATTCGAAAGCTTGGTCTTGGTTTGACCTTCGAATTGAGGGTGCGGCACGCGGACGGCAATCACGCACACCAAACCTTCGCGGAAGTCATCACCAGTGGTGTCGATATCTTTGAACAGGTTTTCGCGCTTGCCATAGTTGTTGATGGCGCGTGTGAGTGCCGAGCGGAAGCCCGAAAGGTGAGTTCCACCTTCCATGTTGTAAATGTTGTTGGCGAATGCCCGCACGGTTTCGCTGAAGCCATCGTTGTGCTGCAGGCAGACCATGACCTTGACGCCCTCGATTTCTCCTTCAATCGAAAGAATATCAGCGTACAAAGTCGTTTCGGTGCGGTTCAGATGTTTGACGAACTCTCGCAATCCATCGGGGTAATGAAACTCTTCGGACTGTTCTGTTCGCTCGTCCGCAAGGCGAATATGTATCCCTGCATTGAGGAATGCCAGTTCCTGCAACCGCTTGGCAAGGACATCAAAAACGAACTTGCTCTCGGTAAAGATGGTGGAATCGGGCTTGAAGGTAATCTTGGTGCCGGTGACATCGGCCAGGCCGAGTTTGGTCAATTCGGTCGTGCGGGTGCCGCGTGCAAAATCCATGGTCCAGACATGGCCTTCACGACGGATCTCGGCTGAAAGCCACTCACTGAGGGCATTGACCGCTGTGATGCCGACGCCGTGCAGGCCGCCAGTTCCGGTCTTGTAGCCACCCTGACGGTCAAACTTCCCACCGGCATGAATCTTGGTGAGGACAATCTCGAGTGCCGACTTCCCACCCTGATCGGCCATCGCTCCGACAGGAATCCCGCGGCCATCGTCGATGATCGACACACTGCCATCGACGTTGATCTTCACGGAGACCCAGGTGGCATAGCCGGCCACAGCCTCGTCGATTGAGTTATCGACCACTTCGAACACGAGGTGATGCAATCCACGGGAGCCTCGATCGCCAATGTACATGTCGGGGCGAAGACGAATCCCTTCAATCCCTTCCAAGGCTCGAATGTTCTTTTCACTGTACTCACTCGTCGAAGGGGCAGGCGTCGCGGCGGCGTCGGACAACGGTCACTCCCGGCTGTGTGTTGCTCTCTTGTGCCCTGGCTCAATCCTTCTCGCGCCAAGGGCTTAAGGTCACTTAGATCGTACCAGAATCGAGGAAAAATTGACACTCCGAGTCGCAGGATTCTTCGCTATGGTCAAGAGACTTCAGAAGACAACTCTAACATTCGTAACATATTTATTCAAAATAGTTTACGACATGAAGCAAGTGCTGGAAAATCAAGATCTCTCAGCCTGACAGATCGCTGGGTATGAAAAGGGTGACTGAGCCCTTTGGTCTGCGTGGCAAAATGGCTGTTTCAAGTCGAGTCTGAGTCTTCAGGCAGGCGATTGGGGAATCATCGGCGGAATATGCCAGCCTTTGATTTTCCGAGGTGCGAACTGACGAAAACTGCCTTTCATCAATCGACCGACCGTAAGAATTTGACGGGTTATGCGGATTGTGGCGAAGTTTCTGGCCAACAGGCGCCGATGATTGGAAGGCCAGGAGAGATGGAACATTCCATGCTTTCCAGATCGATTGTCAGAATTGTCGAATTGGTCGCCCGGGGCGGCCCCATTTTCGCCTGTGGCCAGGAAGAGATCATGAACGGAATGCAATCGACCGGATGGCGGATGTCAGTCGCCCTGATGGTGCTGTCGGCTTCAGCCTCGATGTCGGGCTGCTTCCAGACCACTGTCGGCGGACAGACATTGCCTTCAGCCTATTATCTCGAAGACGATGTCCAGTATTTCCCCGCTGGCCCTGAAACGAGGTTATACAACCAGATTCAGGCTATGGAGCGATACAATCTCGAACGCGAACAGCTCGAATCTTCTTACTAATTGACGACGCGACTCCTGCAGAATCTAGAGAGTACCTCTCCACGAAACTGTTCGAGACGATGGTGAGTCGACTTCGACTCACCGAGCGAGTCATTTGTGAATTTGAGTGCCTTCGAGCCAGTACTTTCGAGTCAGTGCTTGCGATCTGGTAACGCCACGTTGATCGAGCAGTGCTCATCAATTCATTGGGCAGGTCTGATTATCTTCTTCAATCGCTTGTCTTCGGATGCTCGTCATGATGCCGGAAGATTCACTGACGCGCCCCTCACCTTTCAGGCTCACGCTGGCTCCCGATGACTTTTTTGCCAGTGTGGAACACGAAGAAGCGCTCTCCCGCCTCTGGTATCTGGCGGAACAGCGGGCACCTGTCGGTGTACTGAGCGGAATCAGCGGTACGGGAAAGACGTTTCTGCTGCATGTGCTCGCTCGAGAGCTTTCGCAGGTGGGAGTCGAGGCGATTCTGCTGGATGCCACCAGCCTGGATCGACACGAATTGCTCTGGCGCATTGTCGAAGCATTCGGACTCGGCCCGGATGTCGAAGACAGCCCGCTCTGGCTCTGGTCGCGGCTGACAGATTTCCTCGAAGGCCAGAAATCCACCGGCCAGCGTCTGGCATTTATGATCGATCATTGCCAGACACTCGACCCTGCGTCAGCGCACGTCTTGCGTCGATTGCTGGCACTTTCGATGGGCTGCGAATCGAATGTGACCTGGATCTTTGCGATTGGCCGCTCTGAAGAACATGCCTTTCTGTCGTGGCTCGAAGAATCGAGCGGCCTCAAAATTGATCTGCCGATCTGGTCATCGGCTCGATGTGATGAATTCCTCCGGTGGCGACTGGCCCGCAGTAATTACTCACTGCCGATCTTTACCAAAGCGGCCGTGGATCGGCTTTACACACGCTCGCGTGGGATTCCACTGGAGATCTGCCGCCTGGCCGATCTGGCACTGCTGGCGGGGTCAGCCGAGGGGCGAGAACTGATCGGTGCGGAGACGATCGATTGTGTCGCCCAGGAATTGATCCGAGATCGGGAAAGCTCAAGGCCCGGCACTGTCGTCTTTGATTGATCCATCACGATGTCGATCAATTCAGATCGGGAGCTTCGTCGCCGAAGAAAGCGGCAACGATCACTTTCTCTCATGGCGAAGTCCTTTCGCTCAGGGCAGAATAAAATCTGTCCACGTGAAGCCAGCACAGGCGACTGGCGACGATCACTCTTGAGAGGAACTTTGACGTGTTCAACTGGTTGCCCGGCACTTTGGCGGTCATCAGTTTTGTACTCCAGTTTTCTCTTGTTTCTGTGGTGCTCCTGACAAAGCGCCGTCAGGAAACAGCCACTGTAGCATGGATCATTACGATCATTACGCTGCCGTACATCGGTGCGATTTTGTACCTGATCTTTGGCATCAATCGGGTCGAATCGACTGTTAAACATCGTTTGCGAGCCTGGCGGCGACTCAGCCATCGGCTTCCCGAGCTCTCCGAACGACATCTGCTGGACAGTGATCGATTAACTCCACTTCAATCCAACATGGCAAAGGTCGCCACCCGCCTGGCCGAATCCCGCCCGACCATGCATAATCGAGTGGATCTTTTGCATGATGCCGGGATTGCTTTCGACGAAATTGAAACTGCGATCCGTAATGCACGCTCCACAATTCATCTCGAATACTACATCTGGCAACCGGATAAAATCGGCACCCGGCTCAGAGACTTGCTCATCGAAAAGGCCAGAGCTGGAGTCAAAGTTCGATTTCTTTATGACTCGATCGGTTCATTGAGATTGTCCCGCCGCTTTATTGCTCCGATGCGGGAAGCGGGAATTGAAATTTCGGCGTTTGTTCCGGGACGAGGCTGGCTCGAATCGTGGTCGCTGAACCTGCGTAATCATCGCAAGATCATCATTGTCGATGGGGAAATCGGTTTCACAGGTGGTATGAATGTGGGTGATGAGTATCTAAGTCGCGTCCCCCATTTTGGCCACTGGAGTGATACACACCTTCGACTCATGGGCCCTTCAGTGCTGCAATTGCAGATGATCTTTGCGGAAGACTGGCATTGTGCCACTGGTCGCGAGATCTCGTGGCAAGACGATTTTCCGCGACCCGAAACACATGGTCATGTCGAGGCGCAGGTGGTTTCCGGTGGTCCCCATATGGAAGACAGCGTATT
Source organism: Planctopirus limnophila DSM 3776 (assembly GCF_000092105.1). NCBI lineage: Bacteria > Pseudomonadati > Planctomycetota > Planctomycetia > Planctomycetales > Planctomycetaceae > Planctopirus > Planctopirus limnophila. Next base: position 558,035 of record NC_014148.1, on the reverse strand, counting down.
TCAGTCGCTGTTCTTTGCAGCCATCAATGAAGCCCGGCATCACATCACAATTACCACAGGATACTTTGTTCCCACAAACGCCCTGGTCGTGGCATTGGAGTGTGCGGCTGTGCGCGGTGTGAAAGTGCGATTACTGCTCTCGGGTGCCAAAGGTTACTGGTACACCCGTATGGCGGGCCGGTCGAGTTACAGCCCGCTGCTGCGAGCCGGTGCTGAGATCTGGGAATACAACCGCGGTTATCTACACTCGAAAACGTTGACTCTGGACGGCGAGTACTCTCTGGTGGGAAGCCCCAATTTCGATTCGCGCAGCGTGTTTCTGAATTTTGAAGTCGCTGTCGCGATGTACGACAAGGGGATCGCTGAGCAGCTCAACTCGCAGTTTGAAATCGATGTCCGCCAGGCAGAGCCAATTGAGAAAAGCCTGTGGTTCAAACGTTCCCGCTGGCAGAAGCTCCAGGAAAACTGGGCTCGCATGTTCGCCCCGATTTTATGACACAGAAAGCCCCCTAAACAACCAGAAATACCCAGCTCACTGCGGGAGCCGGTCTGGACGTTTTCTTCGACTTCTGCAAAACTCCGTCTGGAAATCTCACCAGGAAACTTGCTCACTCAAGACTTACGATTCAGCAACCCATTCACTCACTAATTCACTGGCAATGCCTGCATCGATGACATGGATGTCATTCCGAGCGATGCAAATGCCCTATGGATGTCGGCAACAGGCGATTTAATATGCACGTTTCGATTGTCGTTCCGATCTATAACGAACTCGAAAACCTTCCCCTTTTGCATGCCGCCATCATGCGGGTGATGGAGCCCCTGGTACACAGTTGTGAGTTAATTCTCATCAACGATGGTTCCACCGATGGTTCTACCGAAGTCATGGATCAAATTGCCGCGGCAGATTCCCGGGTGAAGCTGATCGAGTTTCGCAAAAATTTTGGCCAGACGGCTGCGATGCAGGCGGGGATTCAGGCAGCCACTGGTGACGTCATTGTCACCATCGATGGCGACCTGCAGAACGAGCCCGAAGACATTCCAATGATGCTGGCGAAAATCGAGGAAGGTTACGATCTCGTGCATGGCTGGCGTAAGAACCGGCAGGATGCAGTTCTCCACCGGAAACTTCCGTCAGTTTGTGCCAACTGGCTGATTGGGAAAGTGACTGGTTTCCCGGTGCACGACCTGGGTTGCACACTCAAGGCCATTCGCAGCGAAATCGCCAAGGAACTACAGCTTTACGGCGAAATGCATCGCTTCATCCCCATTCTCGCCAGACAGCGCGGGGCAAGATGCATCGAAGTCGTTACGAGGCATCATGCCCGGCGTTTTGGTGTCTCGAAGTACGGCCTGGGCCGCGTCACTCGCGTGCTGCTGGATCTGGCAACCGTCAAATATCTGATTCAGTACGCCGTCAGCCCCATGAAACTCTTTGGGATGATGGGATTAATGGCCATGTTCACCAGCGGTCTGGCAGCATTCGCCAGTATCGGCCTTAAGCTGACCTATAACTATGATATGACTGGCAACCCCCTGCTGCTGTTGAGTGCTGTCTCCGGGTTGGCGGCGATTCAGTTTGTCTTTCTGGGTTTACTGAGCGAACTCTGCTCACGCATCTATTTTCAGGTGCAGAACGTACAGACGTATGCTGTCCGCAAAACGACAAATTTTGAGACAGTTTCACTCGCCATTTCACCGGCTCCACTACTGGATCCTCGCTCACGCCGGGCTGCCTGAATGCGGGTGTCATTTCGACTCCATTACTGAATTTTTCTCATGGGCTCTCGGGCGGCATATCACAAAAGTCATTGCTGCTCAAGAATTGAGACTTCGATAGCGCCGATCGGCGGCAGACAAGGATGATTGATTCCATGACGCACGAGAACACGACGAATTCGACAGAAACGACTCCAGCAGCTTCGCGGCTGCGGTTTCGCTGGATTCTGATTCTGGCAACGATCGTGGCCATGGGTGCTGGTGGCTGGGCTTATCGTCAGAATCATCGCTACAAGCATGTCGCGATTCACGATCCCGGAAAAGTGATTCGCTGCGCCTGGGTGGAAGCCGACGTGATGGCCGAACTCGTCCAGAAGCACCAGGTGAAGACGGTGCTCAATCTTTGCCGCCCGGGAGAAATGGGCCCGGATCGCGCACGGCAGGAGCGAATGGCTGTGGAAGCCGCCGGTGCCAAGCTGATTGAACTTTCACTTCCGGATATTGATGATCCTTCGAGCCCTCTGATCGCTCCACATATCGCAGTGTTAAAGGATCCCGCGAACTATCCACTGATTGTTCATTGTCAGCATGGATTCAATCGAACAGGCCGCGTGTTAACGATGTACGACGTAATGTTCCGTGGAAAAACAGGTGAAGAAGCTCTGTCGAAGATGCCTCTTTTCGGGCGCCACGACTACGCACCACTCGAGCATGCTTTCGCTCGAAACTTTGATGTCTTCTATGCTGCCGAAAAGGCCAAAGAAGCCGCTGGTGAAAAACCTGACCAGTCCACTCCCTCTTTAACGACTGAACATGTCGAGACAGCAGTCCCTGCCATTGAGCAGACCAGCTTCCAGGAGGGAACTGGCAAACCGTCGCGTTGATGAATGTCTTGCCGATCATCACTTGGACGTACGATTGACCGGCCTTTTCATGAGATGATGGCAGTGTGTTGATATTGAACATGCCACCCGAAGCGGTGTGAAGGGTCGTCGCAGGACACACGCTGGGCGCAGTTTCTTGTTGTCGTGGCGATGCACGACAACCCGGTCAAGAGTTGGCCGGGCTACCCGTCACCACTTTTGCAGGCCTGGCGCTGCGCCAGGTTGTGAAAAAGCCAATACATAGCCACGGGCATGGCACACTAACCGCTGCAAAATTGTGGGGACTTGAATATGAGCCCAACCACCCGTCTGATAACCACGCCCTTTCACAAAGCTTACAGGGCGTGCCACCCAACGCCCGCTGGTTTTCCACAAGCTGACAAAAAGAACCAGGGGGATCGGTGACAGGCACTGATCCCCCTGGAGGACTTACAAGAATTGATGTCTTGATCCGCCGAACTATGTGAGGCTCTTCTCCAACTGCATGTTCAGGCAGAGACCACGAATTTCGTTGTTGAGCACTTCAAAGCTGGCAGGTGTACCGGCTTCGAGAGTGTTTTCTCCCTTGACCATCGATTCGTAGATCTTCGTGCGGCCTTCCACATCGTCGCTCTTCACAGTGAGCAATTCCTGCAGAATATAGGCAGCACCGTAGGCTTCCAGAGCCCACACTTCCATCTCACCAAATCGCTGACCACCAAAACGAGCCTTACCACCCAGCGGCTGCTGAGTAATCAAAGAGTAAGGGCCAGTGGCGCGGGCATGAACTTTATCTTCGACCAGGTGATGCAGCTTGAGCATGTAGATGTAGCCCACAGTCGTCTTCTGCTCGAACGGTTCGCCGGTGCGGCCATCCAGCAACTGTGCCTTTCCGTCTTCGGGAAGACCAGCCTGCTTCAGCAGTTCGCGAATCGTTTCTTCAGCCGGTCCATCAAAGACAGGGCATTTCGCTCGGAAGCCCAGCTTGGCTGCAGCCCAGCCCAGATGAGTTTCGAGAATCTGCCCCACGTTCATACGGCTGGGCACACCCAGTGGGTTGAGAATGATGTCAACCGGTGTTCCATCGGCGAGGAATGGCATATCCTCGACTGGCAGCACCTTGGAAATCACCCCCTTGTTGCCGTGACGACCGGCCATCTTGTCACCGACAGAGATCTGCCGCTTCTGAGCGACATAGACCTTCACCATCTGCAGCACACCGCTGGGCAACTCATCGCCACGCTTCATGGTGTTCAGCTTACGGTCACGATCATCAATCGCTTCTTCCACCGGGCCCCAGAATTCCTTGATGGCCTTCTTGCAGTCGGCCTTCTTCTGAGGACTGCGGAGATCCATGGTTTCAAAACGATGCAGGAATGACTCCGCATAAGTGGCCAGGAACTTGGCATCATCGAGCTTGCCAAGATCACGTCCATCGTCATCCTGCAGTTTCTTTTCCAGAGCTGTTTCAAAATGAGTGAGGAAGGTCTTGAAAGCAGCTGCAATCAAATCATTTCCAGACTCTTCCACACGCTTCAGGTCAGTTTCGAACTTCTTACGTTCGGTTTCCGAGAGACTCATTCGACGAGAGAACTTCTCTGTATGAATGACGATCCCTTCCACACCACTGGGGACTTCCAGTGATTCGTTCTTCACGTCTTCCCCGGCCCGTCCGAAGATCGCGTGAAGGAGCTTTTCTTCCGGTGTCAGTTCGGTCTTGGCTTTGGGCGAAACCTTACCTACCAGAATATCGCCTGGCTCAACGCGTGTACCGACATGGATCACACCGTCATCATCCAGATGACGCAGAGCCTTATCGCTCACGTTGGGAATGTCGCGAGTGAATTCTTCGCGACCCAGTTTGGTTTCGCGAACTTCCACATCGAATTCATCGATGTGGATTGACGTGTAAACGTCTTCTTTCACGAGACGTTCCGAAAGGATGATCGCGTCTTCAAAGTTGAAGCCTTCCCAGGACATGAACGCGACGAGCACGTTTCGTCCCAGTGCCAACTCACCATCACCCACAGCAGCACTGTCAACAAGGATATCACCCTTCTTGACCTTATCACCCACCTTGACGACAGGAGTCTGGTTCAGACAGGTGCGCTCATTGAGGCCTGTGTACTTGCGAAGTGGTGTGCGTTTGCCATCGATTTCGATGCAATCCCCATCGACGTAAGTCACTTTACCTGACTTCTCGGCTCTCAAAACCATCCCGCTGTTCTGGGCAACCGGTCCTTCAAGACCAGTTCCTACCAGAGGTGGTTCCGCAATCAGCAGAGGAACGCCCTGCCGCTGCATGTTTGAACCCATCAGTGCGCGGTTGGCATCGTCGTGCTCAAGGAACGGAATCAAACCGGCCGAGACACCCACCATCTGGCAAGGTGCGACGTCGATGTAGTTCACCTGAGAAGCGGGCAGCCAGAGGAAGTCGTTGTGGTGACGACACATGACGCGTTCATCACGCATCTTGTCGTCCTGCACCGGCGTATCAGCCGGGGCGATGTAAACATGCGACTCTTCGTCGGCTCGCAGCCAGACGATTTCTTCAGTCACCTTCTTATCGACAACCTTGCGATATGGGGTGATAAGGAAACCGTAATCATCGACCTTCGCAAAAATGCTGAGGCTTGAAATCAGACCGATGTTGGTACCTTCCGGTGTTTCAATCGGGCAGATACGGCCATAGTGCGAAATATGTACGTCGCGAACTTCAAAGCCTGCCCGCTTGCGGTTCAAGCCGCCCGGGCCAAGGGCACTGAGCCGGCGCTCGTGAGTCAACGTGGCCAGAGGATTGGTCTGATCCACCACCTGTGAGAGTTCGCCACGGCCGAAGAAGAAATCAATCGCTGCCGAGACACTCTTCGGGTTGATCAAAGAGCGTGGTGACATTTCCTCCACATCTTTGAGGCTCATTCGCTCCTGAACGGTGCGGCGGAGCTTCAGGAAGCCTTTGCGAAGTTCTTCCTGTGCGAGTTCGTCAATGGTTCTCAGGCGCCGATTGCCCAGGTTATCGATATCATCGACATGGGCTGTCGCATCACCCGTCCGCAACTTCATCACATACCGGATGGAGTTGATGATATCTTCGGGACGAAGAGTCATCTCGGTATCAGGCACATCCTGATCAAATTTACGGTTCACGCGGAAACGACCGACGCGACCAATTCGATATCGATTCACGTCAAAGAACTTCTCTTTGAAGAGTTCGATGGCCTTTTCCAGCTGAGGTGGATTGCCTGGACGCAGACGCTGATAGATTCGAAGCAGCGCGTCTTCATGGCTCGCGGTCGAATCCTCAATCAGACTATCCATAATGATGGGATCATCCGACTTCTCGGCGACATCGACTGTCTTGATCCCCGATTCCTTAATCTCTTCAGCCAGTGGCTTCGTGATGACATGACAGGCTTCGCAGATGATCTCGCCCATCCGCTCGTGACCGGCTGGATAAACGATATCGTCCGCAGCGTGCTTGCCAGCGACGTGCTCCACGAAGTGGCTGTCGCTGACCTTGAATGTCACCACATTGTGGAACAGCTTGACCAGATCTTTCGTACGACCATACGCAGGATCCATCGCCCGCAGGAAGGTCATCGCACTGAACTTGCCTGACTGATCGATGCGGACATTCAGAGTATCCCGCTTGCCGATATTCAGCTCGATCCAGCTACCACGCTCGGGAATGACACGGCAGGAGAAAGTCTTCTTTTCACCGGGTTCGGCTGACATCACAAAGTCAACACCGGGAGAGCGGTGCAACTGACTGACAACAACTCGCTCGGAACCGTTGATGATGAATTCGCCACCACCGATCATGATGGGCAAATCACCCAGATAAACTTCTTCTTCCTGCGGCTGCTCCTTCATGAGCCGCAGCCAGACCCGGAAAGGACGTCCGTAGGTTAAGCGAAGCTGGCGGCACTCGAGTGGTGTATAGCGAGGCTTACCGAGTTCGTACTTGATGTACTCCAGGCGATACTTCTGATCGTAGCTCTCGATGGGGAAGACTTCCCGAAGAATCGCCTCCAGACCGTCATCAGCTCGCTCACGTGGCTCACTCTCAAGTTGCAGAAAGCGATGGTAAGAAGCTGTCTGGATTTGTGTGAGTTCAGAGATGGCAAACTCACCACGAATGGATCCAAAATGGCGAGTTTCATGAGTCTCAATCACACGCTGGGCGGGGTTGGGCATGCGAAGCTTCCTGTGACAACGAAATCAATCAACGTGATACAAAACAGGCATGTCAAACAGCACGAGTCATTCTCATGCCATCATGTACGCCGATCCGACCTCATTCGATGCAGAACACACCAGTGATCTGCAGATTGAAGCCGAAGGCAACGTGGGAGCACCCTGTTCATTATTGTGAGCAAAAGAACTGCCTGAGAATTCTCAAATCAACCATTCAACAGACTCATGGACGACTCTGCACGAGAGATCATGATCCTGAAGGTGGTTCGCTTCATCACCAAGCCAGCATAACGCGCGAGATTGTTATCGCAACTGTGCAGCCCATTCGATCACGGCCACTCAGTCGCTCAACCACGAGGATGATTCAAGACTCTGCCTGAAAGAAACCGGAGCTGAGACGCAGAACCTGCGAAATGAGAACGAAATTGCAGCGACAGCAGTTTGCTATCGCTGCAATTCGAAAACAATCGAAGGGTCGCACCGACAAATCTTTACAGCAGATTGCTGACAATTGATCGAAGCTCATTCAAAACGAGGGAGACCGCTTCTGTGCCGCCGACGAGAACTGTCACACGTGGGCAAGACGCCATCCAGCAAAACGAGAAGGCGGACAGATCACCCCCGTTTCACAATTACTTGATCTCAGCAGTGGCACCAGAAGCTTCGAGTTCCTTCTTGAGCTTGTCGGCATCTTCCTTCGAGATACCAGTCTTGACTGGCTTAGGAGCGCCTTCGACAAGATCCTTGGCTTCCTTGAGACCAAGGCCAGTGGCTGTACGGACAACCTTGATGACGCTCAGCTTGTTATCGCCAAAGCCAGTAAGAATCACATCGAACTCAGTCTTCTCTTCGACAGGAGCAGCAGGAGCGGCACCACCACCACCAGGTGCCATTACGACAGCACCGCCAGCAGGCTTAATGCCGTGAACCTGCTCGAGATAGTCGGCCAGAGCCTTCGCCTGGAGCAGAGTGAGAGCAACAATCTTGTCGCCCAGTTCAGTTGTTGCAGAATCAAAATCAGCCATTTGCCCGACCCTTTCGTAGATCGCACGAACTTATCAAAAATCACTCAAAATCCAGCGACTGGCAGAAGCATCCAGAGCACTGAGTTCGAGCCACCAATCTCTAAAAAATAAGATCGCATGCCATCGCAGGCGATCAGAAAACGACCAAACTATTCAGTCTTCTCAGCAATGCTTTGCACCTGTCCAGCCAATGTGCCACCAGCACCCAAGAGAGCACCAGCCAGGTTTGCACCTGGTGACAGAATCAAACCAACCAATTGACCCAGAACCTCTTTGCGGCCAGGGCTCTTGCTGAGCTTCTCCACATCAGAAGCTGAAAGAGCAGTCCCACTGAGAGTTCCGCCCTTGACTGCGAGGTTTTTACAGTCCTTGAGGGAATCAACAATCTCGCGAGCTAAAGCCACAACGTCTTCAGCACCCCACACTATAGTGGAAGGGCCTTTGAGCGAATCCGCCAGATCGATGCCGACTTCTCGAAGAGCAGCATTGGCGACTGAGTTACGCACGCCCAGAACAGAAATTTTCTTGGACTGCATCAGCAGTCGCCACTTGTTGGCGGAGACTGCATCAACCTTGGAGGCATCCAGAACTAATAAATCACGATGTTCGCCGACCGCTGTGCGGATGTCGTCGATCATCATTTTTTTGACAACTTTACTCATGATCTCTCAATCGACTCCGAACCATTAACCACAATTCGCATGACAAGAAGCATCACATCCATTCGCTGGCAACCTGTGGGAGAGCACAAAGGCTCTACCGGCACTAGACTGCAGTCACATAGACGGCGGGAGTCATGCTGCCGACGATGACAATATTACGAATGTACTGGCCCTTGGAGGTCGCGGGCTTGAGTGAGCGAATGTACTTCAAAAACGCTTCCACGTTTTCAATCAGCTGTTGCTCGCCGAAGCTCATCTTGCCGACTACACAATGGACGTTGCCGCCATCATCGACGCGGAACTCGACTTTACCAGCACGGTATTCTTTAACGGCAGCCGCGACGTCAGCAGTCACTGTCCCAGCCCTGGGAGAGGGCATCAAACCGCGAGGACCGAGGACCCGGCCAAGGGGACCGACGACACCCATCATGTCGGGCGTGGCAATGGCGACATCAAAGTCAACCCAGCCTTCTTTAATCTTGTCGGCCAACTCTTTGCCACCGACAAACTCGGCACCAGCGTCCTGAGCAATCTTGACGTTGTCGCCCTGAGCGAAGACCAGCACGCGCTTCGATTTACCAATGCCGTGAGGGAAAACGATCGAGCCGCGGACGATCTGATCAGCCTGACGCGGATCGACACCAAGGCGGACAGAGATGGTGACCGTCTGGTCAAACTTGCAAGGCTTGACACCCTTGGGCAGCTTCGACTCCATCCCCTTGAGAGATGTAACAGCTGCCGGCAGATCAACCACACCAATCTTACCGGCGATTTCGCCGAGATGCTTCATTCGCTTAGAAACAGTCGCCATTCTTAATCCTTAATCGCTCCCCAGTCGCAAACCGCTACTGAGTCGAACGCGAAAGAGAAACACAAACTAATCCAAAACTTCGAGACCAACACTGCGAGCCGTACCAGCGATAATTCGAACAGCAGCGTCCAAACTGGAGGCGTTCAAGTCGGCCATCTTCGTCTTGGCAATTTCAGCCAACTGAGCCTTCGTGACTGAACCGACTTTCTCGGAGCGATGCTTACTGGCACCCTTGGCAATGGCAGCAGCCTGCTTCAGGAGCACAGAGGCTGGCGGGCTCTTCAATTCAAACTTGAAGGTACGATCTTCGAAAATCGTAATCACAACCGGAACAATCATTCCGTTCAGATCTTTGGTGCGATCATTGAACTGAGTCACGAATTGACCAAGATTCACACCGTGAGGCCCGAGTGCAGTACCCACGGGAGGAGCCGGCGTGGCCTTCCCCCCAGGGATCTGGACCTTCACCTGAGCCTTAATCTTCGCTTCTTTCTTGGCCATATCTATTCAGCTTCAACAAGGATTGCAGATCTATCACCTGGAACGAGTTAACAACCAGCAGCGGAGACTACGGCCTTTCGGCCTGCCAGTACTCCAGCTCAACAGGTGTTGACCGTCCAAAAATTTCCACTAGTACGTTAATCTTGCCGTTCGCTTCGTCAATCGAATCAATCGGGCCTTCAAAACCTTCGAAGGTCCCTTCCTTGATCTTGACAATATCACCCACAGCAAACTCAATCTTCATGGCAGGAGCAGCAGATTCCTGCTTCTGCTCCTGCTTCTGCAGCATACGAGCTATCTCATGATCCTGCATCGGTGTCGGCTTACCGGCAGAACCAGTGAAATCACCCACACCACCCGTCGTTCTCACAATGTACCAGGTGTCATCGTTCAGAATCATCTGAACCATGAGGTATCCAGGGTACAACTTGTGCTCGACAACTTTCTTTTTACCGTTTTTATTCTCTACCACCTTTTCAGTGGGAATCAGAATCTCACCAAAAAACTGCTCGAGGCCTTCCTGCCGAATTCGCCTCAGGAGATTGTCTCGAATTGATTTCTCACGATTGCTCGTAATCTTCAAAACGTACCAGAGCATGGCGTTCTCGGTCGAAGCAACCTCTGAGTTGCTGGAGGAAGCACCCCCAGCGACTCCTTCTGTCGCTTTCCCATCTACCGCCATGACAACTCCTCCCGACAAATTAATCGCAAAACAATTTTTACTAGCCAGATAGATCACCAACCAGAAATGGCCGTTCTGCGCGAAGCAGGCATCATGACAGCAGCTATGAGATTTTGCAACTCAGCAGAGACCGGTTCAATTTAATGAATCCGAAGGGTTAACCCCACCACCATCAATGCCGGCAGCCCGCCCGAATCCAGTCGCCTAACCGTAAATCTGCAACACGCCAATCAAGCCCAACACCCATTGCCAAAAGAGATCAAACCCAAATAAAACCAGGCTCAATGAAATTGTCACAAAAAGGACCACCCCGGTAGCCTTCATGAGCTCAGGTCGCTCCGGCCACGTGACCCGGCTCATCTCTGATTCAACTTCAATGAGAAAATCAGCAAACACGGGATAGTGCACAAGCCTCCAAGCACACCAGCTTCCAAGTACCGCCATCACTGTGGGCACAGCAATTCGAATAGCATTCGAAAAGTTCGAAATCGCCGGAAAAGCCGCACTCAGCTGAGCCATGAGATCATCAAAGACTCGTACAGAGAATGTCCATGAGCCCAAGAGGACCGCAAGAATCATGGCAGCGGCCGTCAGGTAACGAACGAGTCGTCCCTGATTTCTTTTATAAAGGCCAGGAGAGATGATCGATTGCCAGATTGTGGCTTGGGCAGTGCTTGCCATATTCATCCATTAACCTGCCTGACGGACACTCAACTCTGCGTTGAACATTCATCAAGACTTGAAATCATCGAAACCAACTTCATCAAAATCGAGACCCACTGGCGGGTGCAGCTGCAGACCTTCTCGCCAGCCCCCTGGACGACCAAGACAATCAGGGCTGAGAACGACAGAGTGGTTGTGAGCTGAAAATCTCACTATGAACACGGGCGGAGGGACTCGAACCCCCAACCTGCGGATTTGGAATCCGCTGCTCTGCCAATTGAGCTACACCCGTAAGCCTCAAGGCATGACTCGTTCAATGGCCACACCATCCAGGCCTCGAAGCCGAAAACTACTTCTTACGAGACTCTTTATGGAGAGTATGCTTCCGCAGCCTGGGGCAATACTTCATGAGCTCCAGCCGTTCCGTACCACGAGTCTCTTTGGAGACGCGGTAATTCCTCTGACCAGATTCTGTACATTCGAGCCAAACGAATTCGCGAGCCATAATTGCCTCTCTCCAACAGCACCATCGGCCATCGACCGTGGCAGCCAGAGTTTACTCAAAAATCAGAGAACTGTTGAAAACAACCCCGCGGCTTACCAAAAAGCCGCGGGGAAACCACTCAATCAATAGCATGGCATGATCATCTCATAAAGATGAGAGCCATCCTGATTAACTAGGCGAGAATCTTTGTAACCACGCCTGAACCGACCGTCTTGCCACCTTCACGGATAGCAAAACGAACGTTTTCAGTCATGGCGATGGGCTTGAGCAGCTCAACTTCCATCTTCACGTTGTCGCCGGGCATACACATTTCTGCGCCGCCGAGGAGCTTGGCACCGCCGGTGACGTCTGTGGTACGGAAGTAGAACTGTGGCTTGTAACCATTGAAGAACGGGGTATGACGACCACCTTCTTCTTTGCTCAGCACGTAAACCTGGCACTCAAACTTGGTGTGCGGCTGAATTGAACCTGGCTTGGCCAGCACCTGACCACGCTGCACGTCTTCCTTCTTGATACCGCGGATGAGCACACCCACGTTATCGCCGGCACGACCTTCATCGAGAGTCTTCTGGAACATTTCCACGCCGGTGCAAACCGACTCAATGGTGTCCTTCAAACCGATAATCTGAACCTTATCACCAACCTTGAGGATGCCCTGCTCGATACGGCCGGTCACCACAGTACCACGACCTTCGATCGAGAAGACGTCTTCGATCGACATGAGCATGGGCTTGTCGACAGCACGTTCCGGTTCAGGAACGTTGGCATCGAGTGCGTCCATCAGGTCGCCGATGCACTTGTTGAACTTAGGATCGGCTGGGTTATCGAGAGCACCCTTGGCGTTGCCACGAACGATGGTGATATCATCGCCGGGGAAGTCGTACTTTGTAAGGAGCTCACGAACTTCCATTTCGACGAGTTCGAGAAGTTCTTCGTCGTCAACGAGATCGCACTTGTTGAGGAACACCACGAGAGCAGGGACGTCCACCTGACGGGCGAGCAGGATGTGCTCGCGAGTCTGTGGCATCGGACCGTCAGCAGCGGAAACCACGAGAATAGCGCCGTCCATCTGAGCGGCACCGGTGATCATATTCTTGATGTAGTCAGCGTGGCCTGGGCAATCGATGTGAGCGTAGTGACGAGTGGCGGTTTCGTATTCGACGTGTGAAACGGCAATCGTCACGGTCTTGGTTTCGTCGCGAACGGTACCACCCTTGGCGATATCCGAATAGCTCTTGAACTTGGCCAGACCCTTGGCAGTCTGCACAGCCAGAATCGCGGCAGTTGTCGTGGTCTTGCCATGGTCAATGTGACCAATCGTTCCAACGTTGACGTGGGGCTTTGTCCGCTGAAAAACTTCCTTCGCCATTTCTCCGAAACCTTCTTTGTTGCTGTTTGTCGACCAGCGGAACTTTCCGCCCGTGTATCAAATTGGGACGACAGAACGAGAGGACGACAATCCCATGGGCACCACGACGGCACCCACGCCAAATACGTGGACTCAAACACTCAATCGATGCTGACAGTAACCAAACTGCCAACATCCAGACAAAATTGCATCGTGTAAAGACTGGCAACCTTGCCAGAATCTCGCCACCAAAAGCTACCGGTGGGATTCGAACCCACGACCTCGTCCTTACCAAGGACGCACTCTACCAACTGAGCTACGGCAGCGAGATCAACTTCAAATCACCGACAACTTCCCTACGAGGCTGTAGACGATGACCCGAATTTTCCGCAATGTCAACCGACACGACCTGCACAGCTTTGAAACCTGGGAGTCTCTCTACAAGAAACCCCAGGAAGCTGCACAAATGTGACATTTTCACACAGAGAGCGGGTGAAGGGAATCGAACCCTCACCACCAGCTTGGAAGGCTGGAGCTCTACCATTGAGCTACACCCGCAACTACTTCGAAAAGCAATCAACACACAAAAATTGGCGGAAACAGGATTCGAACCTGTGAAGGCATAGCCACCAGATTTACAGTCTGGCCCCTTTGACCGCTCGGGAACTCCGCCGCTGAAAATTCACAAAAGCTGGCGGAGGGATTCGAACCCACAACCTCCTGTTTACAAAACAGGAGCTCTACCGTTGAGCTACACCAGCTTGAACTGACTTCCTCAGTTGATGACGAAATAACTCGTCACCTCGAAGCAGGCCACACAATTGACACACCAGCCACCGGCCAGTTCACCAAGTGCGAGACTTCTTTTCTGAGAAAATCGATTTGGATGAAAAGTATAGCAACCCCTACTCACCCTGCAAGGTTGGCGGACTTTCCAGAAAATGAACGCAACCTATTACTCAAAAACACCTTACGTTTTATCGCCCGCAGTGGCATTTCGGTTTTGGTACTGAGAAACCCCTTGGCGCTACGACTTTCGGCAATTTTTTAGATCGACTGTGGCTCACCTGCCGCGTCAGATTGAGACTTTTCGTTCACGGCATGCACGACTTCGCGGAAATCTGATAGTCAAGACTGAGTTGGTCGAACCACTCGAGGAATTGCTCCCAAAAGGCAGCTTTTGTGAAAGTTCGGGAGATCAATCCCCGCTTGAGCTCAACCGGCTCAAGCCACGATGAAATCGCTACCTGAGAAAACGGACTCGATCAAAGTCCGGGAGGCGGAGCAGCCATTCCTGATCACCAATCTTCAGGCGACCGGGCTGTGAAGGTAAATGGACGAGAAAAGGTTTTCCGACCAGCAATTTGCGATGAACACCCGGGACTTCCCACTGTCGGCTATCGTGCGAAACGGGACTGTTATCACCAAGGACAAAGAATTCATCCGGCCCCAGCTGATAGGGGCGATTGACCGCGTGGCGACTTCTATGGAACGTATAAAAGACATCCCGATAGAGCGTGGGATTGGAAATTCGCACTGTTCCACTCAGTGCGCCAAATCGAACAGGTGAGCGAGGTGACTCTGCCCCCAGAGGAACAGCTGAAATTGGCCACGCGGGGAAGACTTCGTGCCCATCAATCGCCAGGGCCACTTGCCGGTCAATCATGGAAGCCTCGATCTGCACACTCTGACCACGTTCTGGAGGAGACCAGGGACCCACTCGCAGTGGTCGATCCGTTCCCTCCAGGAATAGCCGGACCGATTCGCGCTCGCTGTCAAAATCCAGTGTGTATCGTTCGAAACCATCCGTCAGTTGAATGAAGAAGCGTCCCTGTTCCTGCGGCAACGAAAGGTCACCAACGAAGGCAATATCGCGGACAGAATTTGGTTCCATGGAGTTGGCTGCTGGGTTGTAGCCGTAACGATCCGTGATAGGAGCCAGGTGAGAGGCGGCCTTCAATTTGTCGATCGCCTGCAGAAAGACGAGGTTCTGCGAGTTTGTCCTTAAAAACGACACGACGTCATCGGGGAGGACACCAAAGCAGGAGAGTTTTTTAGTTTTCGAGTCGTATTTCAAACCCGACGGGGGAAGTGTGGCCAGTTGAAGATCGCTCGGCCACTCTTCGAGAGTGACAGTGGTGATATGAGTTCCACCGGAACGCACCCAGTGCTGGTACTCGATCCAGGAAATGGAGGATTCTGCAGCCACAGCCGTCTGGCCAGCAGGTTGAGATGTTATGTTTTGTTCAGAATCAGAACTTATCGCAGGGAGAGCCTCAGTAGCGCCGCCTGCTGTCTGTTCTCGAAAGAGAAACGAGGTGGGCGAACTTCTCCAGCCACGAAGGTTGGAAGTGGGCTCCAGCCAGCCATCAGTGCTGACCCAGCGATCCTGAAAGCTGGTATCGTGAGTGGGACGATGTTCCTGATGATAGACAGGAATCCACATTGTCCGCTGCACAGCGAGTGGTTTACGGGCAATTTCGCCGTTAATCCAGAGATCGCCATTTCGGATCGAAACGGCTTCACCGGGCAGACCGACAATCCGTTTGACGTAGGCTTCCGTAGGCAGATTCGGGTTACGAAAAACCGCAATCTCCCATCTTTGGGGAGAGCTCCACAAATAAGCCTGTTTGTTGACCAGTAACTGATCCCCATGATTTCTCGGGACATGGCTGAGATCGATCCCCTGCTGGCTGCAATTGGGGCAGATCGATTGTTCCACCTCAAACTCCGATGAACTGGCCGCCAGGTGATTGGCCGATTCATCCCAGGCAGTTCCATAGGCAAACAATTCACCGCATTTGGGGCAGGCCACCCGTTTATGAAAACCGAGTAATGTCGGGGCCATCGACCCCGTAGAGATCATAAAGCCTTCTGCCGCAAAGGTTCGAAACAGCAATACGGCCAATAACAGAGCCACCACACATTCAACGGTGGTACGCAAAGGCCCGTGGCCGAAGGTTGTGACCATCGGTTGAGGCGATCGGCGGTTGCGATCATGCGTTGAAGTTTGGAACATGAAGTCGAGGCCGAAACGAGTTCAATCCACCGCGTGTCAAAATCAAGGTCGGATCGCTGGTAAAACCATGGGCCCCCTACAGTGTACGAATCAGGCTGGTTGGCGAAAAGATCGACAGACGGGAGTCTCCCTGTGATCTCTGAAATGTGGCAAAAAGCGATGCATCGATTTCTGCTGGCCAGTTGTGCGGTGATTCTCATGAGCCAGCGGTGGGTGATCGCGGAAGATAACATCTCTTCTGTGCCACCTGCGCGACCTTGGCCGCGAGCACTTACAGAATTTACGCCTCTTTCATTAGAGCCCATTTTTACAGGTCGAGGTTTACCGACATCGCAAGAACTTTCCAGCCAGGAAAAACCGGCCTGGGATGCTCGAATTCGTGAACGAGGGGATATCCTGCGGCTCTCTCCTGACGACTGGCGACTGTATTACACAGGCTACGACGGTAGCAAAACCGGCATTCGACAACTGGGATTGGCACATTCCAAAGATGGTTTGCGATTTGAACGGAGTCAGCCTGAACCACTGATTCCCGGCCGTTGGGTGGAAGATGTGTGTGTTCGTACGCACAACAGCCAGAAAAACACGTCCTCTGCTCCTTTCCTGATGTTCGCGGAAGGGGAAGGGGATCAGATGCAGTGGTTTCAATCACAAAATGGAATCGAGTGGTCGCATCTGGGACAAGTGGACATCCGCAAAAGGTCAGGTGAACCAATTGAGCCGGGTCCTTATGGGACACCGACATTGTGGATTGAAGGTAATCAATGGCACCTGTTCTACGAGCGGCGGGATCTGGGGATCTGGCACGCCACGTCTGCAGATGGCAAAGTCTGGCAACTGGTCCAGGACGACCCTGTAATGGTTTGTGGGCCCCAGGATTTTGATCGCCTGCAGATTGCTGCGAATCAGGTGTTTCGTCATGGAGGGATGTACTACATGGTGTTTCACGGCTCGGGAGATGCCACCACACCTCGTCGCTGGGCGACAGGTCTGGCACGCTCGACCGACTTACACCACTGGGAGAAGTATCCGGGCGGGCCACTCAGGCCGATTGATGAAAATAAGTCGAGCGGAATCATCGTCCACGATGGATTGCGCTATCGCCTTTACACAATGCACGATCAGGTGATCGTGCATGTCGGGCCAATGACTTCTGATTGAGCTTTTTATTGCCAGCGGAGACGATCCAGATCCTGTGCGGCAGCGGTCATCGATGCGGCTTTACTCTGATTGCCCAGCACAATCAGGTCATGCCGGCGTAGAAATCTGGGCATGCGGTGCAGAATCGTGATCTCCTGAGGGAGCGCATCGACAATGTCTTCCATGCGATCCGCCCGGGTAATCAGATAACCTTCGGGAGCCTCATGGAAGAACTTTGTAATGTCTTTGGGAGAATCGAGCCTTTCGATGCGTTGTGCCGCATAAAAGACGACATTGGGGGCTGAATAATTGTGTGTCGCGATCCGCACCGGGCGTCCGTTGGCTTCATGCCGGATCAGTTTGGCCAATTGAGGAGAATCCTGGTAGCGGCTGATGCGTGGGGCAGCGACGCCCATCATGCCTAAAGAAAGCAGCAGTGCCGAAGCACAGCAGATCGCAACGGCTCGATGCCTTAATGCCTTTTGAGCAGCACTGAAAGCGAGGACTCCACCAACCAGAGGAATGACCCCCAGACTGGCAAGCCAGACTTCATTCGGCAGGTAAATGCTGGTGGCGTAGATCAGGGCTGGAATAGCGACGATGCCAACCACCGAAAGGAGCCGGCAGGCATTGCGAAATCCCAGCGAACGGATGTGAGAGGCTTCCTGCATCCATTCAGAAAGGTAATTGGCTACAAGTAAGGCGAGGGCCGGATAGCTGGGCAGGACATAGTTGGGCAATTTGGTGCTGGCCAGCGAAAAGAAACCAATCCAGACCATGGCCCAGGTGGCGACAAAGGTGACTGCCGCACGGTCGTTTGAAGGTTTTCGCACTTGCCGGGTCATCTGCCAGATCCCTGCCGGCAGAAAAATCGACCAGGGGAAGAAGCCCAAAGCAATTACGGGAATGTAGTAGATGATAGGGCCAGAGTGATTCTCCATCGGCCGCATGAAGCGATCGACATTATGCCCGCCAAGAAAACCTGCGAGCCACGCTCCTTGAGTCGCAAACCCGACGGCAATGTACCAGGGCAAGGCCACGAGCGCTGTTATCATCGTTCCTTGAACGACTCGCATCTCGCGGAGTGCCTCCCAGAAGGCACGGGGATGGTACAACTCCCACGTCATGAGGAATGTCCGGCTCAACCAATGCTGCCTGGCATCGATGACGCTGTTTCCGCACTCAGTGCGGTCTCGATACCTTTGCAACAAGAGGAACTGCCCCCAGATTGCCATGGGCAACAGAAAACCAATTGGGCCCTTGGCGAGGATCGCTAATCCCATGCTGGCATAGATGCTGGCGAACTCCCAGGTCGATTGGGGAACGTATTCACCCCACAATCTTTGAGCCACCACATTGCCATCACTATCGGCCTGGCCGAATCTTCCGCCATGACGACGGGCGACGGCAGTGACATAAGCGGTCATTGTCAGCAGGATGCAAAAGATTAACGTGGCATCGGGGGTGACTGATCGACCAACGGCGGCGAACATCAGGCTCGTGCCGAGAATCAAACCTGCCAAGAGACCAGTTTCTGATCTGAAGAGTGATTTTCCCAACTGCCAGACAAGCAGGACACTTCCTACAGACAAGATGGAGGAGTGCAGCCGGGCGGTGAGTTCGGAAACACCAAAGAGGTGGAACGAGGTCAGCATCAACCAATAGATGAGAATGGGTTTGTCAGTGCGGAGATCTTCGTTGAATGTGGGGACGAGCCAGTCGCCGCGAACATACATTTCACGGCCGCACTCGGCATTTTTAGGCTCATCTTCATCAAAGAGCCAGGGGCTTCCCAGGCCAGTGAAAAAGACCAGCCCCACGGCCAGCAAGAGACCCCATCGTTGTCGAGTTGTCAGCATCATCAGGCAGAATCCATTCCGCATGAACGCAATTCATGATTTTTGGAAGTCTCGCTCGCTGCTCACCAGCGGTGTGCAGCCAAGAAACGACTTCCGATATCGGCGCAGTCCTGTTCGTCAGGGATTTACGCCACGAGGACTGTAGCTGTAGAAGGGCTTGGGGAGCAACGGGAGTTTATCGATGACGCCTGAGAGAGAGATTCTGCACTTGTTGCGGCCTGCAGAATCTGCCGTTAAATCGACTCAAGTTCGTCTTGATCCACTTGAATAGATGGCATACACCTTGTGGAACTATCGAGAATGCTCGTCGGGTTGGTCAGGGTTTCGCACCTTGAAAAGCATCACAGGCAATCTTGATACGTGCCTGTTTTCTTCCCGCCACCTGCTCCTGCCCTTGCCCCAACTCTCATTACCTGTGAACCGTGAGCTCGCCTGTATTCAGCTTCTGATACCGGTAGCGATCACTTCCTGCCTGAATCTGTTTTCTCTCCACGCTGTTTCTCTCTCCACACTGTTTCTTTCTCACCTCACTGCTGCCCATTCCTGCCCGCTGCAGCGAACTCCGGAGTTTTCCGATGCCTGTTCGTCTTGTCAACATTCGTCGTTTTGCCTGTGCTGCCAGTCTGGCCTGGGCAATTGGATCTACTGTTGGTTGTGCCCCCATGAGTGGCTGGGTGATGAACAGTTCTGGTGCGGCGTACTACCAGCGCGGTGAGTTTGAAATGGCTCGCAATGAGTTTGCCAGAGCCGTCTATGACGACCCGCTCAATCCTGACTATCGTTTCAATCTGGCTGTGGCCCAATCGCGACTTGGACAAGTGGCTGAGGCTGAACAGATTCTGCAGCACAATTTAACCATTGATCCTTCGCACGAACCGACTTACGCAGCGCTCTCACGTCTGATGATCGATACGGGACGCTCTTCCGAAGCTGTCGGAGTGATGCAGACCTGGGTGGGTTCACAGCCTTACAATCCTGATGCTTATGTCGGCCTGGCCTCGGCTCAACAGAAGACAGGTGATCTGAGTGCAGCTCAGCAGACATTGCAGCAGGCACTGCGAGTCCAGCCCAACGAGCCCAAAGTTCTAGCGCAACTGGGCGAGATCCATCAGGCTCAGGGGAATGTGGCTATGGCCAGCCAGATGTATCAACAATCATTGGCGGCGAATGTGCATCAGCCGGATGTGCAGGCGAAACTCATGGCGACGGCCAACCAGGCTCATCCGGGAAGTATGCCTGCTACACAGCTTGCTCAGTCGATGCCCAAAGTCCCTTCAGTTCTGCACCCAATCGCGTCCGGCCAGAAAACCCCTGTCTCTCCGACTGCTGCACCAACTTCAATCGCCCGGCGGGCCCCGCAAAACGCCCATCAGGCTGTCCAGCAGCAGGCCCAGAACCAACCGGCTATCAATCAGGTGGCTCAGCATCGACCAGCATTGCAGCCCATTCCGGCTCGCCAGCCGACACCGATTGCAGCTTCACCTGCGATGAATGCACCTGCTCAATTCGCCATGGCCAGCCAGGTTTCGGCGATGCCACAAGGGAATATGGTGCAGTGGCAGGCACCTGCACAGGCTCCATCACCGGTCCCAGGATATCGGTATGTGATTCTTCCACAGCCAGTCGCCTTCTTGGTGCCGCAGGGACAGGTTGCTCAGCAACAGGTTCCCCAGCAATACCAGGTTTCTTACCAGCCGGTGATGTCACAGCCAGCGGGAGTTCAGCCTGCCATGCTTCCACAGGGCGTTGTGACTCAGGCACAGCCCGTTCAGACTCAACCGATGCAGGTGGTTTATCAGTGGCCTCAAAACTATGGAGTACCAGCGAATGGCATGACGGCCATGGTGATTCCACAAGCTTCGCAGCCACAAACTACATACGGCGCCCAGGCCATGATGGCACCGGCGACACAGAATTTCGCAACACAGAACCATGCGACGACATTTACGCCACCATTGTACCAGCAGCAACCAGCGGCTGTTCGTTCGCCCATGGTCAGTTCGGTGCCAAATCCCGGAACATCGGAAACGATCTTCCCTGTCAGCTATCATCCATTGCCGATGACGAATGCCACCAGTCGTAAAGAAGTTTCGCCTGTAGAAACGTCAGCACCAGCTCAGGTTCCAGCCTTTACACCTCCCCCGCAGGAACCAACCGTGGTGAGTGCATCGCACACGACGACTGCTCCCGCGACAACATCCAACCGCAGTGGCACGCCAATTCAGGTACTTTCGACACCCACGGAAACGCTGGTGTTGCCGGGAGTGATCCAACAGCCCTCGTCACCGGCCACAAATCTCGAAACCTCAGCAACAAACATGCATGTTCCACCGGCTCCCACCAGAACCGGCCAGCCAGTGGTTGTGGCACCGTCAACATCGCTGGTCTCTCAGACCACAACGGAACTGCCGCCAGGCTTCTAACCAGGTGCTGTTCCCGATAAGCTCTTTTAACAATGATCGTTGAATTGTAGACCACCGAATACCGCTTCGGTGGTCTACTCGCTTTCTATGAAATGCATTCGGAGAATCTGGTTTGCCGGGAAACGACTTGCCCAAATTGACAGTTTCGCAGCTCTCGGATTGTCTCCGGGAAATCGTGGAAATGGCATTTCCGCGAGTAATCGTCACTGGAGAGATCTCAGGGTTAACCCGAGCCAGTTCCGGGCATGTTTACTTCACACTCAAGGATGAAGCCTCGCAGATCAAGGCGGTGATGTGGCGATCATCGGCCATCAAGTTGAAGTTCGACCTCCGCGATGGTTTAGCCGTCGAAGCGATTGGAGGTGTCGAAGTCTATGCACCACGTGGGCAATACCAGTTGATGGTGGAGCGGCTGACGCCTCAGGGGATTGGGCCCCTTGAACTGGCATTTCGTCAATTGCATGCCAAGCTCGCGGCGGAGGGTTTGTTTGATGTGGCAAGGAAGCGACCACTGCCTCGCTTTCCCAAACGGATTGCCGTGATCACCAGTCCTGCCGGTGCGGCGGTGCATGACATTCTGCAGATCCTTCTCAGACGCTGGCCCGGCGTGAATGTGGTTGTAGTTCCCGTGCCTGTGCAGGGGCCAGAGGCAGCCCCAAAAATTGCAGCGGCTTTAGGAATGGTCCATCGACTGCCAGATGTGGATGTCGTGATCTGCGGTCGCGGTGGGGGAAGCCTGGAAGACCTCTGGGCCTTTAATGAAGAGCTTGTGGCCAGGGCCATTGCCCAATGCCGGATTCCCGTGATCAGTGCGGTGGGGCATGAAACCGATGTGACGATTGCCGATCTGGTCGCCGACCAAAGAGCATTGACTCCCAGTGAAGCTGCCGAGCGTGTCATTCCGGTTAAGGCGGAGTGGGTTCAGCATCTCGATCAGCTCCGTGATCGGCTCTGTTCCTCGCTAGTCGCGTTGACGAACAGTCGTCGCAAAGAACTTGAGCAACTGAAGAAGCGAAGAGCGTTGGCGAAGCCACTGGAACAGATCCATCGTTTCTCGCGGGAGTTGGATGATCTCGAAACTCGCCTTAAGCAAAGCTGGAAAAGAAAACTGGCCAGCCTGAATGCAGAACTGGAGAGTGCGGGCCGGGCACTCCAGGCATTGAGTCCACTGGCAGTGCTGGAACGTGGCTTTTCGATCAGCAAACGAGTACCCGGTGGTGACCTGATTCAATCCGTCAAGCAAGTGCAAGTGGGTGATCGATTGGCAACTCTGGTGGCCGATGGGCAGATTCTCAGCCAGGTTTTGCAAGTTGATGCGGACGATGATCAGCAGGATCCTGCTTCGAGCGAATCGTAGGATTGCTTTCAGAACTATCGATTGCTCCGGATGGCGCGTTGATTCCGTCAGTATCGATTTTCATTGAGGAATCGATTACAGGATGCACTTGTGGAAGCCACTCGCAGTGATCCCCAGGAAATTGAGCCTGCGAAGATCTTGAACTGATCTCGTCGGGTCGCGGACTCGCGAGGTCTGTCTCTGGCGAGATTTTCGTCACGAGCCATCAGTGATGCCGGGAGTTGGAGATAGTTCTCCCGCTGTCCCGAGTTCTTGTTGGACTGAGTGGAAATCCTGACCTACGGTTGCCACGCAGGCCCAGCCTGTTGCCGTTTTGCCACAAGCGACTCACCAGTTCTGGCACGGCATCCTGCGGCTCAGAATGCGATAAGGCAGCACTGTGTCCAATAGTTCACAATCCTCAACTCGACTACTGCAACTCATGAGGGGCGACCTGCCTGCACTCGATGCCAGGCTCAATGCCCTCTCGGCCGAGTTCGATATTCCCTCGGAAGAGGGGACAGATCGAAATGCGAAGCTCTGTCAACAGCTTTCGGGAATCGACCCTCACTCGACGAGAGAAGGATCGAAGTCTGACAAAGCTGCTCGCACTTCAACTTCTCAGGGTTCAACAACTCGGGCGCACGATCTGGAACCACAATCTTCTTCGAGCCCATCGCCCGGCAAGCCGCCACAACGGCGGATTTTTCAGGCCCATTATTCGGTTCTTTTGCCGCTGATTATCCCGGTGGCTGTCTTTGGCCAGACCGCAGTTCTGCTCTGTATTCTGCTGTTTGGCACGCCCATCAGTTCTTTGATCGTCTTTTTGTTCTGTCTGGGTGGTGTGCTGATCAGCGCTATGATTGCCGCCCGCTACGAAGCCGATGCCGCCAGGAGGCTTGGTCAACCTGAGAATCGCACACAATTGACAGCAGATCTGGTGCTGTTTCGAAACATTATCTCGGAAGCCAACCATCTCTTACAGCAGGCCGAAAAACGAACGGCAGAAGCAGTGCATGCCCGAGCGACTGTCGAAGCGCGATTCAAAGTGCAGAAACGTCACGTCCGCCGTCTGGAAATGGCTTTGGATGACATGGAACAACCAGTGGTCGTGACCGATGTCAATGGGCATGCGCTGTACCAGAATGAATCTGCGAGAAGTCTTTACAAACAGATCAGCCAGAAACTTGCACGGGAAATTCAAGAACAGACGGGGCTGATTGACATTCTCGAAGGGATGAAGCCGCTGCTGCAGGAGACTTTGACGCGGCGAGTGGCGAGTGATCGCAGAACAGCCGATATTCCCTGTCTGACCACGACGTATCGAATTCATGCACATACTCTCAAAGAGAACGAAAACACCCTGCTGGGGGCCGCGCTGGTTCTGCAGGATATCGGGCGAGAGGTGCAGGATCGCAGCCGGCATGCGGAGTTTGTCTCTTCGGTCTGCCACGAGTTCAAGACACCCATGTCGAGCATTAAAGCTTATGCAGAGCTACTGCGCGATGGCGAGATTGATGAAGCTGAAGAACAGCAGAAGATTCTGGTGTTCATCGATGAACAGGTTGATCGCCTGAGCCGGCTGGTCGACAATATGCTGAATCTGGCACGGATTGAAAGTGGTGTGATTCGAGTTCAGAGAAAAGATGTCGAAATCAACCGCTTGCTCAAGAGTGCGCTCGATGTGGTGACTCCTCAGGCTGCAGCGAAATCGCAGACCGTCGAATCGCTACTGAGTGATCTTTATATCCCCGCCCATGTCGATGAAGACCTCTTCAGCCAGGCCGTCGTGAATCTGTTATCGAACGCCGTGAAGTACACCCCAGCCGGCGGGAAGATTTCCCTCAAAAGCCGTTTGGAAGAAGATCGTGTCCTGATTGAAGTCCGGGATACCGGCATGGGGATTCCGGCGGCCAGCCTGCCTCGACTCTTTGAGCGGTTTTATCGAGTCCCGGAGAATATGAAAGCTGCTGCAGGAACGGGTTTAGGCCTGGCACTTGTGAAATACATCATTTCCAGCATCCACGACGGATCCATCAGCGTCTCTTCCAAACAAGGTGAAGGAAGCTGCTTTACGATCAGCATACCGGCTGGTCATCGCATTCGAAAAACACATCGTGTTAACGACCACGTCCTGCTCGATAACTGAAGAAGCGCTGCCATCAGAAGCACTGTCATCTCAACTGCGATACTGACAACTGCGAATTGGGAAGATCATGAATTACCGTGTCCTGTTATGTGATGACGAACCGCATGTGCTGTTGCCTTTGTCACTCAAGTTCCGCAAATCGGGGTTTGATGTGCAGATGGCAGAACATGGCGGGATTGCCTGGTCAAAAATTCTGGAAGAACAGCCCGATGTGGTGATCACTGATTGCAATATGCCGCATATGAGTGGCCTGCAACTCATTGAAAAGATCCGTAGTTGCGAGGCAACACGGCATCTGCCAGCCATTCTGCTGACCGCTAAAGGTTACGAAATGGACGAAGCGGAACTTCAGGAGCGGCTGGGAGTTTCGGCACTGGTCGTCAAACCCTTCAGCCCGAAAGAAGTTGTGCAGACAGCGATCCGATTATTGAATCCTGGTGGACACGATTCGGTCGAGATTACGGATCTGACGAATCACTTCCGGCCATAACCTGCCTGACTTGATCCCATTCGATGCAGAGCTGAATCTTCCTGTGAACGGTGAATGATATGCAGGTCTCGACAGAAACCTTTGGAAACGTGCTGGTCGCTCATACTCCGGAGGAGTTGACCGAAGAAACGACACGATTATTTCATGAAGCCATCGAGACGCATCTGCAGGCAGGGCTGAAAAGCGTCGTGTTGCAGATGGATCGCAGCGAAACCTTGGACAGTGCTGGTCTGACAGCTCTGGTTGACCTGCATGAAAGACTTCGCGAACAGGGCGGAAACGTCAAAATCTGCGCACTGACAGAGACGGGCCGCAAGATCTTTCATGTCACCAGGCTCGATGAAGAATTCGACCTGTATGAATCGATGATCGATGCTGTCGGAAGTTTCCAGTCGTGAAATCGACTCCACGTCTTAAGTGGCCTCTCATTCGAAAGCTCGGCAACTGAAATGGCTGGTTTACTTCAACTCAATAAACCGCGACTTGGCGATCTGCTTGTCCAGAAGGGATATCTCAGTGCAGAGCATCTGGATGAAGCTTTAGCCCAGCAGCACAGCAGTGGGGGGATGCAACTGCTGGGCGAGATTGTCGTCGCTCAAGGCTATTGCTCTGAAGACCAGGTACTCGAATGCGTCGCTGATGATTGCGGCATTCCTTACATCCGTCTCGACAGCCGACTGTTTGATCCACGCGCTGTCGAGTTGCTGCCTCGGGAGTTTCTCGAAAAGAACTGCATTCTGCCGTTGTTCAAAGTTCGCCAGACATTAACTGTCGCGACGGCAGAACCCTCGAACATTTTTATCATCGATCAATTGCGGCAGATCTCGGGCTGCGACATTCAACTGGCAGTAGCGAGCAGTCGAGATATACGGCGGACATTCCAGATGTACCTGCCGAACTCCAAAGTGTTTGTGATCGATGACATTATCGATGACGTGAACACCGAAGCTGTCGAATTAATCGAGGAATCGATCGACGATATTTCGTTTGATGTTGATCTTGCCGGTCAGAGCCCGATTATCAAGCTGGTGAATTATGTGATCTTCAGCGCGGTGCGGGATGGTGCCAGCGATGTGCATATCGAACCGACTGAACGCCAGATTCGTGTCCGTTATCGCGTGGATGGAGCGTTGCATCAGGCACTCGAATTGCCTTTACATATTGCTCCAGCGATTGCTTCGCGCATCAAGATTATGGCGACCCTCGACATCAGTGAGCGTCGCCTGCCTCAGGATGGACGCATTCATGTTTTGATGGAAGGGAGACCGATCGACCTGCGGGTGAGCACCTTGCCATTGCCGCATGGCGAGAAGGTGGTCATTCGAATTCTCGACAGTCAGAAGATCAACCTGACACTTTCTCAATTGGGATTCAGTGCCGAGATTCTGGAGAAATTTATTGCCCAGATTCATCATCCCAATGGAATTGCCCTGGTGACGGGGCCGACGGGAAGTGGCAAAAGTACGACGCTCTACTCGGCCATCAATGCCGTGACTTCGATGGAAAAGAACGTCTGCACTGTGGAAGACCCGGTGGAATTTCAGTTGCCGATGGTCAATCAGTTTCAAGTGAATGAAAAAATCGGGCTGTCGTTCGCGGCAGTGCTCAGGAGCCTGCTCAGGCAGGATCCGGATATCATCATGGTGGGTGAAATCCGCGATAATGAGACGGCCCGCATCGGGATTCAGGCAGCTTTGACGGGTCATCTGGTATTCAGCACGCTGCATACGAACGATGCCTGCTCCGCGGTAACACGTCTGATCAACATGGGTATCGAAAGCTACCTGCTGGCTGCCAGCCTGAACATGGTGCTGTCACAGCGACTGTGCCGGCGCATCTGTCCGAAGTGCAAGCAGTCATATGAACCACCCAAAGCCATGCAACTGGCCATGGGAAAAATGGGGATGGAAGCTAAGGAATTCTTCCGGGGAGTGGGGTGCAAGAAGTGTCGGAACACGGGATTTTCGGGACGAGTCGCGATTCATGAGCTGCTGGTGGTCGACGACGGCATGCGGGATCTGATTGCTCAATCGCCAGCACTGGGAGAGCTGAAAAGCTACGCCCAGAAGCAGGGCATGATGCCACTTCGTTTTGATGGATTCCGCAAAGTTCGCGAAGGTTTAACGACGATTGAAGAAGTCTTTCAGGCGAGTGATGAAGGCTGGTTACCGCTGAGAAGCTAATGGCAGGAAGTTAATGTCGGGAAGAAGTTAATGACTGGTCAAAGCGAGACTGCAAAGTGAGATTATCGGCCAAGTTCATCTGAAATCTGCGTTGGTGATGAGATGTGTTTGAGACTGATTTCCTCTGATGGCCTGCAATGGACCTGGTGCCCGTAATGAGCACGTTTACCTACACAGCACGTGATATTCAGGGCACGACCCATTCGGGCAGCGTGGAAGCTGAAACGCTGGCGATGGCAGTTCGTCAGCTCAAAACGGATGGATTGTATCCTGTCCAACTGGTGGAATCGGCAGTCTCTCTTCAATTGAAGCCCTGGTTGACACGTAAACCCAGGCAGGCAGATATTGTTTCGATGACGAGCCAACTGGCCGTTGTCGTCGATGCCGGCGTGGCACTTTCTGTGGCTCTGGAAGGACTGGCCTCACAAGCGGTTTCGCCCGCACTAAAACAGATGCTGACGACCATCGAAGAACGTGTGAAATCAGGAGACGACTTTTCGACGGCTTTAAGTGAGTTCCCGCGAAGCTTTGATGCACGGTACGTCAATCTTGTCAAAGCCGGTGAAGCGACAGGTCATCTGGGGCCAATTCTCAGTCGGCTGGCGGAACAGCTTCAGCAAGAATCCGAAACGAGGCAAAGAGTACAGGGGGCGATGATGTACCCTGCCGCCATGCTGCTGATGTGTGTCGGAGCCTGTATTTTTCTGCTGACGTATGTCTTCCCAAAAATTGCTCCGATGTTCGCTGGCCGGGGGATTGAATTGCCAGCAGCGACACGCATTCTGCTGACAGTTTCGAATTCGCTGACAGGTTACTGGTGGGCGTGGATCCTTGGTGTCGTGGCCCTGGTGGCGGCGAATGCTTATTTGCTCTCAAAGGAATGGGGTCAACGTCTTCGCGACCGCCTGATGCTGCAATTGCCTATTCTGGGGCCACTGGTTCGTAAAACCATTCTCGCTCGGATTGCAAGAACACTTTCGGCAACAGTCTCGGCCGGTGTGCCTGTACTGCCTGCACTCGAACTTGCTGCCAAAGTGGCTGGAAACCGCATCTTTCAGGATGCGATGGAAGATGTGGCCTTGCATGTGACCTCTGGTCAGTCGATCGCGCAGATCATGGCGACGAACCCTGTCTTTCCCAAATCGGTCGTGCAGATGATTGCTGCGGGAGAGCAGACGGGGCAATTGGGAACTGTGCTGGGCAAGTTGAGTGATCATTATGATCGCGAGGTGGCCGTCTCGATTAAATCGGCCACCAGCCTCATCGAGCCCATTATGGTCGCTGTAATGGGCCTGGTAATTGGCACAATTGCCCTGGGGATGCTGCTGCCGATCTTTAAGCTGAGCACGCATCATTAGGTGAACGCGAGAGCTGCTTATCTTGCCGGTAGCCAGTAATCGCCCGTCATCCATTGCACGAGCATTTCGAGTTCTCGTGGCGGTAACTTGTCGAATGCGGGCATGGCGTTTTTCGCACCAAAGTAATCGTCGCTACCAGGTGCTTTCAGGAATTGCGTGAGCCATTGGCTTCCGCCATAGCCTGTGAGTGTGGGTGCTCCTGTCCCGGAGTTTTCGGCAAGAGGCTTGTCTTCCCCGCGAACATGCATGGCATGGCAATCGATGCAGGCGGATGACAGACTTCCACTGGCGAGCTTGCCCGTGGCAAAGACTTCACGACCTTGCAGCGCCAGTTTCTCATCAATGGTCCCCCGATCTTTCCGGCCGGACTGCTGCGCCATGAATTCGAGCAGTGCCGCCAGGCTGGTGGCATTTTCTGGAGCCAACAACAGATCGCGGTTGTCACTGGACCAGCTGGCCATATCGCCTTCGAGAAACCGGGCTGCGACGGTGGCATCGGAGTGATTTTTGAGCGGAGCCAGAACAGTGGCGTAATCGATCAGGATGGCTTTCATCCATTCGCGTGAGCCGAAATGACTCAAATCCGCCGCCGAAAATTGGGGAGGATGAGCTGCATGGCTTGCCGCGACAGCTTCGTGGTGATGACAAGCGGCACAGTTCTTCTGAAATAGCCGTGGCCCTTGCGTGAGTGGATCGTTAGCCAGCAAAGCGACCGCACCACTGGCTGGAATACCGGTCTGCGAAGCAAGATCAACTGTTCGTTGGGCGAGTTGCTCGCTGTGGTGCAGCGCGAGTTGATGATCGACATTGAGAGCATCTTCTCGCAAAGTGGTGACAGTGAGATAACCCACACCTGCTAAAAGGAGCAGCAGGAAGGCGACATTCGCCTTGTGACCCCAACGGGAACGTCCCGTCCAGGGCATGATCAGGATGACCAGGCCAATGAGTGTGGGCAGGTAAATGGCACCGAACACCAGGCCGCCCAGTTGTTGAACGAATTCGAACTTCAGGAAGCGGAACAGAAAGAGAAAGTACCATTCCGGCCGGGCAGCAGAAAACGCCTCGGCAGGGTTCATGGGGGCTCCCAGTTCAGCCGGTTGTATCAAAGTCAAACCGACAACAGCCACGACAGCCAGCAACGAAAAGATTCCATTACGAAGTGCTTGCCCGGGCCAGAATCGAGTCGCGTTGAGCGGGACATCGTCCTGCCGGTTTCGTCTGGCTTCGGCTCGCCACAAAAGGGTTTGCAGGCACAATACCCCCAGGTAAGCGAGTGGAAGTAAGCCTACATGCAGAACATAGAGCCGCGATAAGGTGAGATTTCCGTAACGACTGCTCCCCTGCACCAGTTCCTGCAAATAAGGACCGGCCACGGGGGCTGAAGACATGATGTTCAGAAAAATGCTGGTGGCGGCATGAGCCCGCTGGTCACCAGGGAGCTGATAGCCAGTATGCGACAATCCCAAAATACAGAGCCCGCCTGCAATCGTGGCCCAGAAGCTCAATTCACGCGGAGCCAGATACCAGCGATCCCAGACAATCTGCAGCACCTGTAAAGCCAGAGCGACGACCATGGCCTGGGCGGCATAATGGTGAATTCCGCGGACAAGCCAGCCCCAATGCAATTGATGCTGGATGTAGTATGTGCTCTCCCACGAAGACAGGCGGCCTGGCGAATATGTGCCCGCCATGGCGAGGCCAGTGACGAGTTGAGTGATAAAGAGCACAACCAGCACAGAACCCCAGGCGTAACGCCAGCGCGGGCCACCCGCTACGGGAGCGTTTGCCAGCTCTCGAAACCAGGTGATCAATCCGGTGCGTGCTTCTAACCAATGACTCACTCGATGCATATTGCCGCATTCCTCAATGCCAGCGAGAACCTGCTGTACGCCGAACTGACACTTCAAGGTTGATGAGATGGAGTCGAGTTCGAGGTCTGTTGTGGGCTGTCAAACAACGACTTTTTCCGGGATCCCGGTTCGAAATTCCTGATACTTGACCCAGACCATTCCGGAGGGATCAATGCGTGCTTCCAATTGATCCAGCGGCCGGGGCGAGACTTTATTCATGGCCTGGCCATCGAGCGCAAAGGCACTGGAGTGACAGGGGCAGAAAAACCGGCTTTGATCGGCTTCGTAATCGACTTTGCAACCCAGATGCGGACAGATATCGCTGAAGACCACGACGGTTCGATCTGGAAATCTTCTCAGGTAGATGGTTCCGACTGGCTGATCAGGAAAAACCTGCCAGGCATCGCGGACATCAATCCGCACGACACTTTTGACAGGAGTTCCATCTTCAGGAAGTTCGTCAAACCTGATGATTGGCAAAAATCCACTGGCGAGTTCTGCTGCCGGGTTGCCTCCTGGAGATGAATCCGCAGTGCTACCGGACTTTCTGAGGAGAGGATCGAGAGTCAGGCCGACTGCGGCAGAGACCGGGATGGCGACAGCAGCCAGAAACGATCCACAGGCGAGCATGGCTGCGACAGCGTCGCGTCGCGAGGGCGCTAAATCGGTTGATGTCTGCGAAACGATCGCCTCTGCTGGAGCAGGAGGTGAGAGATGTGATCCCTCAGACTCAGACGCCACGCTGGGTTTGGTCGTCATAAAGGAAACACCGCTCGGTGGGAATTCGGGTGGGAGGGAATGGATGTCAAATGCTGACACGACGAACTTCCTGTCGGCATTTTGACAACCTGCTTGGAAACCTGAGTATACCGCCGCGGTCAACCCATCGAAATACACCGATTTGAAAATATGATTCGATTTGTCTTAACCGAGTTTGTCTTAACTGGCAGGAATTGAACTGCTGGCAGGATCGGGAAGGGCTTTCAAGCCTTCGAGCATGGCTGCGTGAACTCGCGCGTGTGCCACATCGAGGGGGCCGGGAAGAGTTGCACCGGCAGCCTGTTTATGACCACCACCCCCGAACTTTTCGGCAATGGAAGCTACGTTCAGTCCACCACGACTGCGAAAGCTGAATTTGATCTGGCTATTCATCTGTTCAACGCCGATGTAGGCCGCTCTGGTGCCAGCAATGCGCAGACATTCGTTCACGAGATCTTCGGTGTCTGCAGGCACTGCTCCGAGTTCGACAAAGTCGCTCCATTTCACAACTGTCGATGCCAGCAGGCCATCGGCATCGAGTTGAGCACGCCCTAAAACTCGGCCACAAAGGTGGAGCCTGGCAAGGGTCGATTGCTCGTAGAGATGACGGTAGATATCTGTGGGGTCGGCCCCACGCTCCATGAGTGCACCCGCGATCTGCATCGTTTGCGCATTGGTGGCAGGAAAGCGGAACCAGCCCGTATCAGTGGCAATGGCCGCATAAAGGGCCGTCGCTGCGACTTGGGTAAGAGGAACATTCATGAATTCGCAAAGACGGAAAATCAAAGAACCTGTCGCTTCCGATCGAGTGTCTTTGAATTCCATGGCTCCGAGATCATCACTGCTGACGTGATGATCGATGACGATCCTCGGAATGGTGGTCGTGCGCATCCATTTGCCGAGTTCGCCCAATTGTTGCCAGGCGCTGGTATCGACAATGATGTGCAAATCGGTCTCAGCCAGACTGGCACCATTCACAGAGCCGCCAAACGTTTCGACCATCTGCTCGGGGTCAATCCAGAACAGATTGGCCGGCGGTGCCGAGGGATTCACAATGCGGACTGTCTTGCCGAGATGTTTGAGCAGACAGGCTAAGCCTAAAGCCGATCCAATGGCATCCGCGTCTGGTCGAACATGGCTCGATACCAGAATGCGTTGATGAGATTCAATCAGCGGGACAATCGGTTTCCAATCAATCGTGTTCATATCACGAATGATAAATACCTGGAGCCCTGCTTCACCAGCAAAGTTTCCACAGAAATTTTGCGGAGGGCTTTCAATGGTCGATTGAAACCACTCCATCAACGGGATCTACACGTTGGATTAACAGCGAAAATCTTGCTGCTCAATCGGTTAATGGTGACTGAAGTACACGTATTCACCTTCAGATTTAATGGAATTCAATGGGCAATTCGTCACTCCACAGGAAAGCCGCACATCGACGCCTGCGCTTTTCTGCGGGGGGCCACTCCGACTGAATCTGCTGGCAGGCGAGAAAAATTTCCTCGACGGAGGGATCATTCCACTGCCGATCCAGCGACTCTTTTCGTGGTTGTGATCGCTTCACTGGTGTTTTGAACAAATGACTGGCGGTGGTCTGAAGGATCAAAATGTGACTCCTGATGGAAAATTGAAGATCGAAGGTGTGCAAATCACAGCTTGTGATCGCGCATGAAAAGGTCATCATGCGATTCCCCAGGCGGCATGGATCGCATACTTGGAACACCTGTTGGAACTGGGCGCGATGTAACTCTTGGCCAGCTTTCGTATCCCGTTGGGATCAGAAAAAAATGGTCTGGTCTTGTTGAGCCGCTTTTTGGAGGGATCAGGCTGGTTGATGAAAATCATCAGGCAAATTTCGTACCCCGGATTCAAAAGTTTTGTGCCTGTGAGCCTGCCGTTCATGGCGCTGTGATACGCATTCCGCAATCAATGGCGCGTTGAGAATCTGTCACGCATGCTTGCTCGGAGCCGCAAGCATGGCACTTACAGCGCTGTCAAATCCTGGTATTCGTAGAGGCCGGGATGCATGCCGTATGGCCGCAACTGTCGAAAGCCACCCATTTCCCCGGAGCTTTTTTGAGAGATGTTTTTAGTGCACTGTCACACGTGAGGCTGAGAAATGGAGATAACCCTTTAAGTCAGCTCGCCGCATGGGATTCATCTTCTTGATAAAGACCGCACCTCCGCGGCCAAGGAAATGAGAAGATTTCGACTGCCAACTGGTCGATTGGCAACCAGTTGGGCGGTGACCCGCCATCGATCGGGGTCAAAAACAGGAATTCGCGAGTCGATTGGTGACTTTCGAGCGTTTGGCACGACCCGTGCTTTGCAGGGCTCATCAGTCAACACAATTTTTTGAGTTACGACTGCGAATCGAACCATTTCCTAAAGTCATTTCTTAAGCGTGTGAACATCAGGCTGCCAATGCTTTGTGAAAGCCAGGCGAGGTCTCACACTTTTCGAAATGACGCATTCAGAAGATTGGAGAGCATCATGCTGAGCTGGGCACTGACATTTTTGATTGTGGCAATCATTGCCGGCGTCTTGGGATTTGGCGGGATTGCTGGTACAGCAGCCTGGATTGCGAAACTGTTATTCGTGGTATTTATCATATTGTTCTTATTGAGCCTGATTATGGGCGGAGTACGACGCCCCTCGATATAAATCGACACTCTATAAATAAGATGACTAGTGTTCTGATCGGATCAGATCACTAGTACGGGACGCTCGCTCAACACAGTGAACTTTTGTTTAGGAATCGATCAGCATGATTACACGTGAAGAAATCCAAGGACAGTGGACACACCTTAAAGGTCAGATTCGGGAACGCTGGGGCCAAATCAGTGATGATGAACTTCAGCAGGCCCAGGGGAATACTGAGCAATTGATCGGTCTGCTCGAAAGCAAGACTGGAGAATCACGTCGTCAACTGGAGCAGTTTGTTCAAGGGGCGGTGAAAAACGGACAGAACTTCCTGGGCAATGCAGGACAAACAGTTCGTGAATATGCCCAGACAGCTGCCCATGCCGCTGGCAAGGGATTGGGATCGATTGAGAGCGGGATTGAATCGGGGATGCAGGAAGCACACAAGATGGTTGCATCGCGTCCACTCGAGTCGATTACGACAGCCTTTGGTGTGGGACTACTGGCAGGAGTCGTCGTCACGCTGCTGCTACGTTCTGACCGAGCCTGATAACAAGTTCCCGATCTTGTAGCTATTATAAACGCTACTTATATACTTCAATAAAAAGCCTCACCGCCGAAAGACATATGATGGATGATCGAGAGAGAATTCGATTCAAGATGCGGCGGTTGAGGCGACAACTTGATCAGCATTCCAGCGAGTGGAGCGCTCAGGCCCACCGCTGGCTGGACTGGAAGTATCAGGTCAGCCAGCACCCTCTCCTGAGTGTGGGAATTGCAGCGGCAGCCGGTTATCTATTGATCCCGAGGAAAACGCCTGCTGTGCAGGTAGAAATCGATGAGGCAACGCGACGGGAAATCGTCAAGCAACTTCAGCGACAGCAGTTCAATGAGCCGATCAGCCAGTCACCTGCTGTACCAACTTTGTGGCAGACGGGAGTGACGATTGCGAGCCAATTTCTCCTACGCAGTGCAATCAACTATGGTGTTTCTCAAATTGATCGTTTGATTAACTCTGTTCAAACAGCGACTGAGCATCCATCATCAGATACGTTCAATGCTCCCGGCACTCATGATATCCATTCGCGAAATACGCCAATACCGGAAAACAACCTTCACCTCTACCATGGGTGATGATCGCAGATCGCTTTGACCGAGGGCCTGTCTGCAGCCATTCTAATTCTTCACAACATCATGGGGTGCTATCGGAAATGAGAGTACGAGAGAATCCGACTCAGGCATTACGGGTTACCGAGGGATTCACTGAGAATAAGCTTCTCGTAAGGACGATCGACAACGGTCGCTTACAGAGACCTGTTGATGCCTGGGATGTGGCGAATCGCTGGATTGCGCAGAATGCGGCCATGAGCCTCTTGATCGCTGCGACTATGGGAGCAACCTGGGGATGGATTCAGAAAAGATCGCGATGAATGAACGCGAGCCGGTACCTGCCAGCCGCGGCAATTTCAGAAACAATGAGCAGCCACCGACACTCATCACCATCGTTCACGAGTGTCTCAAACTGGCCGATCTTCAACTACAACTTTTCCAGATGGACATTGTTGAGTTCTGGAAGAGATCGCAACTGGCACTGGGACTGTTTTCACTAGGTAGTGCACTACTCCTGGGAAGTTTACCCATCGCACTGATGGCGATAGCTGCCTGGCTGAAAACGACTGTCGGCTTATCCCAAGAAGCGTCTCTAGCTTGCACAGCCGCCATGGGTGTGATCATCGCAGTCACAACATTGGCGTGGGCTGTGATGAGATTACAGCGTGCCATTGAACCACTCGCCAGTAATCAGGAGGAGTTCCGAGCTAATCTCCAATGGATGAGACATCTATTACACCAGGATGAGAGCAACGACTCAACAGGCCCCTAATCATTCGTTTTCTGGATCACTTACTACGTTTCATTCTCTGGCGGAAATCCGCTTGATTCATAGAGTTTCACGAGAACAAGTTATCATAGAAAGTCAATCATGATTACCAGTGAAGGTTATCAGGCGACGATTCCAGTTGGCCAAGAGAGAGACAATTCACTACCAGAAAGTGAGATGCTTTCTCATGCCTTGCAGCCGAGTTGTGAGCTTCAGCCATTTCATGATCTGGGAGAATACCTGAAAGTCTACGCCCGTGAAAAACCTGGCACTGCGGCAATGGTCTGCCTGGGTATCGGATTTGTACTGGGCTGGCGTCTTCGCCATTGGTAACCGTTCTCGCATTCTTTTTTCAGTATGCATTACAATAAGACGGGCGACTCATGGTAGAGTCGCCCGTTTTATGGCATGAGATCCAATCGCTTCAGCCACTGATCGTCTAAGGCCAGCTACGTTTGACGCGAAAAGATCAAGGCCGAGTAAGGGCCGACTTCGAGCGAAACATGGTGAGCTGGATTGGTGGCTTCATCCTGCAGATTCAGCTGATCGATACAGGGCGTATTGGCGAATTCTGGACTGTAAATCCTGGCGTCTGAATTCAATTCCAGTTGCCAGGTCGCTGCATTAGGGAAATTGAACTCGACCTGCCGGGGTTCGCGGTAAAAATTGAGGATCACTACTATATCGTCGTGTGGGGCTGGTGTATGCCAGCGGTGGAATACTAATGTTTTAGCGGTGTGGTCTTCATATAGCAGTGCAAGTCCTGAACCTGTCAATCCGCGAGAGACGCCTTTGTTATTGAGTCTCAAGTGGCAAAGATCCCGGAATAGCCGGAGAATTCCTTTGAGTTCAATAGCTTTATCCCAGTCGAGTGGCACGTCGTCGCGGAACCAGCCGTCTTCCAGAAATTCCTGTCCTTGAAAGACCATTGGAATTCCGGGGGTTGTCATGACCAGGGCGAGGCCTAAAGTGGCGCGCTTCTGGGCAAACCAGTTGCGAGTTTCGAGCGGCATGACTTCTGAAGGGATGCGGGCTTTGCCGTTTGCTACCTCATCGTGAGATTCGGTATAGATGACACGTTCAAATGGGTCGCCGTTGAAAGTGGCGAAGATGGCCCCCTTAATGGAATCGAGTGAACGGTCATCATCATCGGGTTCAATCAGGACTTCTCGTACTGGATGAACAAACCTGGCATCCCACTGCGCGGAGAAGGCAGCTCCGCCTCGTTCGACGGGTGCTGTCAGATCATCTTTATTGTGAAGATCTTCCGCGATTGTCAGGGCCTGGGGATGGCGCGCATGGATTTCGCGATTGATCCACTGCGTTAGAGACCACCCATCAGGGAGATCACCGCCGGGGTCGCCATCGCCACGCACACTGCGAATATATAACGTCATATCAAAGCGGAGGCCATCGCAATGAAAGTCTTCAAGCCAGTGGAGTGCATTATCACACAGGTATTGTCGAACCTCGGGTCGGCCGTAATCCGGGCGGGTGCTGCCCCAGGGAGTTTCAGCTCGCCAGTCGTTATAGAAGTAGATACCGCCGAGTTGATTTTCATTCCAGCCATCGAATTGCCATAGACTCAGATCAGATGGACCGAAGTGATTGTAGACAACATCAAGAATGACCCCGATGCCTCTTTGATGAGCTTCGCGAACGAACTCCTTAAAGGCTTTCGGCCCGCCATAACTCGACTCGACAGCGAAAATGTGAGCAGGATTGTAACCCCAGGAGAAATCGCCAGCGAATTCTGCCAGAGGCATGATTTCGACACAGTTTACACCCGTGCGTCTGAGATGATCGAGCTGGCGAATTGCTGAAGAAAGTGTTCCAGGCTGGCCATCGCCGGCATCTTTGGCGAAGGTGCCAATATGCATCTCATAAATGATAAGTTCGTTCCTGGGTGGCAGTTCGAAGGCATCGTTCTGCCAGTCAAAATGAGGATCTGTCACGACGGCGTGACCCACGGAATTCGTGACCTCTTTCGCGTAGGGGTCAATGCGCGTCATCCACTTCTCGCCAAGTTTTAAGGCGTACAAATACTCTGCACCGACACTGAGCCCTGTGACTTCGCCGTACCAGAAACCACTTGCGACAGATTCTGGAGCAGTTCCTGCCTGCTCATGATCTTCCAATTGCTCGCGGTACTCCTGGGAAAGTGGATGTCGAGTCTCCTGCCAGTCGTTGAAGTCTCCCACCACAGAGACGGCCTCGGCGTGTGGTGCCCAAACACGGAAGGCCACACCTTGTTGTGTAAGAATCGCCCCCATGCCCGCATGATGAGGAGCCGTTTCTGATGGTTTCGATGCCTGATTTTCAACCGATACACGATTTTCAACAGAGACGTTCGCTGGAACCATCAGCAACCTCATTTTCAGGGAGCGAAATGCCTGGGATTTCGCTTTTTGTGACCATCAGGCCCTAAATCTGCGTGAAATCCATGACCCGGATGAAGACAAAGGCGCTCGCACAACAATACCTCACCGCGCATGGAGACTATCAATTCCCAAATCTCTGCACGACGTGTACCAAACATTGACCGGGAAGAATCTCGATCTCGCGATGACTGTTGATCAGACAGACCTCAAAAGAATCGCCCTGAGTCTGGTTGCCAAACGATCATCCCGCCTGCCGATCGCGCGTTGATAGCCCACTCGATCCATGAGAGCCACGGCTTACAGTTCGGCTTGCTGGGTTTTGACGTAATTCTCGACCAGAATGGCATTGCGGATGTGGGCTTTGAAGGCAAGATCGAAGAGATCTCCCACAACGGGAATGCTCCCGGCTGCGAAATCGAGAACAATGTTGGCCGACATCTGCAGCAACAGCCATCGAGGGAGACCCACTCGATAGGCCAGATATACCAGCCATGCTCCGACCAGCCCGGTCAGTAAATCCCCTGCCCACGGAACCAGGCCAATGATGGAATCCCAGCCATAGCGAATGCTGGTGCCGGGAATAGTGAAACGAGCATCGAGTAAACGAGCCCACTTTTGAATCGTCAGGAGACGATCCAGATCGACGGAATTCAGTGTTTGTGTGGCGTCAACATCGGCATCGGCCTCTGGAAGAGAGGACAACTTCTGTCCCTTCGGGAGGATCACCGGTGTATGGAGTGGTGGTTTGGCTGGATTCACAGCATGCCCTGCTCTGATGTGGAAGTCTTTCAACAACCCCGGTTGTGACAGAACAGAATTGTAAGGCATCGATGGACACTCCTGCCAAAAATGTTGGATGACAAAAGCTTCTCAAGCAACCACCAGAAAGGAATACGCATGAGAATTTCTGCAGATGACGAAAAGTACCCTTCGGCGACTCATTTTCCTGAATTTTTGATCGAGGAGGGAATTGTCGCTTAGCTGTAAGCCCCGAAAACGGGTCTGAATCTCAGGTCGGGCTGAAGCGTCGTGGATCGATGATTCTGATCAGTGTGCGACTTCTTTGGACTTCGACTGTTATGCAGACCAGACCATGATGGGTTTTCGTGCCTATGTTTTCCGGTCTCGAAGGATCGCATTGAGGAAAGTGATCGCCGTTGCCTCGGGATGAATTTCGAGAGAACAGAACACAGGCATGGCACTTCACGCGGTGTGAAATTCTGAAATCTGTGTCAAATGTCACTGGTGAGAGCTACGATGCTGAATGACTGATTGAATTTTCGCTGATCTGGTTTTCCGTTGAGGTGGTGTGACCATGACATGGGCCGCGTGGGCGATGCTGATTCCGGCGTGGACGATTGTGATTCTGACAATGACCTGGTCAATGAATCGGGTGCTAAGGTCATCTTCAGGTTCCTCTGAGATGAAATCAGCCGACAGTGAATCAACCCAGGGTGCGCCATCCGAAGCGTCTGTTCCGAACCAGGGGAGTTACCGCGCGCTGACCTCGGATATGCAAGGTGCTCCGGAATAGCACTCGACGGTCGAGTTGAAAGGCTGAGAACTGCTCAGGCTCCAGGGCCGGAAGTCCCTTTGTCAGCTGAACCCAAAATCAGTTGAGATAAGCCAATTGGGCGGGGATGCGGAGAAATGCGTGTAACCATCGAATCGATGGGCACTTGCGTCCTTGACTTCTCTTGTTGAGCAACCCCACAATTCGCAAAAGAGAGAAACCTGTTGTGTGGCGTTTCTCAGCTTGTCCTTTCAAATTTCATATCATGCCAAATCACAGGTGATGATCGGGACTATTTGGGCAATACAGATCGATCAACACAGCTCGATCAACATCGTTGCCCAATGGCTCCGTAGTCGCCTGCTTCAATATTGCCTTCTGATCAAGCATTTCACTGGGCTGCCGCCGGCCATCTGAGTGGTTGGGACAGTCATGAACTGACGATTTTACAGCCGCCGATTTATCTGAATTGAACGCATATTCTGTGCATCTTTGAACTCGATTGACTTCAGAAAACTCAGGAGCCACCGATGGCGGATGATTACCTTCGCAAACTGATCAAGGATGGTCTCATCAGTAAGGATCAGCTTGGTGAAGCAGAGGACCTCGGCCGCAGTATGGGGATCTCGATTTCTGACGCCCTCATTAAACTGGGGTACGTGGGAGCGAGCGAGTTGGGCCAGAGGCAGGCCGCCGCTTTCGGCTACCAGTATGTCAGTCTGGACGGGATGGAGATCTCCAGTGGTGTGATCGGGCTGCTTCCCGAATCGGTTGCTCGCGAAAACATCGTGATCCCGCTGGCGATGGACGACGACCGGCTGAAGATCGCGATCAGCGACCCGATGAACTATGAGGTGCTTGATAAACTCCGATTTCTGCTGAACCGTGATATCGATCTGGCAGTGGCCTCGAAAGAATCGATTCAAAATGCCATCAATCGGCATTATGGCCAGAGTGAAACGGAATCTGTCGATTCGATTCTGCTGGAGTTCACCGAAACAGCCATTGATTTTACGGCGACGGATATTCCTTCATCGGCTGCCACGACTGCGGAGGAGAATGCCCCGATTGTCCGCCTGGCAAATCTGATTGTCAGTGAAGCCGTGAACATGCGTGCCTCCGACATTCATATTGAGCCTTTTGAAGACAAGGTGCGTGTTCGCTACCGAATTGACGGAGTGCTGGTCGAACGAGACAGCCCCCCCAAGCGGCTGCATTCGGCACTGATTTCCCGTTTCAAGATTATGGGAAATATGGATATTGCCGAGAAGCGGCGGCCCCAGGACGGACGCATCAAGACCCGCATCAACGGCCAGGACTTTGACCTGCGAGTCAGCATTCTCCCCACTGGTTTTGGCCAGGCCATCGTGATGCGAATCCTCGATCGCAACAATATTAAAGTGGGGATCCGCAGCCTGGGGTTGTCGGACGAGAATTACCGCAGGTTCAACAACACGATTCGACGTCCGAACGGAATCTTCCTGGTGACAGGGCCCACCGGTTCCGGGAAGACCACCACTTTGTACAGTGCCCTGGGCGAAATGAACCGGCCGGACAAAAAGATCATCACGGCTGAAGACCCTGTCGAGTATTACCTGCCCGGAATCAATCAGGTCGAAGTGAAGGCCGACATTGGATTGAACTTTGCACGCATTATTCGTGCGATGTTGCGGCAAGCTCCGAACATCATTCTGGTGGGGGAAATTCGAGATGCCGAGACCGCTCAGATGGCAATTCAGGCTTCTTTAACTGGACACCTGGTTTTCAGTACTCTTCACACGAACGACGCACCCAGTTCTATTACACGTCTGATTGACATGGGGGTCGAGCCATTTCTGGTGGCATCGTCGATTGTGGCCATTATGGCGCAGCGACTGGTGCGTACCGTCTGTCCGAAGTGCAAAGAACCTTATGCACCCGACCCCAGCGAAATTGCACACTTTGCCCTGACACCAGAACAGGTTGCAGGAGCGAACTTTATGCGAGGCAAGGGTTGTAATCACTGCCAGCAATCAGGTTATCGAGGTCGAGCCGCTGTGTTCGAGCTGATGATGATGAACTCCACATTGCGTGAAATGACATTTAAAGGGGAACCTTCCCAGTCACTGCGGAGACAGGCGCGACTGTTCGGCATGAAGACGCTGGTCGAAGATGCCGTCGACAAGGCCTTGATCGGAAAGTCAACGCTGCTTGAGGCTTACAAGCTTGACAAGGGGAGCGGACACTAGGCGGAAGTTAGGTTTTCGGCGCCGAAAGCAGCGCCGAACTTCTTTCGCACTGCGTGCAATACAATCTATTGAGCTCGGCCTCAGCTTACGGGTAGTACGACAGCACTCCAAGCGGCCTGGCAATCAAGAGGAAATCTTGATTGCCAATGGTGAAGGGGAGACGGCTGAAGATTTGCCTGCTGACTTCAGCTCTATGCATCACCTTGAATGTTGCAGAAGTGAGCACAGGTTTCGGCAGAGCCCTTCGTTCTGCAACATCTTCCTGGGCAAGGTGAGAGATTGAGAGCTCAACAAATTTGCTTGCCGGGAAATCAGGAAGTGCAAC
Organism: Planctopirus limnophila DSM 3776; assembly: GCF_000092105.1. Classification (NCBI taxonomy): domain Bacteria; kingdom Pseudomonadati; phylum Planctomycetota; class Planctomycetia; order Planctomycetales; family Planctomycetaceae; genus Planctopirus; species Planctopirus limnophila. Next base: position 515,521 of record NC_014148.1, on the reverse strand, counting down.
AGATGGCGGATGACGTGTTGCTGCTTAGCCGTGAACTTGAAAGCAAAATGAGGAGCTTTTGATGCGATGGCTTGAGATCGTCGGGAAGCGATGAATAATGTCTTCAGCGGGCCATCGATCAGTTTTCTTTCATACTCACAGTGTTTGACCGATTTTTCGCAAACGAATTTTGATCTGGTTCTCAGGTCACTCTCAGTCATTCATTTCATTTCGCTTTTCACACACCATTTCGTCATTCCTTTCGTCTTGTTTTCCTTCTGACTCGATCTTCACCGAAAACTGATACGGATTCACGGAAATCTGGCAGAGAGATCTCATAGTTCTTATTCAACTTCGACACTGTTTTTGGCAAGACGAATGCTCGCAGAAGGATAAGTGAGTTTTTGCCAATTTGTGTGGTTGATCAGACAATTGAACAGCATTTGATCTCTGTTCTCTGTAATTTTCTCCGTGTGCGATTTCTTGATCTGTGAACTATCGACAGAAACTTGGGTGCCATGGCTTTTCTGCAAATCGACAAACTGTTGGAAACAGTGGTTCGCGAGCGTGTCAGCGACCTGCACATCACGACTGGGCAGCCTCCCGTGGTACGTGTCAGTGGTCACATGGTCCGGCTGGATACCAAATCATTGGAGCCTGAAGACACAGTCGCTCTCATGAAAAGTATCACGCCTGAGCGTAACCAGCAGGAGCTCCAGGAGGTTGGTGGAACTGACTTCGGATTTGCGTTTGGTGATAAGGCTCGATTTCGTGTGGCTGTGTTCAAGCAGCGCGGCCACATCGGGATGGTGCTGCGGCGTATTCCGAATGAGTTTCTTTCGTTCGAACAACTCGGATTGCCCCCGATCATTCGAGATCTGATCCGCAGGCCGCGAGGTTTGTTTCTGGTGACCGGGCCGACCGGTTCGGGCAAAACCACCTCTCTGGCCAGTATGATCAACTACCTGAATGACAATGATGATGCGCACATCATCACACTGGAAGATCCGATCGAGTATTACCATCAGCATAAAAAGGCGACGATCAATCAGCGGGAAGTCGGTGTGGATGTACCTGATTTTCCAGAAGCACTCCGACGTGCGCTGCGTATGGATCCGGACATTATTCTCGTGGGGGAAATGCGTGACCTGGCGACGATTTCGTCTGCGATTACCGCAGCCGAAACAGGCCACGTGGTTTTTGGAACTTTGCACACTACCGGTGCTCAGGGAACTGTGGATCGAATTATCGACGTGTTTCCGACCAACCAGCAGGAGCAGATTCGAACCCAGCTCTCGACTTCGATTATCGGGATTCTTTCACAAGCGCTGTTGCCGCGAAAACCCAAGGGTGTGGTGGCAGCTTATGAACTTCTCGTGGTGACGCCTGCGATCGCGAACCTGATTCGTGAAGCAAAGACTTACCGAATTAACTCGGCCATTCAGACAGGCCGCAAGTTCGGGATGCAGCTTCTGGACGATGCGCTCTTCAATCTGTGGAAAAACCAGATCTGCGAAGAAGATGACGTGGTGGTTCGATCCAATCAGCCTGGCGAATTGAAAGCCCGTATTGCCCGGGCCAAGAAGGGATTGCTGGATGATGAACCTGAAGACGAAGAGGACGAGGAATAATCTTCGTGGCAGTAGATCGATCTCGCCTTAAAGGAACGCCCCACCTTCTGCACATCGGATTGAAGCGATGTTTGAGTGGGTGCTGAGTACTGGTTTCAGTTTGAGTATTCGTATCGACGGCAAACAGAATTGTTAGCCCGTTGTTAGATAAAGTTGGACGTATGGCACAGCGTAAACTCGGACAGATTCTGGTCGACCTGGGGTACATTTCAGAGGATCAACTCTGGGATGTGCTGGAGGAGCAGAAGCGCAGTCCGGGGGAGATCATCGGCCAGGTAGCGATCCGCATGGGTCTGGTGACCGAAGCACAGGTCACAGAAGCTCTGGCGGAACAATGGGGGATGCCAGTCGTCAATCTGGGAGAAACAACAATCCCACCCCGCGCCATTGAAATGGTGCCCCAGACGATGGCTGAACTTTACAAGATCATGCCCATTTCTCTGAAGGATAATGTGCTGACAGTCGCCATGGCTGACCCGCAGAATGTGGCGGCCCTGGATGATTTGAGGAATTTTCTGGGAGCCGAAGTCCGCGGTGCGATTTCGAACTTGAAGGATGTCGAAGCGGCTATTGCCCGTTACTACGCCGACAAGCAGGATAGTATTGAAGATCTGATTACCTCGATGGAGGAATCTTATGGAGGGACCGGCGGCCAGAATAGCCGTGAATATAATCTCGATGAAGCCGAGCTGGCTGATGCCGCACCGATTCGTAAGCTGCTGAACATGATTCTGCTGCTGGCCATTAAGGATCAGGCCAGCGACATTCACTTTGAACCGTTTGAAGACGAGTTCAAGGTGCGTGTGAAAGCGGACGGGATGCTCTATGAAATGGTGCCACCCCCTCGTCACCTGGCGAATGCCATTGTCAGTCGTATCAAGATTATGAGTGATCTGGATATTGCTGAACGTCGGCTCCCCCAGGACGGTCGAATTGAGCTGAACGTGGGTGGGAACAGTGTGGACTTGCGAGTCAGTATTCTGCCCACACTGTTTGGCGAAGCGGTCGTTATGCGAGTGCTGGACCGAACGGTCGTGCAGCTCGATCTGAATAAAATCGGGATGGACGCCAATACGCTGACACGCTTTCGCAGCATGATCAAGCGGCCGAACGGCATTGTGCTGGTGACGGGACCGACAGGTTCTGGCAAGACGACCACGCTGTATTCGGCTTTAAATGAACTCAATGACGTTGAAACCAAGATCATTACGACAGAAGACCCGATTGAATACGAAATCGAGGGCCTGCTGCAGGTGCCTGTGAACCATGATATCGGGGTGACTTTCGCGACGGTGCTGCGAGCGATTTTGCGTCACGATCCTGACACGATTCTGGTGGGTGAGATTCGCGACTACGAAACGGCTGAAGTTTCAGTTCAATCCGCACTTACGGGGCACCTGGTCTTCAGTACGCTGCATACCAACGATGCCCCATCGGCGATTACTCGATTGCGGGATATGGGTGTCCCACCCTTCCTGATTACGGCTTGTGTTGAAGCAGTACTGGCTCAGCGGCTGGTGCGACGAATCTGTACAGAATGCCGCACGAAGTTTGATCCCAGTGATGAATTGCTGATGGAGTTGCAACTGCCGATTCAGCAGGCTCGTAAATATAATTTCTACTACGGCAAAGGTTGCCAGCGTTGTAACAACTCTGGCTATAAAGGCCGTTGCGGAATTTACGAACTGCTGGATGTCACAGACGATATTCGCGATCTGATTGCCGCGAGTGCTTCTGTGGACGACATCCGTAATTTTGCCCGCTCGCAGGGGATGACCACTTTGCGAGAGGCCGGATTGAAGCTGATTTTTGACGGTGTGACCACGATTGATGAAATTGTGAGGGAAACAATTACGGAAGATGGCGAAGGCTAAAGATCATGGGCTCTTCGCTGGTTTTTCATGATTCCCTCGACGGGATTTGATGACGTTCTGGACACTTCACGATCAATCGATCGATTGAAACATGTTTGCTTGAGTCTTGAGAGTCTACTACTTCTGCATCTTTTTCAGATAAGGAACTGATAATGCCCACCTTCATGTACGAAGCGATGGACAACAAGGGCATGGAAGTCAAGGATACGATTGAAGCCGCCACCGAACAGGAGGCTCAATCGAAGATCCGCGAGCGTGGCTTCTATGTCACCAAGATCTCTGAAAAAGGTCGCACCAAGAAGAAAAAAGACACAAGCCCAGCCAAGGATGGGAAGAAGAAACCCAACGCCCGCAAGAAGGGAACGTTCACGATTGGTGGGGTAGGTGCCAAGCAGCTTTGCACCTTTACACGGCAATTGTCGACACTTCAGGATGCTGGTCTACCCATTCTTCGAAGTCTGCGAATTCTGGAAGTGCAGGCCAAGCCTGGTGCCCTTAAGAACTCCTTGATGGGCGTCATCGAAGATATTGAATCCGGTAGCACTCTATCGGAAGCCATGGGTAAGCAGCCCAAAGCTTTTGATAATCTCTACGTGAACATGGTGAGGGCCGGTGAAGCAGGCGGTGCGTTGGAAGTGATTCTCCAGCGACTCGCAGAATTCAAAGAACGGCAGCAAAGCCTGAAGCGTAAAGTTCAAGGCGCCATGATCTACCCGGCAGCGGTGATCACTGTGGCCACGTTGATCGTGGGCTTCATTATGTACTGGATTATCCCGAAGTTCAAAAAGATCTTCGACGACTTCGGTACGAAACTGCCCATGATGACGGAAGTCTTGATCGGCACCAGTAGTGCGGTCGTGAACTACTGGTACCTGGGGCCCGTCATTCCGATTTCGATCTGGCTGCTGATCAAGATTATCAAAAAGAACAAAACCGGGGCCTTTGTTGTCGACTGGATTTCACTCCGCATTCCCATGCTGGGGCTGATCTTGAAAAAGTCGATTATCGCGAGAACGTGCCGCACGCTGGGAACACTCGTGGCCTCAGGTGTACCGATTCTGGAAGCATTGTCGATTACCCGTGATACCGCTGGAAACGCCGTGTTCGTGAAGGCTTTCGAGCACGTCAATGCGGCTATTCGCGAAGGGGAATCGATGGCTGTTCCTCTCCGAGAAACAAAAATTTACGACGAGATCGTCGTCAATATGGTCGACGTCGGTGAAGAAACGGGAGCACTCGACAACATGCTCTATAAAGTCGCCGATGTCTACGACGAAGAAGTGGGCGTGCTGGTCGAAGGTCTGATCAACATGCTCGAACCACTCATGGTCGTGGTGCTGGGCTTGATTGTGGGCTTCATTGTGATTGCCCTCTTCATGCCTCTGATTCAGTTGCTGAACGACCTGTCCTGATCCCGGTTGAAACTGCACTGGGTGGAAACTGACACGGAAGCATGTCGCCAGCCTCGATTCATCAGAGAAATCTCTGATTTCAGGGGCGAGGTGTTTCCAGTGTCTGAACAGCCCTTTGCGATCTTCGCCTTGAACGAATTGTTTGTAACCCAAGAAATTCATCCATCGACCACCGGCTATCATCGCTGCGACTGGAGTTCATCATGTTCCTGAAAACCAACCCCTACAGCCTTCGTTTTGCCGGGCGCGGATGCGATTCCAGTACACAGTCAGACGGTGGCTCCTCCGGGCCTCGTGCGGGCTTCACGCTGATTGAATTGCTGGCTGTCATTGTGGTGATCTCGATACTGATCGCTCTCCTCTTGCCTGCCATTAACGGCGCCCGCCGCAGAGCAACCATTGCTCAGGTGCGTACAGAAATCAGTGCAATCGAATCGGCCTGTGTCGCCTTTGAGAAAGAGTATGGAATCCATCCCCCCAGCCGCATTGTCATTCCACAAACAGCGACACTCTGGGCCACTCCGGCGGATGGTGGGGTGGCACCGAATTTGTACACGGCTCAAGAGATTCGCGAGTCCAAAGCCATTATCCGTCAGTTCTGGCCACAGTTTGACTTTGCCTATACCGCTGGTGCTCCGGATATCGATGGCGATGGGACGGCTGGTGGGAGTGCGATTGTGCTCTCGAATGCGGAATGCCTGGCCTTCTTCCTGGGTGGTTTACACGAAAAGACAGTTGAAGGTTCCACCACGTTATGGCGGGCCATTGGTTTTTCCAAAGACCCGGCTGCCCCCTTCCGACGTGGAACTGGCCCGCGCACCACTCCTTACTACGAACATCCTGCAAGTCGCTATACCGATCTTGATGGCGACAATCTGCCAGAAATTGTCGATCCCATCTCAGGGCAGGGTACTCCTTATTTTTACGCAGCCACCACGAATGGTAAGTATGGCATTTTAACTTACGGCCCCCAGGGAAACTCAGCTAACTACCCTATCCTCCCCTATGCACAGGATAAAGCCAATAAGTCAGCCTGGAATGCTAAATCTTTCCAGATCATCTCTCCCGGGTATGACCAGACTTTCGGGCCGGGTGGGCCGTTCCAACCTGAAGTCGCTACACCATTGCCAGGTTACGCTGCCACCGATATTCCTTCTGCTGTCTGGGCACCGGGAATTACCGGGGCTGTGAGTGTGGCAGACCGCGAGGCGGAATTCGATAACATTACCAACTTTTATTCGGGAACACTGGGTGGTCGCTAGGCGCTGAGCCGAACCTCTATCTGTCATGTTCTTGATTTATATATAGCTTGCTTCTAGTCATAGCCACGGGGCGATCGCGGGATGCTCAGATGATCCATCCGTTTCACCAATTCGATTTTCGTAGTTCACCAACTGGCGCCATTGCCCGTTGCGCGAACAGAATTTCGTCGAATTCCAGCTTCCCGCCTCGTACTCGCGGTTCGCAACATCGCCGGGCAGGTTTTACCGTCATTGAATTGCTGGTTGTGATCGGCCTGATCCTGCTGATGATTTCGATATTTGCGGCTGTTTTTGGGAATACGATTCTTACAGCGCGTGAGCGAGCGACACAGGCGACAATTCTTAAAATCGATGGCCTTCTTCAGCAGCGGTTGGAATCGTTTAACCGCGCTGTTGATAAAGCCCTGGAGCAGGGGACAAACAACCAGAGATACTTCCGGCAGGTGCGGGCTGATCTGGGGATCAGTAATGCGAACACCAATAACTATATCCCGGCGATGAAAGTCCTTGCCCGGAAGATGCTGCTGAAACAGACGTTTCCTCAGTCATTCAGCGAGTTGCCATCGAGTCATCCCCTGTTGACATCAACAGCCTATATCAGTGCCAATCATAAGGTCGAAACCGAATCATCGGCACTACTTTATTACGCCCTCACCCAAGCCCAGGTTTTTGGATTACCACCCGTCAGTCCCGATAATTTTTCGAGTAACGAAGTCCGGGATACCGACGGCGATGGTCACCTGGAGTTTATTGATGCCTGGGGCGAACCATTGCGGTTCTATCGCTGGCCGACGGCTCTGGTCCGCAATACGACGAGTGGCACCACAGCGACTCTGGCAACAGCAAGCAATTCAAACCCACCACTCACTTATCCGAGTGGCACAATTGATCGACAGTATGGCCTTGTACTGATTCCTGAACTGCCAGCATCCACCGGCACCAATCTCGATCCCTTGGGTGTCGATCCTGATGATGGCTACGGCCGGATTCAATCGATGCTGCTCGGGCTGGGTCAAAGCGATGCGGCTTTTCGTAATAACTATCACCAGCTCGATACGTTCTTTACCCCTCTCATCGTTTCCGCAGGGCCGGGAAAAGTGCTGGGGTTGCAGGAGCCGCATACCACCACAGGGCGACTTGGCTTGCCGGCATCTCGCGATGATTTACTGGATGATATTTCGAACTTCAACAACCGTCGCTGATTCAAGGACGGGAGATTGACTCTCATGTTTGCTAAATACGTAATATTGCCGATCGGTCGCCAGCCGGTTCAGAGAATCTCTGAGCGACGCGGCTTTACGCTGATCGAACTGCTGGTTGTGATCTCGATTCTGGTCACGCTCCTGGTCATCACTGCGACGATGGTGCGACTGAGCCTCGATGGTGACAAAGTCCGCGCAGGTGCCAGGCAGATACAGTCGTTCCTCAATGGTGCGCGTGACCGAGCCATTTATGCTAAAGCACCCGTGGGTGTCCGTTTCATCAAGAGTCCGAATAATGACCGCACGATTACAAGTATGGTGTATATCCAACCTGGTGAGCTATGGTCGGATGGAACGATTGAATTGCGACGGGATGAATCGAACCTGACTTCGACCGATGTTCGAGTGGTGGCTGAAGCGGCAGGAACGAACTGGTCCAATCTCATTTCTCGCCAGCGATTTCCTAATGACATTCGCATTCGGATTCCTAAAGGAAGCCAGGGGACGTGGTATCGAGCAACCTTGGATACCAGTGCCGGCCAGATTCGTTTACGGCTCACAACTCCCTTCCGTTTACCAGCAGAAACACCTTCAGGAACACTTGAGGCCTTCGCTGCAGGCCGGGATGGTGTCACAACCTATGACCTGCAACTCGATCCGGTACCGTTTGTGGGTCAGAAGCCCGTCTTTCTGCCCGCAGGTGTGGTCGTGCATCTCGATCGATGCTCCCGGAATATCGACAATCTCGCGACAGCTTCTGCCAGGGGAAATATTCTACCGACCGCCTGGCGAGATGGCTCAGTCAATCCCCCTCGCTATAGCAACCAGATTGACATCATGTTCTCGCCCAGTGGCACCGTCATTGGTCAGGCCGCCACAGCGGGTTTACTACATCTCTACGTTGGAACACAAAAAGATGCCGATCTGGATCGACTGGCTTGGGAAAGCGGCTCTGCTGCCGAACTGGAAGACAGCGAAAACCGAGGCGATAAGTACTTTGTCAGTGTGGCAACTCGCACGGGAGCAGTTTCTGTGCATGAATTGGGATACGGAGCAGGGAGTGATCGCTTGCTGTATGCCGAAACTGGTGAAGGAGCCGGTAAATGAAAACATTACTTCCGCTCCCTCGGTCTACCAGAACTAACTATCGGCCAAACAAAACTCACGGCTCAAATGCTCGTGCAGGTGTGACGCTGAGTGAAGTTCTCATCTCGCTGATGATTATGGGGATTGGTATTGTCGGTCTGGCCTCCCTCTTCCCGATCAGCGTGCTGAAGTCGGTCGCTGCGACCAATATGACCAACTCGGCCATTCTGAGTTACAATGTTCGCGGAATGCGGAATGCACTTAGTCAGGTCAACACCGGCGCTGCACTCTGGCAACCGGGACTGACGGCGACATCCATCACCGACAATCCCGCGCGCCCCACATTTATATTGCCCAGTAACCCCATCACTCGTTCACAGTTTCCACGCCTGGTCTTTGGTTGCAGCACCAGTGGTGTCCTGGGAAATACGGAACCTGTCTGGGCCAGTACCGGGCCCATTACAGCGGCTGATGGGACGATCTGGCAGCCAGTTTCCATTACCAATGGTTATGTGGTGGATCCCCTGGGTTCGTTCCGCATGGCGGATGTCCTGGCACCCAATGCTGGTCGCTTTTTCGGAAATGATGGAACCAACGCGCTCACTGTCGTGCCGCGTTTTACGGGCGGTGCCACGACGTTATTGCAGGCAAGCCAGATCGCAACATTGCCCGACAGCTGGCTCCTGCAGGTGGAATCGGTCGATTTTGCTGCTCCCGTTGATAACGGAGACGGCACCTTTACGATCACCTTTGCTGACCAGACAGGCTTGAGTCAGATCGTCAATCCGGCCGTTACTTCCAGCCGGATGGTGATGTTCGATGCGGATATGCGTCGCGTCGAAGTTCGTCCAATCAGCGGGACACCCGCGCCGACATCGACGAGCCTGTCGTTCGTCGGTGCACTGGGCTTTTCACCAGTCAAGATTCGTATCGAAACACAGGAGTTGCGATACACCTGGCTGACGACAACGCGCGTTAAGGCCGATGGAACACGCAATTCGGATGCGGTGGTCTTCTTCCGCCGCCAGTTTGGCATCAATGACGAACGGATTCAGGGAGCGTTCTTCGCCTCGTATGTCGATACCTCCGGCGCAGCATCTTCGGTCATCGTTGTCAAATACGATGAGAACGATCCTCCCAAGTGGAAGAAGGGTGGCTATATCCTCGATGCCGGCCGCATGCGCTGGTATCGCATCTCCCAATTAGAAGAAAGTTTCACCAGTCTGGCGGCAGCCAAGCCTGCTGAGTTTCCAGCCGCTTCTTTTTACCCCACTGGTCTTTCGACAGGCTCAGGGACCAGCTATGCCCGCATACGTATTGAGGGCCGCGTGTTTGAAAATGCGAATGATGGATCGGCAGTCATCATGCCCAATGTGGTGGATGTCTTTCCGCTCAATCCAGTCTCTATTCGAGATGTGCAATAAATGAACTCTTTAACTCAACAACCAAGACTACAAGGCCATCGAAAGGGGCATTCCGCCGGTTTTACACTGGTCGAAATGCTGGTTTCGGTCGCACTTGTCCTGTTGATGATGACGCTCTTTGCGCAGGTTTTTCAGATCGCTGCAGGGACAGTCTCAACCCAGCGCGGCATCATGGAGAACGATCAGCGGGCGCGATCGATCCAGACGATCATCACCAAAGACCTCAATAACCGCACCTATCGCTATGTCTGGCCCTGGGCTGCCCGGCCCACGGGATATACAGATACCGTGAATACAGAAGAGAGCGATATGCTCGGCTACTTCTATATCTCGGAAAACAACCCGTTCGATGATACTGATGATGTGCTGGAGTTCACGGGCAAGATCACTGCGACGATTAACTCTTTAGCCGACACGGACAGCTACTCCGGGCGTGCGCTGCAGGTGGGCAACAGTCTGAATCAACCCGATTATGATGATGGCGACCTGGGTAACCTCTCGTCACTCAGTTCGACAGCCGAGATTTCGCTGTTTATGCGGCGCGGCACCACCGGTCGGCCAGGGGCTCTTTATCGACGTGTCATGCTGGTTCGTCAGCCCGCCGATTCAACTGCCGAAATTGAGCCTCATGAAGACGGCAATACCACGAACACGCTGTTCGATTCCACATCAGGAGCCACCACCAGATATACACCATCTGCTACTTCGACATTCTGGAAGGACTTTGATTTTTCGGCACGCCCAATCAGTTCTCGAACCTTCAACCAGACCATGCCACCGCCGTTTATCAATGGGGTCAGATTTAATACTCTGGCTGATCTGCAACTTCCAACCAGCCGCTTTGGTTTCGAATTCGCCGATGGAACGGCTGATGCCGGTAAACCGCGTGAGTTTCTATCCGGTGTGTTTTTTGGTCGCTACACGATGGAAGAAACCTCGAATGTCGCTTTTCAATATCCATTTACAGCAACGCCGAGCCCCATGAATCAGGCCACGGCGGGCCTGACGGTTGATGCCGCCACGGGAGTTGTGGATCCACTCCAGCACAATTCCGCGAATGGCAGTCGGCGCGGTGAAGATCTATTATTGGCGAATGTGGTTTCATTCGACGTGAAAGTCTGGGATGACTTTGCCAATGGAGGTTTAGGAGCCTTTGTTGATATCGGCGGTCCAGGAAGTGTGCTCTATAGCACCAATCCTGCAGTCACCGGAAATCCGGATCGTCGCCTGAATATTGATTTTGGGCCTGATGGACCAAGTGGAAACAATGTTTTTGATACCTGGGCAAAGGATGTTCGACTGGCGACCATCACGTCAGATCCGGCTGAAAATCCTCCCCTGCTTCCCAGACGCTACATTGCGGCTGCGACAGCGTCCGCCTTCGAATTGCCGCGATTTACTCCGGGAACGACGGCAGGCGCTGTATTGCCTGCACTGTCCGGGGGTGTCTCCAGCATTCCCGGCGATCCTGTCTTCTTCGTTCGCTCAGGAGCCAGTGCCGGGACGAACAATGCCGCTGGAGCCGCTATTCCACTGACACTACCCATCGTCTATGGAACTCCGATCAATGATGGATTGGTCGAATGGACTCCTGTCGATAACCGTCGCCCAATTCGCTTAATACAGATCACGGTTCGATTTTTAGACCCGACATCCCAGCAACTACGAACAGTCACCATGCAATGTGACCTGACTCCTTAACCATAAAAAAATTCAGATATCCGCGACCTGCAGTGCTATTCGAATCTCGTTAACAAATATCGAGTGCACGCAACTGGGGTTGGCTTGATCAACAATATCTAGCAGAAATATTGATCGATACCATTCGAGATTGCGGGCCGAAGCAACTCGTGAACGAAGTGTTCGAGCACCGTCGATGGGCATCTTGATTGATGCCGCTGCCAATTCTGGCAGGAGAGAACATTATGAAAAACATGATTCATGCAAAATCGGCTCAGCAGGTTGTTCAGCTTGGCAAAGATCGAAAGCCAGCAACCATCGCACATCCTCGCCGCGGATCGACATTGCTGATCGTTCTTGTGCTGCTGGGATTGCTCTCGATCCTGGGGGTGATCTTTTTCACCTTCGCCCGGCAGGAGCAAAGTAATGCCGAATATTTTTCGGAAGCGGCTAAAGCTCCCCAGGAACTGGGACTGACTGGCGAAGTTCTATTCGACTTCGCTTTGGAACAGATCGTCGTTGGCACCCGGCCCGAGTATCGCAGCAGTGCGTTATGGTCGAGCACTCATTCGATGGTGACCAACGCCATGGGGAATGTGCAACGCGTTGATTCAGCCGGGACAGGTCGTGTCGTTTACCAGTATCCCGACCGGCATCCGTTTGATGGCGGATCGATGCGTATGTCGTGGAATGCCGGCACTCTGGCCATTGATAACTATCTGATTGCCGATGTGGCGGCTCCTGTCCGTGTCAGTAATTTTAACCTCCTCGCAGGAACTGGAGACCGCATCAATGTTTCCACCGGAGCGACCGTTTCGACCATCACTGCCGGGCAAACCGAATACAACCCGCTGTCACTGAACGTCTCACCGGCTGCCAATAACTGGCGAAGTGCCGATCCACTGCTCCTTCCCCGCCGTGGTGGAGATTACACAGCCCCTGATATCAATACCGCATTCCTGGCTTATCGGGGATATATACCACACCCGACCAATCCAGCATTGTCTGTCCCGGTCATCGTGCCTTCTTATCACAGACCTCAGTACATGCGAAGGCCTGGTACGAACGATCCATTATTGGCGACAGATCCTGCTGGTCAGCGCTGGTATGACTATAACGGATGGGGTAGCCGCTCCTTGAGGCCGCACCCTGATCATCGAGTCCAGGTGCAGGGTTCTTCTGCCGTCAGTCGCTTCCTGACAAATGCTGAGGCGGCGAGTCCATCACTGAATCCGCCGATGACGCAGGGGTTCCCCATGCAGCCGATGGATGAAAGCTACACGACATCTGTCCCAGTATTTAAGACCGGTCGTCAGGGCATCTGGGAACGAATCGCGACTTCTTCCGGTACGTTCCTCACCGATGCTGCCACTTATGAATATGACATTGATAATGACCTCGACGGTATTCCAGAAGGGATCTGGCTCGACCTCGATTATCCTGTCCAGGAAGATGCTAATGGCAACCCATTCGTGCCCCTCTTTTCCGCCACGATCTATGATCTGGACAGTCTGATCAACCTGAATGCCCATGGAAATCTCGCTTTGAATCAGGCATTGGGAGTGCCTGCACTGGGGACGAATCCCAATGGTGCCACGGGAGCAGTACCTGCAGGAGTTCTCGGTGCAGCGGCTTCGCTCGAATTCTTTTCGCGATCCAATCAAGGCTTAGGGCCTGCCGAAGTGAACCCGTCCTGGGTCTTCAACTCCCGCCCGGGAACTGCTGATGTGGCAGGTGGTGTCGATTGGTCACCTTACTCTCAGATGTTCGGTGCACAGCCTGCGAGTTACCCTGGGCCGACGACAAATCCACCCATTACATCGATCGTCAATACCTGGAAGGAAGCTTCGAATATGGAATTGGCGATGATCCTCTTAGGCAGGGTAAAGTTCAGTGCCCCTTCAGTTATAGAGACACTTTATCCAGGTCGCCATGGAGAGCAATCGCTGCTGCAAAGCGTTGCGACCGGTACTGGAACTGTACTCCCTAGGGCAGGACTGACGAACAGTGATGATAACAATGATTCTGCCAATGGTGGCACAGGCTATCCAACCTCGTGGCCATATCCAGTCGCTGCGAACGTACTGAATTCGACATTTGCGTGGCCGCTCGATTTCATGGGTGTTGGATCTTATGTCTTATCAACGAACGTGAAAAATCTGGATTTCTTCAACAACCAGTTCCGCTTCAGCCGGATGGTCGGGCAGGACACGAATTCCTTCGTGAAATGGAATACCACGAATGCACCTCGCTTGGCCGGTGTCTTTACGTTGGGTGATGATCCTTACGAAACCGCCTACTATCGCGACACTCCCGATCTGAATGACAGCCTGTTCGATGCTTTTGATAGTGCCGTCCTGCAGATGCGTCAGGCAAAAGCCACGGAATATAATGTTGCAACCCGACTGACTGATCTGGCCCCTTTCAATCTCAATACAGGCAACAGCACTCGTGCCGATGATATTCGCACGAAGCTGACGACAGTGAGCTCGGATCGTAAGCAGTTCTCGTGGCCACGAAGCATCAGTCGAGCCTGGGAATACACAGCCAGTGGTGGACGATTTGTGTTTCCTCCCCAGTTCGGTGCTGTGGCGCCCTATTCAGCAGCAGATCCCTTGCGTGGCCCTGTGCGGAAGTGGTTGGAGATCATCGAAAATGATAACAACACAGCACGCATCCACCGCCGCATTCCACTCAACAGTGTGATTGATGGCACAGCAGCCAGCCCGACAGTCCGCCCATTGGTGCAGCATGAAGTGAATGCCGGCGCGAATATCGCGACAAGCACTCAAGAGCGGCAAGCGCGGCTGGATCGACAGCGACTGGCTCGCGATGTCTATGTCCTGCTCTATTTGTTTGGTGGAGCAGCCGACAACCTCAATGCGGCCACCCAGCCGGCCTCTGCACTTTATTCGCCGGATCAACTCCGGGAGATGGCGCAGTTTGCCGTCAACTATGTCGATGCCATGGATCGCGATGAAGTGATTACCCGCTTTGTCTACGACATCGACCTTTCTGATGGCTGGAACGTCGACGATGCCAACCTGCCCACTTCTGCGACAGTTTCTGGCAGTTCAACCTATGCTCAGGTTTATGGGATTGAGCGGCAGCGTCTGGCGATTAACGAAGTGCTGGCCATTAAAGCCAATCAAGTTGAAGACGCCTCAATGGTCCCTGTCGATCATCAGGCCACTCAGTGGGATGATACGACTGATCAATATCTGATGTATGTCGAATTGGCAAACACCGGTCCGGATAACATTGACTTTACTAATGGTGACTACCAGATTGTCGTCCAGCCTCGCATCGCTATGACGTTACCCGACCTTTCCAAAGCCAGAGCACTCACAATGCAACTGGGGACGATTGCTCCGAATGGCCGGTATACGATTGGCGGAACGAGCTTTGACGTGGGCGCTTCTGCACAGCCGACCGATATGCAAAGTGTGATGAAGGTCGATTTTGAATGGACAAGCGGGACACCAGATTTCACGATCAATCGAACCTGGATTGCACCTCGAAACGGAGTGCTTGATCTCGATGTCGTCAGGCGGGAATCAACAAACGGCACCACGCACCGGCTCATGGCAGGAGATGCCAACGAATACGGAGCTGTGACCGCTGGTATCCGGCTTCTCGAAGACAGCATGATTACCAATGCCAACGACCCACTGGATGTGATTTTGTACCGCCGACAGTACCTGGGGCGAACCCGTCCCGCTGATGCGACGGCAGCGACTGACAACGAATGGGTGGAAGTCGATCGATTGCGAGTGACTGGATTGCGAGAGTTCGATCTTCAACCATCGACGGCTTATCCGAATATTGATACAGAACTCAATAAGCTGCGGTCCTTTGAGCGAAACCAGCCACTCGACGCAACTGCTGCCAGCCTGACTCAACATCCGGATGGCACACCACCAACTCCGCCTGATGGTACCGAAACAGCGCCACTCGATCCTTATGTCAACTCGATTGGAGCAGCCAACCCTGGTGCGCTGGTGACATGGACAGCACTGCAAAGGCATTTTGACCGCGATCTGGCGAATATGGGTGAGCTGTTTTTGATCCCGTTGTTTGGTCCGAAGCATTTGACGTTACGACTGGTCGATACACGAAAGAGCTATGCCGCCGGTCAGCAGAACCTCGAAGAGCAATACGATTCAAACAACGATGGAGCGATCGATTTCATCGAGTATTCGCGAACGGCGGGAGCCAAGTTCCTGGCGCCGTTGTATCAGTCTCCTGTAAGTACCACGCCTCCAGCGGGGAATAACCACAACCGCTGGCACCGTGTTCTCGAACTTCTGGAAGTCCCCTCAAGGGTCAATAAAAATCTCAGCAATGAGACCGCCATGAACTCCATCAATCGAGTACCAGGCAAGCTGAATCCCAATACGATCCGGCATCCCGAAGTGCTGGCAGCATGGCTGGATGACGAACGCGTGGTGAATGTCGATCTCACCACCAATGTTTCTGCACCTCCACTCAGTACGATCGATGGTCTCAACTGGTGGAATGAGTTTCTGTTCAACAGAGATTACTCGGAAGCTGATCCATGGTATGGAGATAGTGGCCAGCAGTATGGATTACCCGGTTTGCCGGGAAGTCGCCCATTCCGCAGCTTTAGTGCCACTCCGACAGTGGGAGCCGGGAATCCTGCACTGCCTTCATGGATTCGCAGCGTCGATCCATTGGATCAGAATACACGGCTACTCTTCGAAGTCGGTTCAGATACTGACCATAGCAATGGCGCACTCGATCCGATGACCCGGGAACGTCTGATTGCGAAGATGTCGCAGAATGGGACGACTCGAAGCAATACGTTTGTGGTGTTTTTGACCTGCAAGTTCTTCCGGGCGACTTACGATACGGCGAATGGCAATGCCGTCCGGATTGGAGCACCACTGAACGACTTGTACGAGCCTGAGTTCCGCGGCGCGTTTGTGGTCGATCGTTCCAAACTGGAAGCTGCCTATGACGCCGGCCAGGGGACGTTCGACTTCCGCAAGTTTATCGAGGCAGGTCAGGTTCTGGAGAAGTAGAGGCAGGGGCTGGCGAAGAGGTCGTCTCGATTGATCGCAATTCGTTGCGGTGTGACACGCCATCGGACGACTTCAAAGTCTTTTTCTCCTTCTCCCGTTCTGACGGGAGAAGGCTGGGATGAGGGCGAGTCAGAACGTATTTGGGCGTTCTATTAACAACCGGCTTCATCGCCATATGATCTAATACGGATTCCAACAGTTAACTACGATCCCTGCTATGGGGTGGCTGGGGTTGAGCCTCTTCGCGAACCCCCAGATCGTGCCGATGATCGCTGGGGGTTCGAAGACTCAACCCCAGCCACCCGCCCGTTTCTGGCCAATGGCCAACAATCGCCGCCCCTGCGGAAGCCTGATCACTGATACACATCGAACGGTCAGACCCTCACCCGGCGTTTCGTGCCAACCTCTCCCACAAAGACGCGGGCAAGGGTTTTACCGGACGCGGGCCTTGAAGGTGATGACGCCACCTTTACGGGCTTCGAGAGAGTTTTCGAGTTCCCAGATCAGGATCTCACTCCCTACGCCATTGGGTGTGACCACCAGCTGGCCTGGCAACGTGCAGGTAGCACTGTCAGGAATGTATGACAATCGTGGCGTGAGGTTATCAATCAGCCGCACTCCTGAGACCGCATTAGGGCCAAGGTTGTCGAAGCGAATGACGAATTCAATCACATCACCACTGACGGCATCCTGCTTGTCGGCCAGCTTGACCACACGAAGTTCACCGGGTTCGTTGTTTTTGGCATCATCGATCAAGGTGATCACAGCAGCATGCACATCACTGCGGCCTTCAATCGGCACATCGAGTTTGGCAGCAATGATCGGCGACTGCTCTCGGCTCCAGGCCATCGAAGCCTGCATCCCCTGCTGAATAGCAGCCACGTCATCCACTTCCATCAAACCTGTTCGCAGAAAGCCAATGTCCTGGAAAAGATTGACCAGCTTTTCATGAGCGGCGAGCCGGGTAATCGAAGCAAAATCTCCCTGGCCAGAGGTTGATTCCAAACCACTGGAGCGCGAACGCATTCTCAAGCCACCGGTCGGAGTCTGCTGGGCCGATTGATCGATTTTGGTCTGAGCTCGCATACTGCGATCGCCTGTCGAGCCGGCAACATTCGCCAGCTCGCTCACCGCTTCACCGACGGCAGGGACGCTGACAGAACGAACGGCGGCAAATCGAGGTGCATACACACATACGCGGCTTGAGGGCTTGACTCGCTCTTTGCCTGTGTGATCGACGAATTCAGCCACAGTGTCTTCAGTTTCAAGACCTTGAATACCCACAGAGTCGTAATGCACCGGCAGACCGCGATCTCCACCATCACAAATGTATTCGTCGGGATAACGTTTTTTGCATTCCATCAGGTAGCACTCGGCCATGGTAAAGCCAGGTGCAAACGGTGGTGGGCAGATTTTGGGATCAGGACAACCGGCGACAACTCGTCGATCGGGAGGACAAACTTCGATCTTCATCCCCACGGGAAGTGCTTCGATAGCCGGAGTATGACTGACGGTTTGAACCTGTCGGCCATTCGCTGATTTCGAACCTAGCTTGACCCGACCTGCCATGTTGCCGGAATCGTCGGGCGATTGTCCTCGAACCGTGATTTCGTCATTCACGATGATCAGATAGGCGGGAGGCTCAGAAATCTGCCGCATGGCTGTGACAGCCCGCTGAGTGGTACAACCTGTCGAACCGGCAGCTGCCAGCATCAGGCCACCCAGAATCAGACGACGTGGCAGCAGACGATGGCTCTTCAGGTGATCGATGAGCATCGCAGGGAGCCCGCACGATAGTGGGCGAGTCGCACTTGTGAGGAGTTTCCGAGTCATAGGGACACTCTCAATCATGAACCCAGAATGGGTAAAAACTCGAACTGAGGATGAGACCGAAAGCAGCTCTGGGATTAGCGACCACCCGTTTGCTGAATTGAAGCCGAGGCTCGAACGCCACTTGGGCGAGTACGCGCCTGTGGCGTTTCATTTTGGATCGGAGTGGGATTGGCCGGTTGACCGTTTTCAGGTGTTGCCGTTGCGGGAGAAGGTTGCACTGGCGGGCAGAATCCAAAGAAGGTTGGATCCAGCGGATTGTGGCTATCGGGTGTGCGTCCACCCAGCCTGACAATGGCGACTGGTCGTCCTAAAAGATCTGCTTCGGCCAGCGCGTTCTGTTGCGGAGGCACTTCTGTGACACGGAGATCTGCATCAAGAACTGAGAGTGGAATTCGATCGGGCTGTTCCAGATAAACCACCTTCGTCACCAATCGGCCCTGGGCAGCAAACTCGAAATCGTCCTCGCTGAACTGGACTTCTACAGGGAATCGATCAGCCAATCCTTCAGGGGGATGCAGGCGATCGATGAGTTCAATCGTGGGATAAAATTCCTGATTGGGGAACTCGGGCAGGGCGGTTAAACGCACCCGGTATGTCTGGCCAACCAGGAGCGCCGCCTGCCCCGGCGCTGCCATCGACACGGGCCGAGCTGGCGAGCCGTCGAAGAAGTCAACTCGGCCCTTTGTGGGGACCGTAATCCGCACAGGCTGGAAGTAGGCCGGATGAGCTTTGCCATTGGCGACCGCCCACGCGGCAGCGGTGCCTGGCGAAGTCATGTGATTGAGTGGGAAGTGGCGGCGGTCAGTCGAGGGATACTGCTGTGCGGAAGCCACCATGGGTAGACAGCTCAACAGGAGCATCCAAAGGATAGTTTTCCATCCAAGAGCCACAACTTTCGAGTTTGCCTGGGGGGCTAGGCATCGCATGGCAGGAAACTCTTTTCGAGAAGAGGAAACCATCGAATTGAACAGCATGACGGGAGAAAACGAGAGCAGAATTACCATCATCAGGAACGCCTGAACCCCGGAGAACCGACATAAGCAAGTTCTCCGGGGTAGGCGAATCTCCATTCAATTATCGTTGCATACCGGGTGGGCAGTAAGCACCGTCTCCACCGGCTCCAGCGCCGGGGGCATTCCAGGCTGGGTTGCTGAGTTCGCCGGGTGAGTACACAGGATGAGTTTCCTTGTATTCGACATAGCGAACCGGTTTTGGCAGGCTCAGACCAGGGGCATGCTCAACATCGATCAGCATGTGATCCACAGGTTCTGGGATATCCATTTTGGTACGGTTACGAATGGTGTGGCTCTTGAGACCGGCTGGACCACCATAAGGCAGGTGGGGAGGGCCAGCGAGTCCGATCGGTGTCCCTGTGATGGGTTGACCCCACATTGGCATTCCAACACCACTCACATAAGGGCTGCCTGCTGGCTGTCCGGGCAAACCATAGCCAGCGACCATCATTGCATCGGGAACACCTGGGCCATACCCGGGCATAATGCTCATAGGCATTGGAGGAACATGCTGACCTTTGTCACCATCAACCACGTTGTAAGCGACCTGATTCAGACCACCGTTTGGACCGCCGACTGTTGCACCAGGAGCACCTGGGGCACCGGGCATTTCGAGATCCATGTTGCCTAAGCGAAGGATCGCCATGATCGTACCACGCTTGTCAGCTTCCTGGACGGGATCCACACCTGGGTCGAGCCGAGTCGAAACGAGCGTTTCCACGTTGGCAATCGCCAGTTCCTGATACTTGGCATCGGGCAGGTAGATCACCTTGGTGACAAAGTTGTTGCTTTCGACCTGATCGAGATCTTCAACGGTAATCTGCAGTGGTACACTGTTGTGAGACAGGTAGCCAACTGTATTCGGGTGGCTGGGGTAGACCTGCAATGTTGGGTACAGGTTCAAACCAGCACGACCAGGAATATTGGTCAGCTTGAGGCGATACGTTGCAGCTTGCTGGAAGTTGAATCGAGCAGGAGCCACGAGCTGGTTCTCAGCATATCCATCGGGAATCTGCCAGCCGACGTGCATGCCGTCAGGCCCGACGAAGCGAACCTGAGTCGTGGTGGGAATCCCGGGAGGAATCATCCCGCCAGCAGGACCACCCATCATCGGGCCGCCCATCATGGGGCCACCCATACCTGTCGGAAGTGCTGGCATCACGCCAGGTCCCGGGCCATCGACCATGGGGCCCGGCCGCATCATCATAGCGGCAGGGGGAGCATGGTACTCGCCCTTGTTCATCACTTGCTGTCCGTCCATGGCGCAGCCGACGCACACGACGACGACCGTCCCCAATGCCAGGAAGTAAAACTTCATCGCGACCCCTCTTTGCTATCCAACGCACCGCCTGGGGACGCCGGGCTGCCAAATAGGACAGACCTCGTGTCCGAACATATGACGCGCACATGCTTTTACCTCCGGATGAACTTCCCGTTCACCTCGTGGCCTCAATTGCATACCATCCCCAGACCGGCATCCCTGAAGGGATGTCTGCTGTTCGGGAATGCCTCTGAAGGCCACGCGCAAAAGCACTTGACACACCTGTTTTCGGAACTCCAGGGCATGCAGCTTTGGAAAATCCGTCAATTTGGGAACGAAATGCATAATCAGCAAACTCGACCAACCCCAACAAACACGCAGAAACAGACAAGAGCCTCAATGCACAGGTACGCGGCTCTGTTCGTCGCCGGCTTAGTGGTCATGGGAGGAATCTGGACGGTAACACCTCAGCTTCGGAAGATCGCCTTTGCCGCGCAAGTTGATAGCCAAGAGAATGTTACGTCAAAAAAGGACGCCATCGAACAGGCCGCTTTTACAAAAGCAGCCGAGCCGCAAATCCTCCCTGGATCCGTCCCCGGCGCAGGCCAAACTCCCGCCCTGTTGAGTGGAGCGACTGGTTCTGTTCAACCTCTCCAGCCTGCAAAGAGTGCCGATCAATCCGCATCCAGCTCCAAGGGGGCATTGGAGACGACCACGCCCAGCGAACTTGCTCCCAATGCACTCGCACCGTCTGAGGCATCTGTTCGAGTGCTGGCACTGGTACAAGAGGCCCAGGTTTCGCTGGCCCGGCGGAAGTCGATTCAGGCGAATGTGAAAACACTCGTCCAGTTTGGGGAGCAGACAATAATCTCCACGGGTCGGTATGAAGCTGAGGGACTGAAGCTGCGACTGACGACCCAGCTCAAACTCAAATCCGGAATCACGGGGGAAACACTCGAAGTCTGCGATGGCGAAACACTCTGGAATCGCACGGTCATTGATGACATCAAACGCTATACCCGCCGGGATGTGCGGCAGATTCTCAATGCGGGAGCGGCGGGTGGCACCGCCGAAACATTAATGCTTTCCGAACTGGGGCTGGGTGGTCTCCCTGGGATCATGGCCTCGATTCAGCGCTGTATGAACTTTACAGCACTCAAACCCGAAGAAACCGAACAAGGCAAAGTCTTCCATGTCCAGGGGGAATGGAAACCTGAATTTCCTGCGAAATGGTTTCCTTCCAAACCTCTATCGACGCTACCCTTCTTTCCTGAGGTCGTTCGTATCACCTACTCAGCCGAGACACTTTTCCCACTCCGCCTGCTCTATCTCAAGCGCACTGCCGGCCCCGAGAAATCTTTGCGTCCTATCTTCTCGATGGAGTTCTCTCAGGTCGTTCTCGATGAACCACTCGATGACCAGACGTTTGAGTTCATACCCACAGATGGTGTGATCCCGGAAGATGTGACCAAGCAGTATCTCGAACGAATTTTCGCTGCGAAACCGAAACCCGCCCTCGCCTCTGACGACAGCAGATAAATCCATTCGTAATGTTCATGCTTGCTATCACTGAACAAACCGAAATTGAATGCCAGGCTCGTTATGACGAATTCCCCCAGGGTTGATGTGTTGATTTTTGGCTGTGGCTATGTGGGATTGCAGGTTGCGTGCCAGTTTGTCTCAGCCGGGCTTAGCTGTGCTGCAGTGACACGCAGCCAGGAAAAAGCGGCGTTTCTGAAAAGCCAGTCGATCGAACCGGTTCTCGCGGAAATCACCACTGCCCAATCACTCGAAGTACTTCCTGCTGCCAAGCGGATCCTCTGGGCCGTTGGTTATGACCGCAATTCCACCGCCAGCAAGCGTGAGGTCTACGTCGATGGGTTGCGAAATGCACTGATCGCGACGGCTCCTGCCGCTGAGTCTGTGGTATCCATTTCGAGTACCAGTGTCTGGGGGTTTGATGATGGACGCTGGGTCGATGAAACAACGCCTGTTTCCCCGACAACTGAAGGTGGCGAAATCTGTGCGACAGCCGAAGAGGTTGTGAGAACCCATTGCCCCGCTGGAAAGTCTACCATTTTGCGACTAGCGGGAATTTACGGCCCCGGACGTTTGCTGGCGAAAGTGGAGGCACTGAAACATCAGCAGCCGATTGCCGGTTCAGGAGAGGCATGGCTCAACCTCATCCATCAGGCCGATGCGGCTGCTTTAGCCTATCGATTACTCTGTGAAGGAGGGCCAGAAGTTGTGGTGGGGGTTGATCGAGAACCTGTTCGGCGGATTGACTATTACAGCGAACTGGCACGTCGAATTGGATCGGCACCACCAGTATTCGATGAAGCCTCTCTTCCGAAACGAGGCTCCGGCGGGCTCAATAAGCGGGTTCGTTCTCAATTTCCCGATCAATTCGAATTTCGCTATGAAAGTTATCGCTCAGGCCTCGCTCAAGCGGTGGAATCACCTCCAACCGTATGAAAACAAACGAACGCTTTGTGATGTTTGACAGAGGCTGAGTTCTCAAGTTGTCTGGTTTGGAAAAACGCTCCTGCAAGCTCTGGAGAAGTTCGACCAGAAGTTCTGGCACAGCAGGCAGACCGCTTTACGGTGCTTGCGGCAACCACCAGTGTGTCCATTGAGGATGCCAGAAACGGATATGGCCGATAGTCGCGAGTATCAGTACGACGAACAGGCTGATTCCCAAACCCCACCAGAGTGACCACGGCTGGTAACTCCAGACGAGAATCGTCTCACCTTCTGGCACTTCAACCTTTCGGGAAAGCCCAGCGGCTTCCCAGGATGTGGGCTGGCCATTGATGGTCAGCTTCCAGTCACGGTCAGCGAGTTCCGTCAGTACCAGCGTTTGTCGGGAGCCGGCCTCGACCTGAACTTCAATCCTCTGGGGACCATGCTCCACCATAGTCACTTTTCGAGCAGGTTGGGAACCGATCCCTTCCAGATAACAACGACCGGGTGCCGCAGGCAAACTGTAAAGATAAAGCGGTTCATCAAAGCGGCCCCAGGCCCGATTGAGGAATTCATCAAAGCCACTCCAGACCAGTCGTAACGACTCCTCGTTTGTCGATCCGCCTGTCGAAGGATCTTTGCTTCCAGCAGCTGGCAAACTTAAAGGATCCATCGTCAACCAGTGCGTGACGCCTTGTTTCGAGAGAAACTCGATCTGTTGAGAGAGTGGTGCTTCTGTTGGGAATCTGGCTTCAGGTGAAAAGTAAGCCGCCGGTCCAATCCCAAGAAAAACCGGTGTTGTCGAAACGCCCAGCAGGTTTGGCAGGTTGGCTCCAGGAGCGTAAACCCGCACGGGTTGCCTGGGATCGGCGAGAAGGATGCGGCGAACTTCGCTTTTCGCAATCATCGAGTACGGAGACTTTTCGATAATCACCCCATAAGTGGCCTGCATGCTCACAATCTGCAGATCGAACCAGGTGAACCCAATCACAAGACACCACAAAATCCAGCGATATCTCGCACTGATGTGATTCAGTAACTGATCCCACGCCAATCCCCCGGCGACCGCCAGGCAGAACGTGGCCACTATTCCGAACCGACCTGGCCCCGTGAAATACGAGAATCCCGGGAGTGACGCAGTGACGAACAGTGGCAACCCCGTCGCAAATATCATCGCCACGAAGCTGCCGAGCAAAAAGACGCCTATCCAGCGAAAGACGATCAAGTTCCCGGCACTTCGATAGGCCAGCCAACCTACCCCTACGAGCCCCATCCAGACAGCCAGCCCCACATATAAATGGGCTTCAACGCGGTTTGTTCCGGCTCCGGTGGGTGACCACATCTGCGAAAGTTCTTCGTCAATATTGTGATTTGCCGGATTCCACCAGGTGGGCGCAAATAACTGGCCAAGAAACTGTGGGGGAATGTGGCCATATCCCGGCTGAAAGTCCTGCCCTTTCTCGGCGCGCTGGGATTGTCCCTTCAATTCCCAGGTCGGCAAGAGTTGAACAGCACCCAAACCAAACCCGAATCCAATGGCTGTCACGAGTGCAAGTGCTAGCGGCAGACGTGCTCTTGCCGAGATTTCTGATGTTTGTGGCGAATCTTCCATCGTGGGCAACAGCCACAGACGAACGGGAATGTAGGCCAGCCACACCAGCACTTCGATAAAGGCCAGGTTGTAATGCCCTGCCAGCAGATGCAGCCCCAGCACACCGGCCAAAGCGATCGCATACTTCCAGCTTTTTCGCTGAAGAAATCGTTCGATCAGCCACAAGCCTAACGGCAGATAGAGACCGCCAATAATGGCCCATTCGAGTATGATCCGCGTGGGAAACCAACCGTAGACATAGACCACACAACCAAAAATCGTGCCCGGTATGGAAAGACCTATTTGCCTTAAATAAAGCCACATACAAAAAAAGGCGGCCACATAATGCGCGAGTTGTTCAGCGGTATAGGCGTGGTCTGCCGCAAAAAGGCTCAGCGATAAGAGACGTGCCGGATAAAAGACTGCCGTCTGGCTCTCGGCAATCACCGGGTAGCCATGACCTGTGAGATTGTTCCAGAGTGGCCAGCGGCCAACCGCCAGTTCCTGCTGGAAAAAAGCCTTCTGTGGAAGCAGATACGTGTAAAGATCGCCACCAATGAGCGTGGAACCTTCGTAGAACGAAGCCCACGCCAGCCACGAGGCCAGGATCGCTGCACCCAGAGCCCAGAGCCACTCAGGAATCAGGAATGATGGTGCCCCCTTCCCACTTTCAGAAGTTGATCGTTCGGCAACAGCTTTGGCGGCAGAACGTGGTGGCATACTCTCATAAATCTGAAGGTGGAGGATCGAGTCGAAGAAAATCCTTTCTGACACATCCATTCGAAACTAGAGGATTTCCAGTGTCGGCATCGATGGAGCACTGAGGAGGCTTTTGGCAACCTGCTCAGCCACATTTTCGCAGATGGTCAGCAGGGCATCCCGCGAAGGATTCTCTTCCCGGACAAGGCGGGCGATTTCACCGGCATCCCCAGCGACTCGAATCCCGGCATCCATGGGTAATTCACCCAGAAAGGGAATGCCAAGTTCAGCAGCTTTGGCCTGAGCACCGCCGCGCCCAAAAATCTCACCCGACATGTTCTCTACCATCCCCAGGACGGGGATCTTCACCTGCCGGAACATACTCACAGCCTTCACGGCATCCAGAAGTGCCACCTGCTGAGGACTGCAGACAACCACCGCACCCGCCAAGCCTAAAAGTTGCGATAGCGTTAATGAGACGTCGCCGGTTCCTGGAGGCATGTCGATAATCAGATAGTCGAGCGGGCCCCAGTCGACCTGCTGCAAAAACTGGGAAATCGCCTGATGCAGCATCGGCCCGCGCCAGATGACCGCCTGATCGGCCTGGACAAAAAAGCCCATGGAAATCGTAGGTAACCCACTAGCCAGCACGGGCTGGATCCGCATCATCTTCTTGCCGTCAGGCGATGTTCTTTCCAGAGCGACAGGTTGCTCATTCACTCCGACCAGATGCGGCACACTCGGGCCATACACGTCGGCATCCATCAACCCGACATTGGCACCCAGTTCCTGCAGGCCATAAGCCAACGTGGCAGCAACGGTGCTCTTACCAACACCACCTTTCCCACTGCCGACGGCAATCACGTTTTTCACACTCAGACCAATCGATCCCCCCGAGTTTTTCCCCTTGATGTTCAATTCCAGATCGAACTCAACGGGGGTGCCCTGGGCCAGTTCCTGGGTGGCACTGCGAACATGTTCCTTGAGGGCGTTGGCTTTGACAAAGCCAGGGAAAGGGACATCGAGCGAGACAATAATTTTGTCGCTCCCCAGCGAGACTCCGCGAACGAGCTTCAATTCGCCAAGAGTTCGCCCGAGGTGAGGTTCTTTTAAACGTGAAAGTGTCGAAAGCCAGGTCTGTTCATCAGCCATAGGAAGTATCTTTGATCTGCCAGTGAATGTTGATGTCGGAGTGAATGGAAACGCTTTGGCGATCCCTGTTGGATTCTATGGAGAGCCTCCACAGATACCCGCAATTCTCGCAGCCCCCCTGATGATTTGCCAGTCGCAGAGGTGTACTGTTGATTGAAGCTGACGAGTCGCATCCTGCGGTGAAAGGGATCACATGCTTATCTCTATATTGATGCACCTGATTCTGCTGGGCTTGGCAGTCGTGATTGTGGTGGCACCGTTTCGCAGTCAGAAGAATGAACCCGCACGCTATCGTGATCTCTGGTGGTGGCTGGCAGTTTCCGTGATCCCCTTGTTCATTCTGCCATTCCTTTCGTTTTATCCACTGGAGAATCACTTCTTCGCATATGCGCTGGCATTCTTTTGTCTGGTCATGGGAATTCTGGGGGCGATGTCAACGATCTGGCGTACAGAATCGCAACGGCCACGGGCACGTCCTGTGGGTGCGGTGATTGCCACATCCATTCTTTCACTGCTCTTTGCAGCTCTTTTCCTCCCCGCGATGACACCCGCTCGCGAAGCTGCCGTACGTCAAGAATGCCGAAACCATTTGAAGTTGATTGGTCTCGCAATCCACAGGCACTATAACGCACTTCGTGTTTTCCCCATGGCCAGTTCGGGGCAGGGAGAACTGGCCGTGAGCTGGCGAGTGACTTTAGAGCCTTACCTGGATGCTCATCAAATCGATCCGAAATACAGCGATCAATTCGCCTGGAATGCCGAACCCAATTGGGCATTCAGTAAACGCCGAAGGCCTGTCTATGAATGCCCTGCGGCTGGTTATAGGCGGGCCGATCCCAAGGATGGCTTTGGC
Organism: Planctopirus limnophila DSM 3776; assembly: GCF_000092105.1. NCBI lineage: Bacteria > Pseudomonadati > Planctomycetota > Planctomycetia > Planctomycetales > Planctomycetaceae > Planctopirus > Planctopirus limnophila. The sequence continues at coordinate 488,061 of NC_014148.1, read as the reverse complement.
CTCACAGACTACGTGGTCCTCGTGGGAGACGAGACCGCTTTTCCACAGGGCAAAATGCTTTTGATCCAGAATATCGAAGATGGACTTAGCAATACGGCTTTTGTGGTCGAGGCAATCGACACGGGTATTCGCTGGGCAGAACCTAAAGACCTTGATGTGAATCAGGTGGAATTGGTTGTCAAAAGCTCAAATACAAACCAGCAGGCCACTCATCCGATCATGTCTTCAGCCCATAGCCACGGGTCGCATATCCTCTTAGGTGACGGCAGCGTTCGATTCATCTCATCACAAATTTCACCCGAGATACTGAGAATGCTAACAACAGCAAGTGCTGGTGATGTCATCAGGGACGAATAGATCGCACTGCCCGGGTGGCGGGCTCGTCATGTTCGCTGATGGAACCGTGAGACAACTTTCGACAAACATCGACCCGGCTGTATTAAAGGCATTAACCACACCATCTGGTGGCGAACCGATTCCCGAAGACTATTAAGTAACAAAACCTCGATACGAAATCGTGCCGAGGTTTATTTGTGATGATACGGATTTCAATAAACAACTCCGGGGCGGGTGGCTGGGGTTGAGTCTTCGAACCCCTAGCAATCTTCGGCACGATCTGGGAGTTCGCGAAGACGCTCAACCCCAGCCACCCCATACCAAGGAGCATAGTTTATCATTGGACTCTGTGTAGCATCACCGCATGCAGATCACAGTGAATGTTACGCCATCCCTTGCTTCATGAACTTGAGGGCATTGGTCGCGAGATAGGTTTCATCGGGGAACATGCGGCGCCAGATTTTGGTGGCGGCCGCAATCGCCGGAAGTGCCAGGCCAAAAGCTTCGACCATCAGCCAGCCGTCGTACTTGAGTTCCTTGAGCATATTGAAGGTGGTGTCAAAATCGACGTGACCTTCACCCGGGGTCGAGCGATCGTTTTCAGAAATGTGAACGTGAACGACCTGATCCCAGCACCCCTTCATGGCGGCTGCCAGATCTTTTTCTTCAATGTTGGCGTGGAAGGTGTCATACATCATCTTCAGATTTGGATGATTAACTTCGCGACAGAAGCGGGCATCATCGGCAGCACAGGTGAGGAAGTAGCACTCAAAACGATTGAGGTATTCGCAAACCAAAGTGACTTTGTTCTGCTGAGCGTAATCAGCCGCTTTGGAGAGGGTTTCCTTGGCCCAGTTCCATTCGTCAGGAGTAGCGCCCTGGCCACTGAAAGAACCAATGGCTGAGTGAATAGGCCCGCACAAATGAGAAACCCCGGCGGCGGCACAGCAATCAATGGCCTTCTTCAAACGAGCCAATGCCGCTGCACGAATTGCCGCATCGGGTGAAATCGGGTTCTCGGTGTCGGTACAGATCGTGACGGCAGTCCGCCCCAGTTCGAGGCGGGAAAGTTCTTTGCCCACTTTTTCGAAGCGGGCGACATCCATATCGAAAATCGGCAATTCGACGCCGTCGTAGCCGATCGTCTTCAGTTGCTCGAGCAAAGGAAAGTGCTCTTCGTTTACATCGGAAGTCCACAGGAGCATGTTCATGCCGTACTTCATTGCAATTTCTCTCCGGGAGTTGTTCAGGTGAGGGGATGACTCAGATTAATAGCAATCTGCGCTGCCACCTAGCGAATGGGCCAAGCGTACAAATGTTTGGGCAAGAGTTCATCAGTTCGGTGCCTGACGAGCTTGCGTGCTGCGGGAATGGCTTGTTCCAGTTGATCGGGCATGTGATCGAGACCGATCCTTTTCCAGACTTGCCGAAGTCGCCACGAGAGCAGCGTATCATCGAGATAATCGGGAAGAAACCGTTCTTCCAGAAATGCCGGAATGAACCAGTCAAAGACGGTCGTCGGATGCCTGGACGCCAGGTTGACTGCCAGTTCCACGACCTCCGCATCCACCAGCCTGAGGGATTCGTAATACTGATCGATTTTGCCAGGATACCGCTCCATCAGGCTGGCATCGAGCAGAAGTTCGAGTGCCAGATGGGCGAGAAACCCGCCGCGAAATCCATCCTGTGCCCCAAAGGCCTGCCGAAAATCAAGTGTGAGCTGAGCCTGCACTTCCTGAAAGGCGGCTGTGCGGTGGAACCAGTCGTCATCGTGATGGTGCTGCTCAATCCCTGACAGAATGGATTGAACCTGCTGCCGGGCGGGTGCGTGCGGAAATGTGTTGGTGATGATCTCTGGCAATAACTTTTCGGGTCGCGGGCGAGTTCGCCTGGCCACAGCTCCCAGCCAGTCAGGGACAGCCGTCCCCGCGACAAACCACGGGTCGGCCAGATGAGGGAGTGCATGGGCAAAATAGTTCAACCGGTGCTCCAGCGGCTCAGAATTCACTGCTGATATTGACTAACACAAGACCAATGAGAGACCAATGCGGTGAATTCCTGTTGCGTGTTTGCGAAATTCTCGCGTAAGTTCAAGGTGATCTCAAGGATTCTTGCAGATTTTGGGCAGCATCAGATTCTGGTCTTTCGCATCCTCACTTGCCATAGACAAGACCTGCAGGACGGAAGGTCTCTTTGAAGGAGATTGGGCCATGAGGCGACGATTCGATCATCACCAGCGATTCGCTTTCCCATCGGGCCTGATCCTTGTGGGGAGTCTGGTGCTGCTCGTGCTGCATGACCAAAGCTGCTACGGGCAGGCCACCGCCAAACCAAAAACTACTGGTGGGCCGTCGGCTCAACGTAACGAAAAAGTTCCCACGACGTTGATTGGGATGGAACTATTGACTTCCGATCCCGCTGCGGCGGTGCATGCGCATGCGTGGCGAACGACACTTGAAGAACTGGATGTCACCCTCAGCACTCGCAAACCGATTCTCGACGATAAGCCGCGCATTGAGCAGCAGATGCTGGGAACACTGCGGAAGATCACCATCATGGCGATTTTAACCAGAGATGGCTCGATCAAGACCGATCGCCGGACATTCGCCCAGAAAGATGTGGCTGCTCTTAAAGAGTGGATTGATGAACTTCGTGTCTATGGTGCCCAGGGAGCACCTCAAGGCCAGCCGCTGTGGGGCTTGAGTGAACTGCAGTTCAACCCATTGTACGACACGCTCAGTCAGCCACTGGGAGTGGAATTGAAAGGGAAAACACTAGGCGAGATTTTGCCACTCATTCCGGGAAAAGAGCGTTACCAGTGGCGAGTCGCTGAGGCAGCGGCGTTAGCGATCTCCAAACGGCCCGAGGATCGTCGCGTCGTGCGGCAAAGCGTCGGCAGATTCACAATCGGGACAGCACTTGCCATGGCCCTGCGCGATCTGGAACTGGGGTTTCACCCGCGTCGTACACCGGCTGGTGATATTGAACTGCTGATCGAGCCTTTGCCTGAAAAACTGCAGACACCCCAGATGGAAACCGCCGATTTCTGGCCAGTCGGCTGGGCCGTCAAGGCCTCTCCTCAAAAGCTGGCACCGGGTTTGTTTGATATTCAGGCCATGATGCTGGACGGAATACTGTTGGGTGAGGTGCTGATCAAAGCTCAAATGGAAAGCAAAGTTCCCATTCACTTTGATTTTGCAGCGATCGATCGCGGGAATATCGACATTGTGACGCCACTTGTGAAGTACCCTGCGCGCAAAACGAGCTGGAGTGTGGCCATCCGGGGTGCCGTTTCTCAAGTGGGACTTTCGCGGGAGCTACTGCAAGATGAAGGCGGCCACGCGTTTGTCTGGATCTATCGAAACCCCGCCTCAATCAACTGATGGCTGACGAAGATGCTTGAAATCTCAGCGACGGCGATTCCTGCCGATGGGAGATGTGTTCAGCGATTGCGATGTTTCGCATAGATTCCAACAAGCACAAATGAAGCAATCTCTCGTTGTGCATGCCCGCATCGACCAAAATCCGCTGATACAGGGTGGAATCATGGATAACAACACACAACGGCCACTCTCTGAAGAAGCGAACACCTTCGAAGCTGCCGTTCCCCATCCTTCGATTGAAGTGACAGCCTTAGAACAGCGCTGGGCACCGCTGATGTTTTTTGCCTCGGTGGCTTCGCTGGTCTGTTTCAGCGGAGTGCTTCATCTTCACGATCGCCCCGAGTTCCTGCCGATTTTCGTGGGCTGTTTAGCGGGCTCGCTGGCAGTTTATCCGTTGTACTGGGCCGAATTGCTCACACGCTGGGCAGCAGGTGATCCCCGCTGGACTCGATTCTTTCTGTATTGCCTGTTGCCCCCTTTGCGGCTGACTGCCCGAAATCAATCACGCAATGCCGTCTGGTTTCCGAAGCTCGGCTGGACGCCTGTGGGCCCCACTTCATTTGTGGCGATGCAGGGGCGGCTTTCAGGTCCGCTGTTCGTCGTCGCCCTGGCGGTTCTGCCACTGATTGGGATTGAGTTTGCCTACCACGAACGGATCGCTGCCGATGCCCGGCTGGATGCGGCCATTCGCTGTGGTACCGCTTTTGTGTGGCTCGCTTTTACGCTCGAATTCTTCACGATGATCAGCCTGACTGAGCGGCAGACCAAGTATATCCGCACGAACTGGCTCGATCTGGCCATTATTCTCATGCCACTGGCGATGTTCGCCCAGGCTGCTCAGATCAGCGGCCTCTTGCGACTGCAGCAGCTTTCAAAACTTGGCAGAGCCTACCGGCTGCGCGGCGTGGCCATGCGCATGTTTCGAGTTCTATTGCTGATGAAGGCCATTCAGAAACTGATGGCACCGGCGACCGAAGGGCGGCTCTCGCAGTTAAAAGAAGAGGCGATCGAAACTGCACAAAAGCTGGAATCGCTGCACCAGCAGATCGCGGAACTGGAACGCGTGCTTCACGAAAAAAAAATGGCCCGCTTCAACAAAGATCATTCGACAGTGACCAATAGATCCCTGCGAGACGCTGCCTGATCTCCGATGAGTTCGTCGCAAGTGATCAGGTAAACTCAATGCTGCTGGAACTTCCAGCCATCCAGCGAGTAGTCTTCCTGGAATTGCGCCTCGATGGGGTCATGCATGATCCAGTGGCCATCTTCATGGCGAAGAAGCTGGCGGCCCTCTGTTCCATCGTCTGAAGTCATCACGATCCGGTCATAACTTTCGAGATAGCGCCCCGTTTCGCCTGCTGAAACAGGCCCGAAACTTCCTGCTGTTCGTACCCAGGTGCGACGCAGGAAATAGTACCCATGGCGATGCAGCGTGAGAGTGGCGCTGGCTTGGCGGTGAGTGGCGTCAAATCGCTTCAATAACGTCCAGCGCGAGATCCGCCATGCTTCTATGATGATCCAGGGCAAGACGCAAAGAAATAAGACTGTGCCCAGGTCTGTGATCCAGACCAGCGGGATGAACCAACTCGACCGGCCGGTGACCAGAACCCAGCCCGTCAAAGCGATGGGGCCGATCAACGGAATGAGTATGGCGGAGCAGTTTCGTCCCGTGCGACGACTCTCAATGGCTGCCAGAATGAGCGTTACGAAACTCACCACAGGGAAGAAGAAGCCCAAGCCGAGCAAGACTTTACTTAGGAAATCCATTCCAGGCTCTCAACCAGCAACCGTGAAATAATTCGGATTCCAATAACCAACTGCGCGGCGGGTGGCTGGGGTTGAGTCTTCGAACCCCCAGCGATTTTCGGATTTTCGGAACGAACTGGGGGTTCGCGAAGACGTGTGGCCCCAGCCACCCGATACCAAGGATTGTAGTTGAATATTGCGAATCCGTATGACAACCAATAACCAACAATTTCCACCCCTAAAAACAGACACGGGGACGAGAAAAATTCTCGTCCCCGCGGCTCGCAGGACATCCGTGAACGCGATGAGGCCAAATACGCTGCCGGAAGACCGCAATTCTTCCGGCAGCAGTATCAAGTCAGATCATTCCCGCCGTCTTCAGATTAGAACTTGAAGATAGCGTCGACGCCGAAGATGAATTCTTCGTAGCTGATTCCAGGAGCCCACTGGTAGCGGACTTCAGGACGCAGAACAAAGTTTTGAGTTGGTTTGTAGTTCACACCGTAGGTCATTTCGTAGTACGAAACACCATCGGGCTTGTACCATTCCCAACGAGCACCAGTCTTCCACTGATCGTTGATCGTGTAGAACAGGTAGTTGACCAGACCGTTCGAGTCGCGAACGACACCGTCTGTCTGGAAATCAACGTCGTTATTCGTTCCGAGCACGTCGTACTGACCAACGTACTGGAGCTTGTCGGTAATCATGTAGGAGAGGATGAAGCTGTTGATGGCCCCTGTCCCACGGAGACCGAAATCGCCGAGAGCTGTGGTGTAGACCAGGCTCAACTTGTCAGTGGCAGCATAGCTCATACCACCGAGGAAGTTGCTACCGCCATCGAACTGGGCAAAGCCGGTATCCCAACCAGCAGTCCAACCGCCCCAGACAGTCAGCTTGTCGCTGGCTTTCCAAGTGGCGAGAGCACCGGTGTGAGTGAAGGGCTCACTGTTCCAGAACATGATCTGGCGGCTGTAGAAGAAGTTGTCAGGCGAGGTCACAACTTCGTAACCGATGATGGTATAGAAGTGACCCAGCTTGACCGAGACATCTCCCACAGCGATTTCGCCGTAGAGCTGTGGCAAGGCCCACTCGTAGATCCCGTGATCAAACGCAGCTGAGTTGTCATAGGTACGGTTGGGGTTACCAAACGACTGAGCGTCGTCACCGTCAGTACCGTAGAGGGCGTCGAAGCGGAAACCCCAATCGATCCCTTTGGAGCCGTCAGCTTCTTTCTTCAGGAACATGTAGAACTGGCTGAGGTTGACATTGTCGTCTTCAGCAGCGCTGGTAAACGACAGGTCAGGATTGCTGGAGTAACCGATATCGGCCCATCCGCCAAAAACGATGCCTTTATCGGCCAGGCCAGAGCCCATCACGCTCTGGAGTGTCCAGGGACCAGCTTCTTCAGCTTCTGCGGGTGCAGCGTAACCAGGATCCACGAAAATCTGGTCTGGTTGACCAACGTTGGCACCAGGAACAGGTGGAGGCACCTGTTCCTGCATAGCGCTGACCTGGTAAATCGGGGAGGCAGGGGCTGCCACCACTTCGCCGTTCAAACGCTTTTTGGCCTGTTCGGCAATCGTGGTTGCATCCTCAGCAAACACCGGCATTGCCATCGCGCCAAAAGCACCCAGCAGCACACCGGCGCGAGCCAGTGATGTCCGCCAGGACTTTGGGAGAGAAAACTGCATCATGCGCTCCTCAATCACACGTTCCATGTGTTCGGAAAATCCCGAGTCTGGCGATATCCCACCGCCAAACTCCCTGCGAGCCTTGCAGAGTCAAGGGGATGATGCCGACCGGCATCCATTCCGAAATTCGCGACTGGCAGGCCTCTTGAGCGCGAGCGTCTGCCATGGTCTCGTCGAACGTATCGGAATCGTTAACCGCATCAACACATGGTCCAATGCTCAGGGCGTCAGGTTTACTGATTCCGCAACATCGATACAGGCCATACAGATTCACATCAAAGTCGTGCGTTTCGTGCCGCTTTTATCGCTTGTAGGCACAATTGCTCGATCACACCAAGACGAACTGTCGTTCGAGCCCTGCGAATGGCAACTTCTGCCGAAACAAGTCAACGATCAGGACGTTGGATTTTTGCTTGAAGACGGTAGCTCAGCCGCTCGACCGCCCGCTCTGGAGATAGATTCATGAGCAATCGACAGGCAAATCGCCACCGCAATGGTTCATCCCTTAAGGAATTCAACCGGAGGTCTGAGGCTTGATCGGAAGCAATATCCGCTACAGATGGCAGATCAACAGTTCCAGTTTTTGAATCTGTATTCTGGTGGGGGAGAGGATGATCGGGGCGATGAAACTGCGGTTCCATGGGTTCCGATAAATTGATTGCCGCATAGTGAAACAGCAGACTGGCCTGCTTGATCTGATCAGCACCAGGAGCATCGAGCAACTCTTCATTGTTTGATAGATCGGGAAGCAACTCAATCCCCGCTACTGCCCACACGCCAATGGTGGAAGGCGCTGTTGCCAACACGATCTCTGGTTGCCACCCCATGATCTGCCAGCAGATGCCGCGATGGCCTCCTCTGTGTAAATACTCTTCTGCAGTACGGGTCAGGCTGTTCCAATGCAGCAGGATATCGTGCTCGGCTGAAGCCAGAATTTCTGCATCAATCTGCTGGTCGGGCACACGATGCTGGTCAGAATTTGCTGCCAATGTGGCATCAGCAAACACATTCGACCCGGCACCGGCATTTGGCGAGTGGTGCGAAACATCTTGATCAATCGGCGATATCTCATTTTTTGAACATGAAGGAGTGGAAGTTGAGCCTCCCCGATTCTTTTCCGTGCGGGTTCGCTTTGTGGAGACAATCGCGACTGCGATCCCGAGGAGCATGCACCCCATCGCCAGACCGATGATCAAAACCTGGTACCACTGCGTCACTGTCGATTCACTTTCCACCGGCAAACCCAGACCTCAATGATTATCGAGTCATTCAATGTGAGTCCGATGAGCGTTAAGGTATTCTTTGAGAAAAATCAGATCCGTCCGGAGAATGCCAGTGTCGATTCTTGGTGCGCACATGTCGATTGCGGGGGGCTGTTATAAAGCCCTCGAAGCGGGTCATCGCCTGGGGATGGGCTGCGTGCAGCTCTTCACCAAGAATAACAATCAATGGCGGGGGAAACCGCTGACAGAGGACGACATTCGCCAATTCCAGACGACCTGGAAATCGACCGGAATTCAGGCCACCTGCGCTCATGCCAGTTATCTGATCAACTTAGCCAGTCCTGATGACGTGCTTTGGAATAAATCCTGCGATGCCCTCGTGGATGAACTGGAGCGAGCCGAAGCGCTGGGGATTCCCGGCGTCGTGTTGCATCCCGGCAGTGCCGTCAAATCGACGCCCGAAGCCGGGATTACCCGCGTGATTGAAGCCCTGGACGATGTCCATGCGAAGTGCAAAGGATTTCGGGCTCAGGTCTGGCTCGAAACGACTGCCGGTCAGGGAAGTTGCCTCGGCGCCCGGTTTGAAGAGTTGTCTCAGATGCTCGATGGTGTGCGGGAACCGGATCGAATTGGAATCTGCATCGATACCTGTCACATTTTCGCCGCTGGTTATCCACTACATACGGCTGATGATTACGCGGACACTTTGGAGAAGTTTTCGCAAAAGATTGGCTTCGATCGCGTGCGTGCGTTTCATCTCAATGACAGTATGAAAGGGTTGGGCAGTCGGGTGGATCGACATGCCCATATTGGCGAAGGGCAGCTGGGTCGCATCCCTTTTTCGCGATTGCTCCATGACGATCGGTTGTCCCACATCCCCAAGTATCTGGAGACCGAAAAAGGGGAGCGGGATGGCGTGGATCTCGATCTGATCAATTTGCAGACACTCCAGCAACTCATCGCGAATCCTGAACACGACTGATGATTGAGAACTGAAGACAATTGCTGGCCTGAAGTTTTTTGACGATAAAGCAGCGATCGCATTCAAGACTTTCGGCAGATGCGGAATAGAGGGTATTCATACGTCATGAGTGAAACAGGAATGTCCGAACTGACTGTCAGGCAGGCACTGCCGGCCGATGTGCCGGCTCTGGCTGAGTTTCTGACGCCCTTTGTCGCCGTCGGCCGACTTTTGCCGCGAACTCACGATGAACTTGAGATTCTTACCAAGCATGGCTTTATCGCAGAAATTGGCGGTAGAATTGCCGGTTTTGCCGCCTTAGAAATTTATTCACCCAAACTCGGAGAGCTGCGAAGTCTGGCGGTCAGTCCCATCTATCAAGGACGCGGCGTCGGTCGTGCCGTGGTGCAGGCCGTGATTGATCGAGCACGGGAACAGAACGTGTTCGAAGTTCTGGCAATCACTTCGACCGAGGATTTCTTCAGAAAGTGTGGGTTTGATTTCACACTTCCGGGCGAAAGAAAAGCCTTGTTCTATCAGACACGCCCTTCTTACCTCGAAAAACCAGGCGAAGTCCTGGCAGAAGATTAACGTCGTTCCACCTCAACAGATGACGGCTTTGTCAGCAAATCACTTTGTCAGCAAATTACAGTCAATTGTGTTTGAGCAGGTTGATATCCGATGACGATCTCCGCGAACCTCTCTGCGAGTGACGTGTCAAAAATGAGGCTTATTTCCCGGAATGGAAACGTCGTAAACTATTTGTCGTCTCTGTATGAGGCCACGACTCGGATCACTCACTGATCTGCCGTTGCGTCGTTACGGACGGAAACTCTTTTCTGACTTCAGAATTCTTTCTCAGCGCGAAAGATGATCCAGTAATGTCAGGTATTCGTTCGTAGAGAAGGGAAGAGCGTTTGAATACCTGGTGCTTTGAGTCAGACACGCAGCTCGGCTTCAACCCTGGTTTTCAGACATATGAAGTTTTCAGATATGAAGGCCGGGGGATTTTCCGGCCTGAAATCTGCACTCAATCAGGTCAGGGGCCGGAAGAACGAGTTTCTGTGGTGAACGTTCCGCGAAAATTGAACGGTGTGAAACAGAATGCAACGTTCATCGGTTCATAATGGAACACTTGTCTCAATGGACGACCATCCCGAAGAAAACCTCCAAGGAACGTCTTGCCAAAGGCAAACCCATATTCGTTGTTGTTGAATACTTTTTGTTTGAACGAATTCCAGGTTTTTGAATCCAATATCCTCAGGCCAGAAATGAAAGGGCCGATCATGTCGAATTACCGCCATCCGGCCTTGAGACTTCTGGCCGAACAGCAGATGCGCTATTCACCTCGCGATGTCCGCCTGCAGCAGCTTGAGCGTGCTGAACGGCTGGCTCATCGTGTCGATCCGCAGATTGAATATCCGTGGCAGAAAGTCTGTCAGGAAGTGACTTCGTATCGACCTGAGTCATACCCGGATCTGCTCATCACCGGGTCCGATCTGCTGCATGATCTGCGGGTCTTCATTGAAGACCTGTCGGAGTCGATTGAACTACGCCCAGAGCAGATGACTGAAGATGTACTGACCGTCGAAGATGTCAGCCGACAGTACAACGTCAGCACAAAAACCGTTGACCGCTGGCGGGATCGTGGCTTGATCAGTCGCAAATTCCTCTTTGGTGGTCGTAAGCGAGTGGCCTTTCTCAGGTCATCGGTGGATCAATTTGTGGAGGCCAATCACGAAGACATCGGCCGTGTGGGGAATTTTCGCCATGTCACGGACGATGAACGACGGATGATTCTCGGTCGTGCCAGGCGTTTGGCACGCTTTGGTGCCGGCCCGACAGAAATCAATCGTCGGCTGGCCAGGAAGTTTCATCGTTCTCCCGAAACGATTCGACTGATGTTGAAAGATTTTGATCGAGAACAGCCCGAGATTGCATTGTTCCCCGATGACTCCGATGTGCTTTCGCTGACCGAGCGCGAAGCAGTTTACGAGGCCTACCACCAGGGTGTGGCCGTCGAAGATCTCGCGACCAAGTTCAAGCGAACCAAGTCGAGTCTTTATCGAACGATTGCCGAAGTGAGAGCCCGGCATCTCCTGAGTCGCTCGATCGATTACATGGATGCGCCCGAGTTCCATCGGGAAGCCGCTAAAGCCATTGAGTCTGAAGAACCGCCCGCTGTTATCGATCAGGGAGTAACTAAGCCACCACCCGGTTTGCCTCCTTATCTGGCGAGCTTGTATGCCACTCCACTGCTGACCAGGGAGCAGGAGCATCATTACTTCCGCAAAATGAACTACCTGAAGTTTGCCGCGGAAAATCTGCGCAAAACGATTTCGTTAGCGCAGCCTCGCGTGAAGCTCATGGATGAAATTGAATCGCTGCTCGCCAGATCAACCGAGATCAAGAACTTCCTGATTCGCAGTAATTTGCGATTGGTCGTGTCGATTGCCAAAAAGCATTCGCATCCGACAGCCAACTTTTTTGAGATGATCAGTGATGGGAATATGTCTCTCATCAAGGCGATTGAAAAATTTGATTACACACGCGGCTTTAAGTTCTCCACTTACGCCTCGTGGGCCATCATGAAGAACTTCGCCAGATCGATTCCTGCTGAGAACACTCGGCTCGATCGCTTCCGCACAGGGAGCGAAGAAGTCTTTGTGCAGTCCATGGATCCGCGCACCGATCAGTTCCGAGACGAAATCGTGAACTATCGTCAGCGGGAAGCCCTCATGGGGATTCTCGGACAACTCGAATTGCGAGAACGCGATATCATCATGCATCGCTATGGCCTGGAAACTGGCCAGCAACCGCAAACTCTCGAACAGGTCGGGCATCGTTTAGGTGTCACGAAAGAACGAATTCGACAAATCGAAGCCCGCGCTTTGAAGAAGTTGAAGCGTATTGCCACTGACGAACGTCTCGATATTCCCGGGATCTAAGTCGGATTCTAATAATTAGCTGCGTTTCTTGATATGGGGTGGCTGGGGTTGAGTCTTCGAACCCCCAGTTCGTTCCGAAAATCGCTGGGGCGTTCGAAGACTCAACCCCAGCCACCCGTCCGATCGTTGCCCCGTTCGGTGCCGTGACTCCCGAGATTCAGTCGCGAGACCTCGTCACAGAACAACTGTGGCTAAGCAACAAAGCCCAGCAAACACGATTTGTGCTTGCCGGGCTTTGGCATTTTCGAGGAGACCTGTGGGTTGACTTGGTCAACCAAGATTACTCAGCGGCTGGCTTCTCGGCTTCATCAGCCAATACAGCCTTCCGCGAAAGCTTGACACGGTTCTGTTCGTCGATGGCGATGACTTTCACCTGAATCTTCTCGCCCACCTGGACAACTTCGTTCACATTCTTCACGAAGCCGTCCGAGAGTTCGCTGATGTGGCAGAGCCCATCTTTGCCCGGAGCGATTTCGATAAAGGCACCGAAATCCTTGATCGAGCTGACCGTCCCGTTATAGACCCGGCCGACCTTGATCTCTTCAGCGATCGCTTCGACTCGGGCCAGTGCGTCTTCGGCACCCACGCTCGAACTGCTGGCGATCACCACAGTTCCATCATCTTCGATATCGATTGTCGCACCGGTCTGTTCCTGAATGGCTCGAATATTCTTGCCACCGGGACCAATCAGCAGGCCGATCTTGCTGGGGTCGATCTTGGTACGAAGCAGTCTCGGTGCGTGTGTCGAAATCTCGGAGCGAGGCCGACGAATGGCACTGAGCATCGTCTTGAGCAGTTCGATACGGGCTTTCTTGGCCTGCTCGAGTGTGGCCCGCACGATTTCTTCGCTGATGCCATCGATCTTCAGGTCGAGCTGGATGCCAGTCACGCCCTTTTGAGTACCGGCCACCTTGAAGTCCATATCACCAAAGTGATCTTCATCACCCATGATGTCTGTGAGGAGAATGAACCGGTCAGCCGACTTCACAAGTCCAATCGAAATCCCAGCCACTGGCTGGCTGATGGGCACACCGGCGTCCATCAGTGCCAGTGTTGCACTGCAGACTGAAGCCATCGAACTCGATCCGTTCGATTCGAGAATGTCCGAGATGACTCGTATCGTATAGGGGAACTTTTCCGGCGAGGGCAGAACGCTGGCAACGGATCGTTCAGCCAAGGCCCCATGACCCAATTCGCGACGACCAGGGCCACGCAAAGGCTTGCATTCACCCACAGAGTAAGGAGGGAAGTAGTAGTCGAGCATAAAGGCTTTGGCTTCTTCGCCAAAGAGCCCTTCCACGCGCTGGACATCGCGAATCGTTCCCAATGTCACGGTTGCCAGCGATTGAGTTTCACCCCGTGTGAAGAGTGAAGAGCCGTGAACTCGTGGCAAGACACTGGCCGCACAACTAACAGCGCGGAGATCGTCGTGCTTCCGTCCATCCAGACGTACGCCATCAAGAATCAAGTCGCGAACTGCCTTGGTTTCAACTGCATAAAAGGCGGCGAAGAACTGTGCTTTCGTCAGCCCAGCGGCGGTCGTTTCAGCATCATTGGGAAAGAATTCGGCAAGAAGTTCTTTCTTGTAGGCCGATGTCTGGCTGCTACGCTCTTTCTTGACGCTCGACTGCTTGACTTCACGCAGTTTGGCATAAGCCTTTTCGAGCAGAATCGCTTCAAAAGGATTGGCTTCGGGAGCAGGGAGCACAAATCGTTCGCGGCCGGACTTCGCAACCAGTTCCAGCTGCAACTGGCACAATTCGACAATGGTCCGGTGCCCGAACATAATGGCATCGGCCATCTGATCTTCGGGAAGTTGCTTACCGAAGCCTTCAATCATCAGCACGGACTTCTCAGTACCGGCTACCACCAGATCCAGTTCGGAATCGGCAATCTGTTCCTGAGTCGGGAAGAGGATGAATTCGCCATCGATCAAGCCCACCCGCACAGCGGCCAGTGGTCCCTGGAAAGGAACCGGAGCCAGGCAAAGCGCGGCACTGGCACCAATAATCGACAACACATCGGGATCGTTCACGCCATCTGAGGCGAGCACGTTCGACATGACCTGCACTTCTTCAATATACCCTTCGGGGAAGAGTGGTCGAATGGGACGGTCAGTCAGGCGACTCGTCAGCACTTCGCGAAGTGTGGGGCGACCTTCTCGCTTGATGAATCCACCAGGAAACTTCCCAGCGGCAGCCAGACGCTCCCGATAGTCGCATGTCAGCGGGAAGAAATCGGTTCCCGGGCGGGAAGGGCCATTCTGAGCAGCGACGAAAACCATTGTTTCGCCATATTGAATTGTCACAGCGCCAGCAGCCTGCTTGGCTAACTCGCCGGTGGTGATGGATAAGGTGCGACCTGCAAACTGACGCTCTACGGTAACTTTCATACGTTTCAATCCTTCAACAAACATTTTTCAACAAACAACTTTTGTATTCATACACACAGGCTCGGGAGTGAGACATGAGCCATATCTATGGCTGAAGATTCACCCCTCGTTTTGAGCCAGATGGTCTTTGACGGGAAATGACTTATCACCTTCAGGCGAGTGAATTCACTCTCTCTGCAGGTCTTTGTCTGGTCAGAAAAGCCCCTGACCTGGACTTGGTGGTTTCTCGGGAAACCACGGAAGAGGAAACGGCATGTCGACCGATTTGTAAACTTCTGGCTTGAAATTCTCTGCCGGAAGCCGGTTTGCGCGACCATCGAATCACCAGACGACAGGACACTCGAGCGCGTCAGCCATAATTGCTGGTGCTGCGGTATCAATCGCACAATCGAACAGAAGGCTTGACTCTGCTGCAAAACCGGAATGCCCATACCCTGACTGTCGACCGCTGAAACGAGACGCCCCAGACAGGCGTGTCATTTCCATTGGCTGCAAATCTCTCGAAGCAACCAGACGGTACTTTTCACTGCAATCGCTAGATTCTTAAGCCACTGCTGACTTAGGCCTCTTCACGAAATTTTGAACCCTACTGAGAACCTGAACTAACCATCGCTGCAATTCTTCCTGCAGGGATCAATCAGTTTGCAAAACTACCTGCCTCAACAGAAACCGCCTCAAACTCGGGAAGAGTCGAGGCGGATATTGAAACTACTTGCGGAGGCTCAGTCGTTCGAGCAGTTCAAAATACTTGGCTGGAGACTTCGCCTTCACATAATCGAGCTGCCGTCGTCTTTTGCTCACCAGCATCAACAAACCACGTCGGCTGGCGTGATCTTTCTTGTGGCTGCGCAGATGTTCCGTCAGCTCGGCAATTCGCGAAGACAACACAGCAATCTGAACTTCAGGCGAGCCAGTATCTGACTCTGATCGCTGGAAGTCCTTGATAACCTGTGTTTTACGCTCTTTTGTGATCGACATTTCTGTTCCTCTTCGCTCCACCCGACACTTCTCGGGACATCCAGCCGTCGCGACGTGCTGGGGAGCAACCCTAGTTTTTCCCAATCATTGATGTCAGACAGTCTAACTTTTCGCCACAGACTTTCAATCGTAAAGACCTTTAAATCTGATCAAAAAGACACCATTGCTTTCTGGCCTGAGTTTTCGATTGAATAAATGTATTCACCTTGTTCTGTTCAAAGTGTAGCCAGAGAGTTCCAGCGAAGCTGATATTGAATCCGCCACCAGCCATACTCGATTTTTCCGTAACGTCAAACCCCACAAACAGATGCATTCTGGTGATGCATGATTTCGTGATTCAATTCAAAACATTCCCAGACTTTGCTGCACGCATCCCAATTCGAAATCGAACCGTTGGTACTGAATTGACTCCCTCCATCGAATGCCATCCCTCTCGCGAGCCTGCCCATGCCTTTTCTCCATCGTTTTTTTATCAGCACCCTGACCGCTCTGCTGATTGCGACAGTGATTGCCTCCAGCAACCTGGGAGTCCAAGAGGCACAAGGCGAGAATGAAAGTCCTGCAAAGCCTTCTGCAAACCTTCAAACGTCTAACAAGTTGCAGTTCAATCGCGATATTCGTCCGATTCTTTCTGATCGATGTTTTCATTGCCATGGGCCGGATAGTGCCACTCGCGCAGCCGGCTTGAGACTCGATCAAAGAGAAGAAGCTGTTCGTGCGAAGGCGATTCACCTCGACCAACTGGATCAAAGCGAGTTGCTGGTACGGATCTCATCCGACGATCCCGATCTGGTCATGCCTCCGCCCTCACTGAAGAAACCACTCTCAGCGACTCAAAAGGCCACCTTGAAACAATGGGTGCTCGCAGGAGCCGAGTATCAGCCCCATTGGTCCTTTATTCCTGTCCCTCAGACAATTTCCACTCCTGCAGAAACTCAATCGCAATTCGTTGAGAAGCCGCCCATTGATCAGTTCATTGAGGCTCGCCTGGCCGAAGTCGGCTGGCAACCATCTCCTCCAGCCACACGACTGGCTTGGCTGCGTCGCGTCACGCTGGACCTCACGGGACTTCCCCCATCAACCGTCGAAATCGAGCAATTTCTCTCGCTGGCCGATTCTCCTGAAACTCGTAGAGCTGTGGTCGATCGCTTGTTTTCAACACCCGCCTACGCCGAGCGGATGACCAACGAGTGGCTCGATCTCGCCCGCTATGCCGATACTTTCGGCTATCAAGCCGACCGGGAAATGCACGTCTGGCCCTGGCGCGACTGGGTGATTCGCGCGTACTCAAAGAATCTTTCTTACCGCGATTTTCTCACCTGGCAGGTCGCAGGAGATCTCCTTCCCCAGGCCACGCAAGAACAAAAGCTGGCCACCGCTTTCAATCGCCTGCACCGACAGACCAACGAAGGGGGAAGTGTCGAAGAAGAGTTTCGCATCGAATATGTCTCAGATCGCGTGCGAACCATCGGGACAGCGGCACTCGGCCTCACCATGGAATGTTGCCGCTGTCATGATCACAAGTACGACCCGATTTCCCAAAAGGAGTTCTACGCACTTAGTGCTTTCTTCGCGAACATCGACGAGCACGGCCTGTACTCCCATTTCACAGAAACGGCCCCCACGCCCGCCCTGCCACTTTTTGCCGATGGGCAGCAGGCACAGCATGAAAAACTGCTGCAAGAAATCCAACAGGCCGCTACAGCTTTGAAAGAAGTCGAAAGCCAGTTGATCACTCAACGTGAGGAGTCACAGCTCAACGCCAAAAATGAACCCATGCCAATTCAACCAGTTGAACCGGTCGCCCAGTTTGATTTTGAGGGGATTTCGCCCGGCGGAACCAACAAGCTGGTCGACAGCCGCAAGACTGCCAGCGGACAAGATCGTGGCCAGGCGATCGAGTTCAGTGGCGATGACGAATACAAACTCAAAGAAGTGGGGAACTTTGCCCGAACTTCCCCGTTCAGCCTTTCCATGTGGTTGAAGCCCGCGGAGCATAAGCCCCGCATGGTGATCGCGCACTGTTCACAAGCGGCCGAAGATTCTGCCTTCCGAGGTTATGCGTTTACTCTTGATGAAGGTCGTCCCACCTTCTCACTGATTCATTTCTGGCCAGGTAATGCCATTCGAGTCCAGGCACCGAACGTATTGCCGCTGGGTCAATGGTCACATGTGGCAATCACTTATGATGGTTCGAGCAAAGCCTCCGGTGTGCAGATCTATCTCGATTGCCAGCCACTTTCGCTGGTTGTCGAGCGCGATAAACTCACGCGCGATATCCGCCATCGATCCGAATGGGGCGATTCGGCGGCTGGAAGTTTAACTCTCTCACTAGGTGCCCGCTTTCGTGACATCGGCTTCTCCCAAGGGCAGCTGGATGACCTGAAAATCTTCGACGTGGAATTGTCGCAGGCCGAGATTGCTCAACTGGCCGAAGCGAAAGCAGAAGAACTCTCCCTCGCAAAAAACTCGTCCCGACCACTCCACTGGCTCAGGGTTCAACCCGAGTGGAAGGAGGCCTTTTCCAAACTCGCTTCTGCTCGAGTCGCAGAAGACGATTTCATCACTCGCATCAAACAAATCATGGTGATGGAAGAGCTTCCCGGCATGAGACCAACCCATTTGCTTAAGCGTGGTGAATATCTTCAGCCAGCAGAAGTCGTGCAGCCGGATGTCCCGCAGGCTATTGGATCATTAAAGCCTGAATGGCCCCGCAATCGACTGGGGTTAGCCTACTGGCTGGTTGATGATGCGAACCCACTGACGGCTCGTGTGGCTGTTAATCGACTGTGGCAGCTAGCTTTCGGTCGAGGGTTGGTCGCCACACCTGAGGATTATGGCAGCCAGGGAGCATTACCCAGTCATCCTGAACTGCTGGACTGGCTGGCACGCGATTTCATGGATCACGGTTGGGACCTGCAGCACACGCTACGGCAGATTGTTCTTTCGGATGCCTACGCGCGATCGGCAACCCCGGTCGATGTCGCCTACTATTCGGCAGATCCGGAAAATCGATTACTGGCTCGTGGACCCCGGTTTCGTCTCTCATCAGAAATGCTGCGCGATCAGGCACTTGCGGTGAGTGGCCTCTTGATCACAAAAGTGGGCGGGCCCAGCGTTTACCCCTATCAACCGGCTGGACTTTGGGAAGAAGCGGGAACAGGAAAAAGCTATCCCAAGGTGGGAGGTGAGCACCTTTACCGCCGGAGTATGTACACCTTCTGGCGGAGGATTCTGCCTCCACCATCCATGAGCACCTTTGACGCCCCCAGCCGAGAAAGCTGCATTGCGAAACGCGAGCGCACCAGCACGCCGCTCCAGGCACTGGTGTTGATGAACGATCCCCAGTTCATCGAGGCAGCGAGAGTTTACGCCGAGAATCTCAGCCTTGCGCATGCAGCTCCTGCTGATCGGGTGAAAGTCGCCTATACGGCACTCCTTACACGCGAACCGAGTTCTCGCGAACTGGAGTTGCTACTGGCATTCTATGACCAGCAGGTGGCCACTTATCAATCTCAGCCAGAGACCACCGCCGAACTCTTAAAGATCGGCGAGAAGCCAGCCTCAGGCAAAGTCTCGCCCGCTCAGCACGCCGCTCTCACCCAGGTCATCCTGCTGTTGTTCAGCCATGATGATGGGGTTTCGAGATAACCTTGTCGTGACGTTCGGAATACCTGCCCACAACCTTACTGCTTTGATCATCCGTTGGAATGATCCGACGTTCTCAACTATGCAATCTGCATAAATTCGTCATACCTTGCAATGATTGACCTGTTTTTGATTGCCATTCGCATTGATGACGTCAATAATGTCCAACGACTTGTTTATTTGTTCACTTTTTATTGGCGACTGGAGAGAGCGTATGCGGAAAAAACATGGTTTCACCTTGATTGAATTGCTCGTGGTCATTGCGATTATTGCCATTCTGATTGCCTTATTGTTACCCGCTGTTCAACAGGCACGCGAAGCGGCCAGAAGGTCGGCTTGCAAAAACAATCTTAAGCAGTTCGGACTGGCAATCCATAATTATCACGATGTTTATAACATGTTTCCGCGTGCGAATTTTGAAACTCGCAGTACCGGTGACAACTCGTACTGGGGTTGGAGCGCCCACTCGATGCTGTTGCCTTATTTTGAGCAGGCGAACATTACTGGTGACCTCGATTTTTCACTAGCAGTGAATGAATCCGGAGCAGGAACTCCCAACTGGCAAATGATCACTCGTCGCATTCCTGTCTTCCTGTGTCCATCGGATCAGGGGCCAAGCGATCCTCGCGGTGGTGGAAACAGCTATGTGATGAGTGCCGGCCCTACGCTTTATTGGGGGCATAGTGGTGCACTACGCGGCGGAGTTCCACTCAGCGAACAGGTGGGTGTCTTTAACTTCCGCGCTCGCGTTCGAATTGGTGACATTACAGATGGCACATCGAACACTATTGCTGCCAGCGAACAGATTGCTTCCGGTAGCGGATCTCCCGATTCCAAGCTTGCGGAAAGCTGGGGGCCAAGTGACTTCAGCACCATCAATTTGTCCTTTCCCACTCAGACCCAAATGCAGGCTCTCGGGACGGCCTGCAAAGCTCTTTCTGATGCTGCTTCAGCGACGGGGTCTGTCCATCGCCGATCAGGAAATTTGAAGGAGCAGATTCACTGGGCCTTAGGAATTGGTGGGCAAACAGTTTTCAACACTGTCTACAACCCGAATTCTACATTTCCGAACTGCGTGGCCTGCAGCGGTTGCTGGTCAACTGACAACATTGGAGTTTATACCGCTCGCAGCAGGCATACGGGCGGTGTACATGTTCTCATGGCTGACGGTGCTGTCCGATTCGTGAGCGATAACGTCGACAATACCACATGGCAACGACTCGGCGGCCGAAATGATGGACAGATTGCCTCGCTCGATAACTGATTTTTTGACCAAAGATTTGATATAAGCCTCTCCTGACGACTCGATCACAAATTAAAAGATTGAATAAGAGAACAGGCCGAATCGCATTGAGCGATTCGGCCTTTCAGTTTCTTATGGTGACAAATCCTGTTCAATTAGTACTTATATAGAAGATCTACTTCGTCTTCAACGAAAACTCGAACGTGTTATCACTCACATTCCGGCTGGGTTTCACTTCGGCAGTCAACGTCGAGGCTGAGTTATACTTTTGGGGGATTAATGCCACATAGTCGGGCATCCCTCCGGGAGAAGCGGGCGGAATCTCCTTCGTAGAAGTAATCTCCACGCGTTTCGAACCTGAGGTGCAATCAAACGCAAATTCTCCATTCTTGATTGCCCCGGCATCGGGCCGCCCCTTGCCATCCGCAGGCAGAATCAGCACTTCGCCATGTTCCAGTGGATTTCCATCCAAAGTGACCCGCCCCAATATCGGATACCGCTGAGGTGCATCACTGCCCCCGCCGCACCCGGCTAAGCCTGTCAGCAGCCATCCGGCACTCAAGGCCATGACCGGCAGATAGCTTTTCCAATTTGTATATGTAGACATTCGTATTTATCCAGCAGGTAGCTATCGAGAGGTTGATGAGAGATCTAGCATGTATTCTAGTATTCGACTTCAAGCCTTGGTATGGGGTAGCTGGGGTTGAGTCTTCGAACCCCCAGCGATTTACGGCATAAACTGGGGGTTCGCGAAGACGCTCAACCCCAGCCACCCGCCGAGATATTGACACGAGTTGCGAATCTGAAGTTGAAGTCGATTCAGGATGCGCCTGATTAGTTAAAGAGCGGTAACCTGCGTGGCATCGTTTATACTTTACGATCAGGCAACAACATCCATGCTGTCGCCTTGTGATCGTAATGAAAGCGATGACTTGAATAGGAGGTGGCTTAGAATTCCGAAACCACTTCACCGCCAGCCCGAGTTCCCAAGGCACGCCAGACACCCAGGTCGATGTTCTCGCTGATAAATCGCATCGATCCATCGGCCAGAGCCATGTGCACACCACCGGTATGCCGACTACGGGCATAAATCACTTGAGGATCTGTCGAGGCAGTGCAGGGTGCATATGTCGGACTGACGGGAGACCCTTCACATGTCCGGCAGCGGTCGGAAGCGGTCGTATTTGGCGGCAGGTTGGTGCTGAAGATGCTGCTCAAATGATCGGCACGCCAGTAACGACCGCGCCAGTCGCGGCTTACGTTTGGTGTCACTTCCGGAACCAGATTCACTTCTGCCAGCATGACGGTGTTCGATGTCCCATCGATGATGTCACGCATACGCACCGATGAGCGATAGAAGAACATACCGTCCATTGCTCGCGAATTGGCCACAGTCACTTCTGTGCTGCCGTTACAGGCGAGATAGTTCCCACAGAAACCATCATTGCGGTCGATCGTGGCACCATGAAACTCGGTCAGCTTCGATCCATTCGGGTCGGATGGACAGACGAAAGCCGGGATGACTTTGTTGATCAAATTGCTCGGAAAATCACGCGAATTCGTCGTCACAAAATAAGGCGAGACGGAATTGTAAAGCGGAGCCTGATCGATGTATGGCAGCGTCATCGGCATCCACGAAATGTCGGTCGGTGGCAGCGATGCTCCGGTGGCCGTCGTGGAAGGTGTCGCCCCTCCACCACCGGAGTTATTCAGCGCGTTCGAAATACTTCCAAATGGAAAGCACTGCATCACGTCGTGATAATTATGTAATGCCAGACCAATCTGCTTGAGATTATTGCGACACTGCGTTCTACGAGCTGCCTCCCGGGCCTGCTGAACGGCCGGTAAAAGCAGTGCAATCAGAATCGCAATAATCGCGATGACGACCAACAGTTCAATCAGCGTAAAACCTCGTCTGGCGCTGGAGAGATGCATCATTCGGTCCTGTTCGAAACGGAGAAAGGAGAAAGGGAATTGAGAGACTTCTTAACTTCCGCCTGGTGACTTCCTCGACAATGTCACATTGGCCGGGTTTGATGTGATTGACGAGATTAGATTCGAGGTTCAGTTCCCGCCTCACGCATTCGCGTGATTTCGTTCACAAAATGAGGAAGTATTGTGGCCAGGTATGCACCGGAAGTTTTCACTCCCCTGAATCTCCGGCTGTGGCGACTGCTGGCACTACTGCTAATAGGCTTACTCTCAACTTCAAATCTGCAGGCCGAAGCGAAAACTCCCTGGTTTGATCAACTCGCCCGCATCCTCAGTCCTCAAGTTGCTCAGTTATCTCGCTCGGAGCAGGATCTGAAGAGCCGGTTGGCGTCGCTGCCTCTGTACACACCACAAGAAGTCTTGCGCGCGGGCTATCACTCACAATTCCAACCTTCACGAGATGATCAGGAATGGATTCAGGTCGATCTGGGGGCCATTCGGACATTCGAATCGATTGTGCTCGCTCCTGTCCTGCTCAGGTTGAATGATCAGCAAATCCCGGGCTATGGCTTTCCCAAAAGGTTTCGAGTGGAAGTTGCAGATCAGTTGGATTTTCAGAATCCGAGAATACTGGCCGATTTCACCGCAGAAGATTTTCCCGCACCAGGCTACTTCCCGGTCCAAATTGCGACGCCGGGAGCTATTGGTCGTTATGTACGGATCACCTTCACACGACTGGCAACGTTGGATGGAAATCACTTTGTGGCGATTGGCGAACTGCTCGTCATCTCGGGCATGCGGAACATTGCCTTCTGGCGGCCGGTCGATGCCAAGAGTTCCATCGAGGCCGACTTACGCTGGTCCACTGAATATCTAGTCGATGAGTTCTCTGTCATCCCCCCACCCGTCGGCTTGCAGAAAAGTCCATCCGATGGTTTTCAACAGAAAGGGCCCAAGGCCACTCAGCTCACAATCACCATCGATCTGGGCGAAACCTACCCCATCGACGAAGTGCGGCTCTACCCGGCTCAACCCACCGATTCACCCAGTTCTCCCGGATGGGGATTCCCCACCAGCTTTCAAATCCTCTTAAGCAACTCTCCCGAATTTGAAGATGCCGAAGCGATCCTCGATTTCAGTCGTTTTGAACTGCGTCACTGGACAGATCGGCCGCTGATCATTCCTGTCGCCTCTCGCAGGTTGTTCAGGCAGCAGCTACCACAACTTCACGATATGCGCGGCGAGGTCGATTTACCCATTGATCCACTCCCTGCCCGATATGTGCGATTGATCGTCAACGTGCCCGATGAACGGCAATCGCCCCCAGTCGCAGCGCTGGCCGAGATGCAGGTCTACGCCGGCGATCAGAATGTGGCCCTCAAAAAACGAGTCACCATCACTCACTCTGACACTGCTTCCACTGGGTCTGATAAGTCTGAAACAGCTTCCTCACGCTGGTTTCCCGCTGCGATCGTCGATGATTTCACCAGTCGCAACGACATTATCGAACTGGCGAACTGGCTGAAGCAGATCGATTTACGCCGGCAGTACGAAGCCCAGCTTTCCAGTGTGCAGGAAAAGCTCGCACAGAGCCGCAGTTCGTTCTGGGTGAATGCTGGTGTCGGAGGTGGCGGCATTCTCATCTTGTCACTGAGCTTCTTACTGACGGCCATCCTCTGGCAGAAAGGTCGAATTCACCGCGAAACGACAAAACTTCGCGAACGCATTGCCAGTGACCTGCATGATGACATTGGCAGTAATCTTGGAACCATTGCCCTCATGAGCCGAAATCTCGCGACCGAGACAGGCATCCCGCAGGAATCGACACACGATTTGATTGAGATTTCCAAGATTGCCACCGAGACCAGCCAGGCGATGCGGGATATGCTCTGGATTATTAAACCTGCACCGCTCACTCTGGAAGAGTTCATCAGCCAGGTACGTCAATCCGCGACGCGAATGCTCGGGAATCTGGATCTCAAGATCGAGACACCGAAAGAGATCCCGGAGGTGACGGTCGATATCGTCTGGCGGAGGAATTTATTTCTTTCGATCAAAGAAATCTTTCACAATTTGAGCCGCCATAGCCTGGCGACGGCTGTCTCGATCACGATTATTCTTGATCGCAAATCGTTTCTGTTGGAAATCGTTGATAATGGCGTCGGTTTTGACTCACAAAAGGTGCTGACAGGGGATGGTCTGCCGAACATTCGCAAACGAATCGGCGAACTGCACGGCTCCATCGAGTTCTTGACGGGAACTCCGCACACGACCACCTTGAAAGTGCCACTCCCGTAAACTTTGGCTTTCTCAGGAAACTGATGGGCGATGACGAAGACGAACGAACGCCGCAACATCTGGCTGATTGAAGACAATCAGTCATTCCGCCGGGCATTATCGAAAACGATCGATGCCATGCCGGCCTATCACTGTGCGGCCAATTTCTCGACAGCCGAGGAAGCGCTAACAGCACTTGAAGTTCAATCCGCCCCCGAGCTGATTCTGCTGGATATTGGTTTACCGGGCATGAATGGCATCTCGGCCATGAAACCATTACGAGCAGCGTCACCTGCTCTCAAAATCATCATTTTGACAGTCTTCGATGATCATAACCGGATTTTTGGAGCCATTTGTGCGGGGGCCGATGGTTACCTGCTGAAGACTTCTTCGGCGGAGGAAATCGCCCGGGCCATTGAGGAAGTTTTGTCCGGCGGTGCTTCGATGACTCCTCAGATTGCGCGTAAAGTGCTGGAGTTAATGTCGAACACTCCACCCAAAGCGACTGTGCCAAAATCACCCAGCGATCTCAGCCTGCGGGAGCAGGATGTGCTGAAACAGGTGGTGCGGGGGTTGACTAAAGACGAAATCGCCCGCGCATTAAAACTCAGCCCCCACACGATTGATACCCATCTCAGAAACATCTACCAGAAACTCCACGTCCACAACCGCGCCGGTGCCGTCGCGATTGCGATACGAGATGGTCTGGTGTGAGGTGGAGACTTCGCCACAGTGCTATGTAGAAGTCAATGGGTGCCACTGCTGACTTGCTCAGCAGTGTTTTTCGAAGGCTCTGATCGAGAAAGTCAAAGGCCGGCAATCAAGGCGTATTGCCAGCGGAAATGGTTGGCAATATTTTTGGAGTTTTTGAAGTGTTAAGGCTATTCTCCAGTAACCTTTGTTTGGTCGTAACTGTGTATTCTGGTTTGGAGAATCAATTCTCGACAACCGCGCAGTGAAACATAAGAGATGCAAAGAACGAGGGAGGGAATTATTGCCCCCGGGCACTAACACCTTTTTTCGGAATTAAATGCCCGTGAGATACATAATGCTAAATCAACCAAGTCCAGACTTTTCGCTCATCATCAAGGATAACGAGAAAACAGCGGCACAGGCATTGAGCGATGGGCAGTTCGTCCAGACGTACCTGCTTGTTCACTCACTTATCGAAGCATTGCTCCGGCACTTCCTCCAAATATCTGATGAGAAGAACATCAGCTTTGACAAGCTTATCCAGAAGTACCGCGTTTACCTTGACCAAATGGGATACACAATTCCTACCTTCCTAGATGAGCTTACGCAGTTTAATCGTCGACGTAATCGCATCGTTCACCAGCTCTGGCGGAAAGGCCACTCATACACCAATCTTCAAGCGGAGCCAGCCGCGCGTGGCGCAGTGATTATGTACAGCCTTCTTATCGAATGGCTTGAAACATATGACCCAGCAATTACCCAGATAGGTTTTCGACTTGATGAGGGCATCTGAATTTTTCTTGCGACCAACATCGCGCCGAAACAGGTTGAAAGGTGCAGTAAAGAACATTTTCTTGACACCCCACCCCTGTAAAAATCAAACTCTCAACCGGGGCCACCCTTACGAACATTCAAAGGAAACGAGTGGCCTCAAATATGGCACGACGTCTCTTGAGAGCCAGTGACTCTCGCCTTCTTTCCCGCGACCTGCCACACTTGCCACTCAACGAAGTTGGCCAAACCAGGCTGTACCGCAAGATCGAGGAACGATTTAATTCATTTCAACAGTCGATCCTGCGTTCGGAAATAATGCACCGAAGTGATGAGACCACAAGTGAGACCGCGACTAGAACCACGCGCACTGTTTGACGAAATGGCAAAGACGTATGGAATTGTCCATGTCATCTCGTCTCTAGGATTTGCCTTCTTCTGGCGGAGGCAGTGCGCGAAGGCTATCGATAAAGAGAGCCGTGTTGTTCTTGACGTGATGTCAGGAGCGGGCGAGATGGTTCCAATTCTGATACGCCATATCCGGTGTGATGCAAAGATACGACTGGTAGATTTTTCAACGGGAATGTGCGACAGAGCACAAAAGAACTCGAAGCGATGGAAGCGCGAACATCTTGAGGTAGTGAATGAAGATGCCCTCAGCCTCTCATGTCCTGATAACGAGTTTGATGCAGTCACTTGTTCATTTGGGCTTAAAACCTTGACTACGAATGAGGTCGATCAATTCGCCGCGGAGCTTTGGAGAGTCACCAAGACAAATGGCACAGTTTCACTACTTGAGTTTTCAGTACCTCGCTCAAGGTTTTTGTATCCATTTTTTAAGCTCTACGTTAAGCACTACGTCCCACTTCTTGGAAGGATTTTACTAGGCAATCCAGACAACTATCGAATGCTCTGGGAGTATACTTCTGAGTTCAAAAGCTGCCGAGGTGTCATTCAGAACTTCGAGAGGGTTGGTTTCCAGACCAGATTTTATAGCCATTTTTTTGGGTGCGCTACTCAGATTGTGGCAGTGAAGGTTTAATTATCGAAAGGGGCGATCCAGCCAGTTGTGCCATCATTTCCACCTGCTGTTGGATTGTGGGTTATTTTCCAGGGTTAAGATGGTATTTCGTGTTTTCCCACAGTCAAATTGCCTGCACGTTGAAACTCAAACATCGGAAGGTGGCTATCTCTTTTCCAATCCCGGTGCGATGGCGCGGCGGATCAGCATTGTTTTCGCGACTGGTTTAGCCATCGCATTTGCCGGGTCGTGGATGATTTTCAGAGCACGTCGAAAGAACAGAAGTCCATAGACTCACGACAACCCCCTTTAACCCGGTGCCAAAATCGACTCTGGTGTGTCGCATGGTTCTCACCAACGACAAGATCCCCCGCGTATGGATGCTCAGCCCACACGCGAATACCACTTTTCTGCAAGATGTTGATTGGAAGCTGCCTGTCCACAACCGCGCCGGTGCCGTCGCGATTGCCATCTGAGATGGTCTGGTGTGAAGCGGTGTCATTCTGTCGGATGTTGATGGGTTTATCTCTTCATTGGCCATCGACGGTGGTGAAAACCACGAATTCAGGCTCGACAGGCTCGCATTGCCGATTCTCGAAGCCGTTTGCTAAACTCGCGGCCCGTGGGTGGTGATGAGGCAATTCCTTAGCTGAAATCGTTTGTATGGCGAAGCTTTCGCAGGCCGATCTGACTGAACTCAATCGCAACTTTGAGGAGCGGACTCCCGAAGAACTGCTGCGCTGGGCCACAGAAATGTTTGGCACCCGTGTGGCTGCGATTTCCGCCATGCAGATGGCGGGGAGTGTCCTTTGCCACATCATCAGTCGGCAAAAACTCGCACTGCCGGTTCTCTTTGTCGATACCGGCGTCAACTTCCAGGAAACTCTCGACACGCGAGACCGGATTGCGGCTGAATATGGAGTCGAAGTCCGGACGCTCGTTCCCTCGATGTCCATGGAAGAACAGACCCGGGAACTGGGCGTGCTCTACCTCACTCCCGATGGTCAGGAGCGTTGCTGCCACCTGCGAAAGACACTCCCACTGGCCAGAACCAAAGGACAGTTCGACTGTCTTGTCAGCAGCTTGCGACGTGCGGAAGGGGGCAAACGGGATAACGTGCCCATCCTTTCGGTCGACCCGCCGATGAACTCGCTCCGGCTGAATCCTCTAGCGAATCTCAAAGATGACGAAATGGACGCGTATATCGCGACGCACAACGTCATCATCAATCCCTTGCACTATCAAGGCTATTCAACGATTGGCTGTAACCGGTGTACCACGCCGGTGTTGCCCAACGAACCCAAGCGCGCTGGCCGCTGGCGACATCTGGGTCCCTGGGCCATGTATTGCGGCATCAACGCCACCGATGTCGATGGCGGCATCTCACCTTCGATCGACTTGAGTCAGGAGGTGGTCGATCGAATTCTGGGGCGTTCCACCGACTTCACCATTTAGGCCAGACTTTATAGATGGTGATCATACGTGTGGTTGGAGTCGGATGTCTGCATCCGACCCCAGTGACATCGCTTTGCCAGCACTGTTGCATCCGTGACGAGGCTCAGGTCTTCTCATCGCGATGGCCATGAGCGTTCTGCGTCCCATGATCTGGGGGCAAACGAGGACGTTTGACCCCAGCCACCCGCCGACTTCACCATCTAGTCCAGATTTTATGGCTTGGGGCCAATGGAGCGAGTTCCCTTACCATGCCGGGCCTTCAGATCGAACAGGCCAAAGATTTCCGACGCGGTCATCGAGAGTGACGCATTGAGGTTATCTCCATCGCCCAGAATGGCACGGAATAACTCGCGTTTCTCAGTGAGGACGCGATCGATCTTTTCTTCGATGGTGTCTTTGGAAATGAACCGCGTCACGATCACCTGGCTTTTGCAGCCAATGCGATGAGCGCGATTGATGGCCTGATCTTCAATGGCCGGGTTCCACCAGCGATCATAGAGGAAAACATACCCGGCAAACTGCAGGTTGAGCCCCACCGCTCCAGTGGCATAGCTCATCAAGATAATGTGCTTGGTGGGGTCTTCTTTGAACTGTTTGAGTACCGGTTCGCGAAGTTTGTTGGGTATTCCACCGTGGTAGACCAGTGGGCCAAAGCGCTCGAGCTTCTCTTTGAGAAAGTCGAGTGTCTTCGTCCATTGACTGAAAAGAATCGCTTTACCACCACTGGCGGCCACTTCCTCCATATCAGCTTCCAGTCGATCGAACTTGGCACTCTCACCCGTCAGAGGATCCCAGTTGGTGATTTGTTTGAGCCGTAATACCAGTTCGAACACATGCTGAATCGAAATGCTGTCACCCATTTCGTTGAGTTGGATGACCCCTTCTTTCTCGGCGGTATCGTAGGAATATCTCTGGGCGGGGCTCAATTCGAGAATGGCATCGCGATCGAGCCTCGGAGGCATGTCTTTCATCACGAGGTCTTTGGTCCGCCGAAGAATAAACTCCTTCGATAGTGACTGTAACTGCTTGAGATCGGGCGTGCTGCCTGGTGGGACGAGTTCCAGAAACTCGTAGAGCGCACCAAGTTCTTCCGGCCGATTTTCGATGGGTGTTCCCGTAAGTGCCCAGGCTCTGCGACGAGGAATCCGACGCGCTGTTTCGGCAGTTCGCGACGTGCGGTTTTTGATCCGCTGCGCTTCGTCCAGCACCACCAGGTCAAACTTCGGAAACTCGTCGCCAAAATTCGCCACATCCCGTACGAGAGTTTCGTAATTGACAATCAATACAGGGACACCTGGCATTGTCCAGGTAATGCGGCGGCGATCGGTATCCCCTTCAACCACCACGAAGGGGAGTTCTTCTGCCCATGTGCGAAACTCACGCTGCCAGTTGGGCAAAAGTGGTTTCGGGCAAACCAGTACCACCCGGCGAACCTGACCACTCCGCACCAGCAAACGAATGGCAGTAATGGTCTGCATCGTTTTCCCGAGCCCCATCTCGTCGGCGAGAAGTGCTGCATCGTGTGAGAACAGCCAGGCAATCCCTTCGTACTGATAAGGGAATGGCTCGAAGGGCATGATGAGTTCCTGTCCTTTGAGCCAGGTCTGCAAAGGGGGCTGCAAAAGATAGAACAATCGATCTTCGAGAGTCAGAACGCCTGCGGGTGGCTTGATGCGTGTGAGTTTAGCCTCGGGCTTTTCGACCAGTGCCGCCTCGGATTTCTCAATGAGATCAGCGGCAGTAACATCCGCTGCTGACGAAACGGATTCCTGTGCAGGGGCAGCTTCGGACGCAGAGGCGTTTTCAGCCATCGATTCTTGACGAGATTCTTCCTTCGGTTTCGGTGGAGGCAAGAACTCCAGACCTTCAGGAAACTTGAGTCCAAAGGTCTGAATGCGTGGCCGGCTCGGCTTCCAGGCTGGCCCCAGCGGGATCGATTTCATCAGAGTGACAGGCTCGGCGTCAACTTTCGGTAAACGCTGCAGAGCACTGTTAATCCCAGCCAGATGCAGGTCTGTCCCCATGGAGAGAGGCACATCCTTTGTATCAGGCGGAGCCACATTCTGGTTGTCGTACTGAGCAATTGACTCGAGAACCTGCGGCAACCAATGGGGAGCCGGAACAGCTGATGAGCTTGAATTCTGCTCGACTCCTTCGTGCAAGCCCTCTGAACTGGTACGTTCTGGAGCAGTGCGAAGGGTATGAGCCACGCTCGTTGTTTTTGAAGATTCGTCCATGATCTTCTGGGCTCCCAGGCTCCGGCCTCTCGTGAGCGACTGCCCGTTCCATCATGGGCCGCCTGTTTCGATACTTAGCTGCGATTGAGAGCCGCTTTCATCGTTTCCTGAAGGGCTTCCCGAATACGATCAAAAGGCTCTTTCAAGTCGGCTGATGTGGGGACGTCTTTGCATTGATCCCGCACATGATCCATTTCGCTGGCATGCGAGGAATGGAACTCCAGATGACGGTTGCCGATCCGTAAGGTGGCAGTTGACTCATCACTGAAGCAGCCCACGGGGATATCAACATGCTCGCGCAACTCGCAAAGGCTTTCGTCTTCGGTGAGGACAAGATGTGGCTTGACCCCCACCTTTTCGATCAGCGTCTTCCCGATCAATTCACTGAGCAGGTAAGGCCTGAGTGTCGGGCCATAGAGAATCTGCTGAGTTCGATTGGGTTTCACCGGCGTGGTACACTGAAATTCCAGTGGGCGACCGTACCGGTTCGTGACCAGCAAGCCGCCGACATAACCCCGCTCGGGGTCTTCCACGGCCGTCAGAAAGCCGAGGCGGAGCTGATCCTTCTTGGCCTGATCCGACATCCAGAGTAATCCTCAGAAAGCTCAGAAATGGGAAACAAGTCCTTCGCGTTGGCTTTGATCGTCGCCGCTCGTCGCGCGGCTTGAGCAGGAAGTGAACCTCCTTCGAGATAGAAGCTGGGTAAACTCTGCGGGGGCAGTTGCAACGAATTTACCAGTCGATCCGCAGAATCCGCCGGAATTCTCTCATCAGCCAGCGAAACCATGATTCGGGAGGAAGTTGAATCTTGGCTGTGACTGGCATCCCGGTGAGAACTTGCTCTGAAGCATCGTTCAGTGTGGCTTTGACTTCGTAAACCCGCTGATCGGATGTGAAGGCAGGGAAGCCCCACTTCGAACCAGAGGCACTGTTGACTGTACCGGTTGTAGCGATTGGAGCGTTTGAGATCTCTGTGATCGTCCCTTTGAGCAGGCGCTGCGTCGCACTTTGCAGCCAGATGATCACTTCCTGCCCAGGGGAGACTCTGACGATATCGCTCTGACTGACCCTCATGAGGACATCATACCCAGGTTGGGGCGCGATCCATGCCAGTTCGGCTCCTGCTTCGACAAAAGCTCCGCGATTGGAAGGATCCAGGATCGAACCACTCCAGTTGGGCAAAGCCAGTTCACGCCGCAGTGGATCCTCCATTTGAATCGCAGATTTTGCCTGACTTTCTGTGCGCGGAATTGTGATCAACCTTCCGGAGACGAGAGCTTTGAGTTGATGACGTTGCTCTTCGGCTTCCCACTGAGCCAGTTGCTCTTCCAGATCTTGCAACTCTTGCTTTGCCGTCGGAATCATCGCCTGAACGGCTGGCTCAAACACCTGTCGTTGCAACAGGCCTTCCAGCAGTAGTCTCTGAGTGGCGACGCGAGCTTTCTGCTGGAGGAGCCTTTGCTTCTGGACACGATCTTCCAGTTCGAGAATGATCTCGCCTTGTGTAAGAATCGATTTGCTGGTGGCGAAGATGACACGCCCTGAGACGGGTGATCTGACAATTACACCTTCATGCGGGATCACGTACCCATCGGCCGTCATCGAAGCAGGCCATGGCCAGAGCAATCCGCCAGTGACCAACAGCACAATCGCCAGAGCGATCAGGCGGGCACGCGTTGTTCGGAGAGCGTTCTGCCGCTGGGTATCAGTGAGATATCTTCGAGATCGATTCACAAAAGAAGTTCCTGTTCCCAAGAGCAGCATGGAGCCTGAAATCCAGGTGAGGATGTCGAGGCCGTAGGGTTTGAGCCAGGTGTGCAGCGCGATGAGAATGGAAATCATCAGCCCCAAACGAAACAGGCTCGAAGCCACGGCATATCCGATTAAACCCGCCGCATTATGATAAGAAACGCCGCGCGGCCAGGGTCGAGAAAGACCTAACCAGCACCAGTCGAGAAAGACTGTCACCGTCTGACGCGAACGATCAGAAAGATTGGGCATCTTAAGTGCATCGGCCAGTATAAAATAGCCATCGTATTTCAGGAGTGGATTGCCATTGAATACCAGCGAACTGATGCCACAGATCAGCATCAGTTGCAGGGCGATATTGGAAACAAGACCAGGTTCAGCCAGCCACCAGACCAGCGTGGCCAACGATGCAATCCAGAGTTCGATATAAATTCCTGCAGCAGCGATCGCCATCCGCGACCAGCGGGAAGGTAAGCGCCAACTGTCGGTCACATCGCAGTAGAGGACGGGGGTCCCGACAAAGAGCATGACCCCCAGTTCATGGCAATGGGCACCATGCCTCAACGAAGCCACTCCGTGAGCCAACTCGTGGAGAATTTTGACCAGGCAGAGGCAGAGGGCCAGTTGCCAGAAGACCAGTTCCTGACCAGTTGCCAGACGAACCGCGAGGAAAAGTTCAGCCGGATGTGTGAGCACAATGGTGAGGGACGTGATCGCCAGCAGAAGTCCCATGCCGATCCACGGCCATTGGAAGATCCAGCCCATCAGACAGTTGGCAACCTGCAGCAGATCAATTTCGCCAGGCAGGTGGGTGGGATCTATCCCACGAAAACGAATCGCCAGCGGGTTGGCAAATTTCGCCCAAAGCCTTCGAGCGCGCAACCTGTGAGCCATCATGGTCATTGTCGGTGCATCGAAGGGTGATTCTATGGCCCAACCTTGCTGCCTGAGAGTCTGCATGAACTGTTCGAGGGCCTGTGGACTGATGGTTTCTGAGAACCGCTCTTCAAACAGGTGGCAGAGGCGGGGAATCTCGATGCCCTGCTCCAGCTTTTCCAGCAGAAAAGTCTCTTTCTCACTGAGGAGCGAGTACTTGAGTGCCAGGGGGTCGAACAGATAATGATCACCTGCCTGGCCGCCCGCGAAGGGGATGCATTCCACATCGGTACGGAGGAAGAGACCGCCCGAGATCATGACTAGGTATCCGGCATCGAAAGTGGCGGTGGTTCCGGGAGAACAACCTGTGATCGAAAGCCGTCGTACTTCTCGACACATTCCAGCACTCGAGAACGCAGTTCTTCGTGGTGCGGGTACAAGTGCCATTTGTCGGCTGGAAGATCAGCAAATCCCTGCTGGAATCGTGGCCAGTCGGCCGTTTCACCATGGAGAGCGCGCAAGTAAACACCCAATATCTGCTGGGGAAAGTCGCGGAGAACACTGGCGTAGATTTCCGGATCCTGCTCGCCGGTATCGCCGATCAGAACGAATTTTCGATCGGGAAAGGCGGTCAGAATCGGATCGATCGAAGTTCGCTTATGCTGCATCTGGGGCGATTTTTTCAACTTGCGAGCCGAGTCTCGCAGGCGAAATCGCTTGAGATGAAATGATCCGACCGGGAATTGATAGGTCTCCCAGAATTCACGCAAGGGTCGATACAGTTGCCAGGGGCTGCCGGAGACATAATGAAACACAGCCCCTCGGGCGGCCAGATCCCGATAGATTTCGGCCATACCATCGACAGGGGAGAAGACGCGGGCAAAGGTATTCTGAAAGAGATCCCGACGATTGGAAACATTGCTGTGTTTGACGGTGTCATCAACGTCCGAGATGACTGAGAGCCCCTGACGATCAACGACAATCGAGGCTCCATCAAACTGGCGATTGTCGGATGGATCGAGAACCGCCTGACAGGGAACCCAGAGACCGGGACGAACCGCTTCTCCAGTGATATTCTCCAGCGTTTCTTTTGAAAGAGTGATCGCGCCATTGAAGAGACCAGCGGCGGAAGTTTTTCCGGCATCGACCAACTCTTGACCCACACGCACCACAATTTGCCGGTTTTCTTCAACACCCACAAGGAAAGGCTTCAGGCGACTGGCAAAGGTCTCGGTGAATTCCGCGTCAATCCGCAGAGCCCTGCGAATGGCACCCATAATCGGATGCCTGAGCCAGGGGAGATTCAGATTGTAGATGCAGCCCTGAATGTGCATCGTCCACTGCTCGCCCGTGGAATCAGGGGCGACATACGAAGGGTAGAACACAATCTCCTCGTTGTGCCTGACTTCGCAACAATCGACAGATCGGACTTGTGCACGGGATCGAAACAGCACGCGTTCCCTCACCTTATGAAACTGGAACTCGTGAAGGTACTGGGCAAACTGAACTTGGCGTAGTCTCCCATATAATCGTGTTCACAACAATCTGCATCTATGGCCTGTGAAAAAGTTTAGTTGTTTCTGATTTCTGAATGAAATGTCAGCAGTCCACGTTTGGAGCGTTCAAGATTTCCAGCGAGCCCGGCAACATGACCATGCGTTCACACACTTGGCTTGGCGACGATCGGAAAGAAATGTTACATTCGATAAATTGGGAAAAGATTAACAGCATGTGGCGCCACGGGCTCTCACCGTCCGAAGAACACGCATGCCATCGTTTCAACAAGGTTTGCTAAAATCCATTGTTGAAGTGCGTTGGGTTCAACTGTCCATCGGCAATATTGCCTTGGAAGTTGTCAGGGTCGGTTCATCTGTGACAAATCTTGAACCAGTACAGCTGGTGTAAACGTCAATTTCCAATGGTGATTCTGGAGAACGCATAGGTCAGTGATGTTGCGATTTGAAAAGAATGCTTCATAAACTGAAGGTGTTTGAATTGCACCAAGGATTTCACGAAACAGGCTCGTGCCAACGTATAACCCGGCATGCTCAGTAGAAATTAAATCTGGATCGGCGGATCAAGCCTCACTTCCGCCAGTTTCGAGTTGCTTAAGAGAATTGCAACTTCAGTGCGAGGCGATGAGGGAACGCGACGGATGAGTTATCAACTTCTGACGGGTGCGACAGGTCTGCTGGGAACCTACCTTCTGCGCGATCTGCTGATGGCAGGAACGCGGGTGGCTGTGGTTGTGCGGCCCAACCGTCGACAGAACGTTCGCCAGCGAGTCGAAACGTTAATGACCTACTGGGATGAAACTTTGGGGACAAAACTTCCCCGCCCGGTCGTACTCGAAGGAGATATTTCCCAAGCCGACCTGGGGCTCGATGCTGTCAGCATGCGCTGGGCAGCCGAACATGTCACCGGTGTGATTCATAATGCCGCCAGCCTCTCTTTCGTGGCAACCAGCGAAGATGGCGAGCCATACCGATCAAACATTGGTGGGACTCGACATGTTCTCGAGTTTTGTCGGAGCCTGGGAATTCGACAATTCTTCCACGTCTCGACAGCCTACATTGCCGGCCAGCGTCAAGGGCGTGTTCTGGAGACAGAACTGGATGTTGGTCAGGAGCTTTCCAACGCTTATGAAGAAAGTAAGCTCGCTTCGGAAAAGATGGTTCGCGAAGCTGATTTTCTGGATTCACCGACCGTTTTCCGGCCCGGGATCATTATTGGTGATTCGGTCACTGGGTACACCACAACCTATCATGGTTACTACGCCGCCCTGCAGCTTTGCAACACGATTGTGAAGACTTTCAATGCTGACGAAACGGGCCTGGTCGGGGCTCAAAAAGTACGGCTGGCACTCAATGGCAATGAAACCAAACATCTGGTGCCTGTCGATTGGGTCTCAGCA
Organism: Planctopirus limnophila DSM 3776; assembly: GCF_000092105.1. NCBI lineage: Bacteria > Pseudomonadati > Planctomycetota > Planctomycetia > Planctomycetales > Planctomycetaceae > Planctopirus > Planctopirus limnophila. The sequence goes on along the minus strand of NC_014148.1, from coordinate 451,587 downwards.
GTCATGGCCCATGTGATCACACACCCGGAGCACCATGGCCAGACATACCATCTCACGCCACAGCATCCGGTGACAATCCGCATGATCCGCGACATCCTGGAAGAGACCTGTCATTTCTATGACACACATCTCGTGGGAGTCGGAACGACTCTCGACAAGATGAGCGAAGCTGAAAGTATCTTCTACGAGCACATCCGGGTTTATAACTCCTATTGGAAGAATGACCCGAGCTTTGATCGAACCAATACTCTCAAAGCCGCTCCACACCTACCCTGCCCGGCGGTGAATCGACGTCGGCTCGTCGAGCTTTCGAAGATCGTCATTCGCGATGGATTTCCATCTCCCAGCAAGCGTCCTGTCGATCCTGAATTCGATTCGGCCGCATTCTTCCAGCAGATGCTGGATCAGGCCGCACGAGATCCTCAGTATGACGAGCAGGATCGCAGCATCAGCCTGAATCTTTTGGGTAATGGTGGCGGCCAATGGCATTTACGAATTCGCCAGGGGAACATCGTTGGAGCTGAAATTGGTCTTAATGACGATTCCGACGCTCTGGTGGAAATGACCATCGACAGCTTTGCTCAACTCGTTGCGGGCCAGAAAACCATGGGCCAGTTGGTCGCTGAGTCTGCTGTTCGAGCCAGTCAGGAGCGAGCCGAAGAAGATCTCCTTTCTGTCCTTGACCAACTCTCTCAGCAGGAAGTGGCTGAAGTGCAGAAGTAAGCAGGCCGCAATCCGATTCCCTGTGACTGATCGGTCGACTCTGGTTTCGACAGTCAGATCAAGGCAGAAGCCAACAGAATAGAGTCCATCTTCAAGTGCCTGTGTGTGAACATCACTTTCACCCAGGCACTTGCCTTTGTAACGCGCGACATTGATTTTCGAGTCGTGTCAATACCACCCATATCAACAGAGTGCTTCTCAATCTCCGGTACCGGCTTGCAGGAGCCTGCATTTCTTGTTGAGATCAAGCCTGCTTCAAGTGATTCAAGGAACTGCCCGGGCCTGATCGCCTGCGATTCAATGACGCGCCATCAGTAACGACGGCTTCTATCCAGGGAACAGATATGCTGATTCAGAATCGATACGGTTTGTTTGTGATGGCATTGTTAACCACCCTGTGTGCCGGAGAGGCCTGGATATCCAGCAGTCCCGCAGCAGAAGAGGCAATTTCCACAAAAGCACTGCCAGTCAAGGTTGTCCCGGTTTTTGAGAACGTGGAATGGTCGGGTTGGGAAGCGGTCAGTGAAGATGGTCTTTCGCAGACATTTCGCCCGATTCTGCTGACCAACTTTGGCGATGGATCTAACCGGATTGTGGTCCCCACACAGCAAGGTGTGGTGCATGTGATTGAGAATACGCAGGCGAAGCAAAAGTCGCACATCCTCTTCGATCTTAGTTCGAAAGTGGTCTATAAAGACAAAGAGAACGAAGAAGGATTTCTCGGGATGGCGTTCCACCCGAACTTTCGTGAAAACGGGGAACTCTTTGTGTATTACACCACGAAAGACGCCCCTCACACCTCTGTGGTTTCCCGGTTCAAAGCCAAAGGAACTCAGCCACAAACGGTTGATCTGGCAAGTGAAGAAGAAATCCTGCGAATTCCGCAGCCTTACTGGAATCACAACGGTGGAACAATTGCCTTTGGTCCCGACGGTTACCTGTATATCGCTTTAGGTGATGGTGGCAGTGGTGGTGATCCTCACAATAACGGCCAGAACCTGGAAACATGGCTGGGGAAGATTCTCCGGATTGATGTGAATCAGCGGGAAGCAGGGAAGGCTTACGCGATCCCGGCTGACAATCCATTTGTCAAAAAGGCTGGTGCCCGTCCCGAGATTTATGCACTGGGATTGAGAAACGTCTGGCGGATGGCATTTGATCGAGCGACAGGAGTCCTCTGGGCAGCCGATGTCGGTCAGAATCTGTGGGAAGAGATCGACATCATTCAGAAAGGTGGCAACTACGGCTGGAGTGTCCGTGAGGGTTTGCATCCATTTGGGAAAAATGGAAATCGCAGCAGCCAGGGGATGATCGACCCGATCTTCGAATACAACCATGATGTGGGAAAATCCATTACCGGTGGATTTGTCTATCGCGGCGAAAAAGTACCCGAATTGCAGGGGAAGTACCTCTATGCCGATTACGTTTCGGGCAAGCTGTGGGCACTGGATTACGACAGCAAGGCTCAGAAAGTTGTGGGCAATCATCTCATTCCCAGTCAACAGCTCCCTGTTGTGAGCTTTGGAGAAGACGAAAAAGGTGAGGTCTATTTCATGACAGTCACTGGCAGTGGTAAGGGGATCTATTCTTTCCAGCCAGGTGGATCTCACTGAGACTGAAATGCACCATAAAACGGTGATGGGACGTTGATCGAGCAGTCGCTGACGCCAGGTTGCTCAAGGAGAGCAAGTTGCAACTGAAGAATTGGCATTGAGTTGCAATCGCTGATTTGCATTGACGCAAGTTCGACTGCCAATACAATCGGCGAACATTGTTTCAGTGAGTCGAAAGTCGAACCCGCAGGATGGCTGTGCTTGGTTGCATCAATGCCGTTTGTTTTGGATGCCTCCAGACACAGGTTCGTTGGAAGATGTGAGTGATTACAGGATTTTGAGTGACGAGCCGCTGTCGCTCTTGAGGAGTTTTCAACCGTGCAAATAGCGATTACGAGCCGACATGGTTCGATCAGTCCCGAAGCTCAAGAGTTGATTCGCGAAAAGTCCGAAAAGCTGTTGACCTACTTCGCCCGAGTGACTTCGATCAATGTCACCGTAAGTTTCGAGCATCACAGGGCGACTGTGGAAATCCTGGTGGATGCAGAGCACAAGCACGACTTTGTGGCCACAGATACAGGCGACGAAGTGATTCCCGTCTTCTATGCCGCTCTGCACAAGATGGAGCAGCAGATTCATAAATATAAGGAAAAAGTGCAGGATCATAAGGGGGGGCCGACTGCCGCCGATGTGGCCACGCTCCCTGCTGAAGGTGAGAAATAATCAGCATCACTCGTTGATGATCAGTTCCTGAACGAACAATCGTCATCAGAGAAAAAGAGAAAGTGCGGCCTCTGGATGGAATTGCACTCGCCATCTGGGCACACTGTTTCGTTGCAGGAGTTGATAGTGGTACTTAATTGCGGTACCAGAATGAGGTAAGGACTGGAGTTTCATCACACGACGTCAGTCGAGTGCAAAGCTGCTTGTCAAAACGCTTGATACGTTTTCCGTTTTTGTCATATTCCCGGCTGGGCCAAAGTCCAACGGGTCCGGTTGTCCGAAGCAGAGGTGTTTCATGAAGTTGTGCGACTTCGTTGTTCCTGCGGCAATTGTGCCCGATCTTCAGGCAACAACCAAAGAGGCGGCCATTCGAGCAATGGTGTCCAGCCTCTGTCAGTCGGGAGTAGTACCGGCCAGCGATGAAGAGGGGATTGTATCGGCAATTCTCAAGCGTGAAGAGCTTGGTTCCACCGGGATTGGCCGTGGTGTGGCTGTGCCTCACACGAAGCATCCTTCGGTGGATCGACTGATTGCCACAGTGGCCCTTTCTCACACTGGCGTAGATTTTGCAAGCCTTGATGGCGAATCGGTCTACATCATGTTTTTGCTGATCTCGCCGCCTGATCGTCCGGGCGATCATCTTCGTGGATTGGAAAATATTTCCCGGCATCTCAGGAATGACAACTTCTGCAAGTTTTTGAGGCAATCGAAGACACACGAAGCGGTTCTTGAGTTGCTTAAGGAAGCAGACAACAACGAAATCTAGTTTTTTGACCAGGAATCATTTCCTTGGGAGCAAAATCTGTTGGAGAGAAGACCCTGACCGGTACTTGCTGACAGATGCCTGAAAAACCTGGCGAGATCATCATTGATCCGATTCGTGTTACTGATCTGATCCGTGTTGCTGAAAGGAGCAGCCGGTATGAGCCAGATGATTCACCGCAGAAATGTCATCGTACGAACAGAGCATGGACTCCATTTGAGCCCTTGTTCCCGTGTGGCTCAGGCGGCTTTGAAGTTTCGTTCGCAAGTCTGGCTGACAAAAGGTTCCGTACGAGCCGATGCCAAAAGCGTACTCGATCTGATGACCCTGGCAGCCGGCCCGGGAGCCGAACTGACGCTGGAAGTCACTGGTGATGACGCTCCTGAGGCAGTGGAAGCGATTCTACACCTGTTCGAGTATGATCTGGTCAGTGCCTCGTCCTGATAAATTCCTCCTGCATGACTCATGCGGAGGAAAATTCTCTGCAATTGAGTGTCTCTTCTGATAATTGGATCGATGGAGGATTGGACGGCATGCTGGTGAAACACGGGATTGCCGTCTCTCCAGGAGTAGCCATTGGTCAGTCGATGGTGCTCGGGGCTGAGTCTTTTCGAATTCCTCAACGCTTCGTGAGTGTTTCAGCCGTCGATGCTGAAATTAATCGCTTTCGCATCTCGCTGCAGGCCGTCTGCACAGAAATTGAAGAAAACGAGCGTGTCGCCCGCGAGCGTCTCGGCAAACAGTATGCAGCGATTTTCACAGCTCATCTGATGATGGTGCAGGATCATCGGATTGTCGACGAAATCGAATTGCTCGTCCGGCAGAAATGCTTCTCACCCGAATTTGCCGTCAGCCGCGTGTTCCGTCAGTACGCCAAGAAGTTTCAGAATCTTGGTGTCCCTTATCTGGCTGAGCGTGCGACCGATATTTTTGATCTCGAAAAGCGAGTTCTCCGGCAATTGCTGGGAGAACGGCGGGAAGAACTGCGAAATATCCAGGCGCCAGTACTGATCCTCGCACATAACCTGACTCCCAGTGAGACCGCGAGCCTCGATAAAGCCTATGTTCTTGGGTTTGCGACGGAAGTTGGCGGTACCACCAGCCATACAGCCATTCTGGCCGGCGCGCTGGAACTCCCGGCTGTGGTGGGAGTGGGGAATTTCCTATCGGATGTTGCCGGAGCAGACACCGTTATTATTGATGGCAGCCACGGTGCTGTCATTATTGATCCTGATGCAGAAACTCTGGCTCGATACCGTGCGGTTGAGCAGGAACACCGCAACTTTTCCAATCGCCTGGAAGCGATCCGCACTCTGCCGAGCGTCACACTCGATGGCGTCGGAATTTCACTTTACGGCAATATTGAATTTCCGCACGAAGCGGCCTCGGCCCGTCAGCGGGGTGGCGAAGGAATTGGCCTGTATCGCACCGAGTTTCTCTATCTGGATGCGAGTGCCGAGCCTACAGAAGAAGATCATTACCGCTCGTATTGCGAAGTGCTGAAAGCGTTTCCCGATCGTCCAGTCGTCATTCGCACTCTCGATCTGGGAGCAGATAAACTCCCGATTGGCTTCCGCATGGAATATCCGGAAGGGGTGAATCCAGCACTGAGTTTGAGAAGTATCCGTCTCAGCCTGCAGCATCTGGATCTCTTTCGCACTCAGCTTCGTGCGATTGCACGAGCTGCCTGTCATGGTGATCTCCGCATCATGTTCCCGCTCATTTCCACATTACTGGAACTGCGGCAAGCGAAAATGATCCTGGGAGATGTCCTTGAAGATCTGGAAGAACAAGGGATTGCCTATCGACGTGACATCCCGGTCGGCATGATGATGGAAGTCCCGTCAGCAGCGATTATGGCCGAGCAGTTTGCCCGCGAAGTCGACTTTTTTTCCATCGGAACCAACGATCTGATTCAGTACACGCTGGCCTCTGATCGCGGCGATCCGAGGATTGCCAATTTGTATCGGGCCGGCGATCCGGCGATCATTCGGCTGATTCAAATTGTGGTCAAGGCTGGCCAAAGCCGGGGAATTCCTGTATCAGTATGTGGTCAAATGAGTTCTGATCCGCTTTTTGTTCCGCTTCTGGTGGGGTTAGGCCTCAGGCAACTGAGTGTGACACCCCATCTGATTCCGGAAATCAAAGAGCTGATCCGTAAGCTCACAATTTCAAAAGCAGAAAACCTGGCAAATCGCGTTTTGCGAATGGAAACAGCGAACGATGTGGAAAGCTTTCTTCGCGGAGAGCACCGGAAGTTGTCGCCAGAATCGCCAGCGTAATCAGGTTTTGTGTTTTTGATTTTCTGACATACTTTCGGAAGTCTGTGATCTCTGAAGAGCCGAATGCAGGAATGATGCACTAGCACCGAGAGTTGCCTTGCCATTGCATGATCCCATTCGGGAGAGTTCGAAGTCCGTAAAACAGTTAAAGATCATTGAGTTTTGTTTAGTGGCTTTGGTGCGAACGACCGGGCCAAAGAAGGTTATTCCTCTAGTTAGTCCGCATGTGAACAACCTGTCTCTCCAGTCTCCTGCTGATGACGATGCCCCGGCACTCTGCGATGTGCAGAGAAAAGTGCCTACGGGCTGTTACGTCTCTTTAAGGAATGGTTGTCTTCCTGCACACGGGATTGGCGTCGCCAGTGCATACGGTCGGCCAGCAAAAGCGGCCCTGATTTCTGTGCACTGTCCTTCCAATCTTTGCTCGAATTGCACTTCCCTTCGGTTGTGGACTGCCTCCGGGCAGGGCCCGGTGGTGTTTGCTCTCTGTTCGTTCCGGTCTGACTGCAATCGCAGGAACAGGCCCGTTCTGCTTCGAGACAACCTGCACCACCAGCAACCCTTCGGAAATTCTTCTTCTGTTTTTTACTCGACGAAACCGGTGTCGATACTGCCTGCCCTGCAAATGCAGCAGTTCCCAATGGATTTCGAGAGTTCGCATAAGAGGGATACAGTGCCTGACATCAGACAATATCGCCTTCGTCGTTTCGAAGCGAGAATTGGTCAGATGGCTTTGAGATGGCAGGAATCAGCCGGCAGCCTTGGCATTCAAGGCTACCCTGGTTGGACAGGTCGAAATCGAACATGGTTGTCAGTTGAAGAATCCAGGCAATGTTGCCGGGGACTGATGGTCGGTCTGTCGTGTTGACATGCGGATGACCCTTGAAAGGTCATCCATGCGTAAAGAAATGCTGATGAACGTCCTCCAGCCGGAGGAAAGCCGAATTGCCATTCTCGAAGATGGCGTTCTCGAAGAGTTATATGTTGAGCGTAACAGTCTCGAGAACTATGTCGGCAACATCTATAAGGGCCGGATTGTTAATATCGAGCCCAGTATTCAAGCGGCCTTTGTTGATTTTGGCGTTGGCCGCAATGGCTTCCTCCACGTCAGCGATGTTGAGTACCAGTACTATAAGCATCTGGTCGACGGTCCCGACGAAAGCTTCGATGACGATGACGACGAAGAGGATGAAAAGCCTCGTGGTCGTCCGCGGGCTCCACGTGGACTGGATCGGACATCCCGCGGCAAGCCTCCCATCCAGGAGATCTTTCGCCGGGGCAGTGAAGTCCTTATTCAAGTCATTAAAGAAGGGATTGGCAACAAAGGCCCAACCCTTTCGACTTACATCAGTATCCCCGGGCGATACCTGGTCTTGATGCCCGGTTTGCAGCGTGTGGGAGTCAGTCGCAAAATTGGTGATGACTCGATTCGACGCCGATTGCGCCAGCAGCTTAAAGAATTGAGCCCTCCGGAGGGCCTTGGATTTATCATTCGCACAGCAGGGATTGATCGCTCGCAGAAAGACCTGCAGCGCGACATGAACTATCTGCTGCGATTGTGGAACGTGATCGTCAAGCGAATTCGGAAATTCCCCGCTCCCGTGGATATCTACGAGGAGAGCGACATGATGATCCGCACGATTCGCGACATCTACAACAGCGAAATTGAGAATATCTGGATCGATGAACCTCGGGCCTATGAACGGGCCAAAGAGTTCATGAAGATCGTCTTGCCCCGAGCTGTCGATCGAGTGCAGCTCTACGACGGTAAAGAGCCGCTCTTCCATAAGCATGGTGTCGAAGAAGAAATTGCCCGCATTCAGCGGCGTCACGTTCCGCTTAAAGGTGGCGGATCGATTGTCATCGATCAGACGGAAGCACTGGTGGCCATCGACGTCAACAGCGGCAGCTTCCGTCAGGATGAAAATGCCGAGGAAAACGCTTACCAGATGAATCTGCGCGCAGCCGAAGAAATCGCCCGGCAGATTCGTCTCCGCGATTTGGGTGGCGTGATCGTTAACGACTTCATCGATATGCGTGAAGAACGTCATCGCCGGGGTGTTGAGCGAGCATTGGCTGATGCCGTGGCCCGCGATCGTGCCCGTACCAAGATTCTCAGGACCAGCCCCTTTGGTCTTGTGGAAATGACAAGGCAGCGGATTCGCCCTTCGCTTCGCCGCAGTGTCTACGAAGACTGCCCCTGCTGTGCCGGAACTGGTCAGGTCAAGACTGCCGAAAGCATGGCGATTGAGGTCATGCGGCTACTCATGTTCCATGCCAACCATCAGGAAGTGACGAGAATTGTCGTCGATGTTCAGGAACGCGTGGGAGCTTACCTGAACAACAAAAAGCGACGAGAAATCAGCCAACTCGAAGAGCAGTATGAAGTTGCGATCAGCATCAACTCACTCTCGAATGTGACACCTGAACATTTGCGATTCTTCTGTACGAGTGAATCGGGAACCGAGATTCGCTTTTCTTCCCCGGAAGACTCGAAAGCGCGTCGCTAGTCGGTTAAAACTCCGTTTCCACTTGAAAAAGTGCCAGTTGCACCTTGACTGGACAAAGACTGAACATCAGAGACGGGCTGGCTGGTGCACCGCCCCGGGAGTCATGAAATGGTTTTTGCAATTTTCGAAGATGGTAGCCGTCAGTATCGCGTTTCGGTGGGCGATGTGCTTGTGGTTGATTACCGCAAGGAAGCCAATCTGGGTGACGTGCTGACTTTTGATAAGGTGCTGCTGGCCAACGGTGGTGCTGACAGCCTGATTGGCACTCCAGCCTTGTCGGGTGCCACGGTCACAGCCGAAGTGGTGAACAGCCTCTTCAAAGGGCCTAAGCTGGAAATTCAGAAGCTCCGCCGCCGCAAGAGCAGCAAGCGTCATACAGGTCACCGCCAGAAGCACACCCAGATCAAGGTGACCGCAGTCAACGTGCCTAGCCTCGCAGTTGCTGAATAACTCACTGCTGGCTGAATATCTTTCAGCGACGCTGATGAATAAAAAGTCCGACCTCGACTCTGAATGTTGAGGTCGGACTTTTTCGTTGGCTTTTGGATGATCGCCATTCCCAGAAACCAATAGTGCAGGAAGTCTACCAAGCATGCTTGCTCCGAGCTGCTGTCTATGACACGCAACTTTTCACCCACCCATGGGTAGCACGACCCAGGAGCCCACAAAATCAAGACCGTGCGGAAGGGCGTGGTTCTTGCCCGGGTGGCAGGGGTCGGATGTCTTCATCCGCCCCCTGGTCAACAAAGTTCCCCAGCGCAAATGCATCCGACACATAGATTCATGACTTTTCATGCAGTTCGTCAAAAACGATCAGAGTCCAAAGAACTGGGGGCAAACGAAGACGTTTGACCCCAGCCACACGTCAAAACGCCTTTCGGCAAAAGATGTGTGTAATAGACAGCTCCGAGCCGCAAGCATGGCACAAGTGTGGCTTGGAAAATTCAGCCTGACAATCAATTGCAAGGAATTTCGACAACGCCTGTGTCAGCCACGGGAAAGATCCGATCTCCCCGGCCAGGCTTAATGTTGTACCCACCAGCGAAACTGCTGAAGGCCGGGAGCGTTAACTGGTTCTGCTGCAGATGAAAGCACGGCAGCCGCAGTGTTTGCCGGGCCAGACCCTTCAGTACAATTGAAGGATGAATATGCCCCGCCAGAACAAACCCCTCAGCGTGAGGCATTGGCTCATGCTGCCAGACAAAAGGCAATTCGATAACGGGAGGACGTGCGACAACGATCTTCCAGTCAGCCAGTGGCAATCCCGCCTGCAGGTCATGGTTCCCCTGAATGAGTTCGATGCGGAGATTTTCGTGTCTTCGGCGCCACTGCGTGACTTTCTCGAATGTCGCCGCCGATCTTCCCTCGCGGCTGTGCAATAAGTCGCCCAGCACGATCAGGCGAGTGGCGTGAGTTCGCTCGATGACCTGGCTCAGTCGTTCCAGATCGGCCTGAGTCGTTCCCTGGGGGATGGGAATCGAGGCAGCCCGAAAACTGGCTGCCTTGCCCCAGTGGGTATCAGCGACCAGTAATGTCGAGCATCGCTCCCAATAGATGGCTTTTTCTGGAAGTAACCGCAGGGTTTCACCAGCCACCAGGAGCTGCAGATCACCTTTCGTTGCAGAAGTTGGCTCCGCCAAAGTCTCCACTCAAGTCACTTTCAATCGGATGGAATCATGCACCATGTCGAAGGTTAGCTGAAGTACTGGAACTGCAAATCTTCAGCACCACGCATTACCAGTAAAAGCCATTCCACGCGAGGAATCAACAGCGTCAATCTGTGAACGCAATTGAAGCTGCTGCTGGCGGTTACTCCCGGTCTCCAACAGCAGTGATAAACTTATACGGAGATCACCAAACCGGGATCATTTGAAAAGAAGGTCAGCGAACCTGGCCCTGGGCCTGAATTTTTCCGAGTAGAGCTTTCAACTCAGCAACTTTTTCAGGATTCTCAGCATACAGATTCTGACGCTGAGCGAGGTCGTCCTTCAAGTTATAGAGTTCACCCGGCAATGAGTGGCTGGTGTAACCATTGGCTTCATCGAACCACTTGGGAACCTGACTGACCGCACCAGTTTTGGCGTCGATCAGTACCCAGTCACCATGCCGGAGGGCATAGCCTTTGGGATTCGTGTTGTGAACCAGAGTCTGGCGAGCACTGGAACCAGTCCCTTTGAGCAATTCCAGTTGATTGTAGCTGTCTTCTGCGGAGCCTGGAGCGATTTCTGCATCAACAACAGCCGCAATGGTTGCGAAGAGATCGATCTGACTGATGAGTTCATCACACACCTTTTCAGCGGGGACTACACCCGGCCAGCGGACAATCATCGGCACACGATGTCCACCTTCCCAGATGTCGCGTTTCAGCCCGCGCAGTGGGCCCATGCTGCGATGACCAAAGTTTCGAATCCGATCGTAAGCGTAGCGCTCAGGGCCATTATCAGCCGTGAAAATCACGAGTGTATTTTCCGAAAACCCATGCTTCTCAAGAGCCGCCAGCACGCGGCCGACCGTGTCGTCTGTCTGGAACATAAAGTCGCCATAGCCACCAGCCTGTGATTTACCTGTGAAATCCGATGTCGGCACAATCGGGGCATGCGGCGAAGTGAAAGGGAAGTAGAGAAAGAACGGTTGATCGGCTTTCTGCTCGCTGATCCACTGCTCGGCTTTTTGCGTGAGTGTGGGCATGACAGCCCAGAAATCCCAGTCTTGAACAGCCGGGCCCGGCCGAGCCTCCCAGCTTCCTTCTGCAGTGGGTGCTGTCGTTTTTAAAGTGACGGTCGGTGTCGTGATGACACGATCATTCTCAAACCAGGCATAGGGCGGAAAGTTCGGGACGTCATCGCCAAAGTAGTAGTCAAACCCGTGTGATCGTGGCCCACCCGGAATGGGTTGGCTCCAGTCAAAAGCATCAGCGGCAAAACCGGCTTTGTCAGTCGGTTTTACACCTTGTTTCTTAATGGCATTCCAATCCCAGCCCAGGTGCCATTTACCGATACAGGCCGTTCGGTATCCCTTGGTTTTCAAAAGTTCGGCAATCGTCAGCTTTTCATCGTCAAGCACGGGAGGGTCGAACGAGTTCACGATGCCGTGAAACTTGCGCCAGTGATATCGCCCCTGCAATAGTGCATATCGACTGGGCGTACAGATGCCAGACGAACTGTGGGCATCGGTAAAGCGAGTCCCTTGTCGGGCGAGTCGGTCAAGATGTGGTGTGGGGATCCGGGACTCTGGATTCTGAATGTGAAGATCGCCATAGCCCATATCATCCGCGTACAGAATGACGATATTCGGAGGTGCCGCCTGCACCCATGGACTTCCAATCAGCAGAATCAATAGCGTCATCGCTAGATAGAGCGGCATGGCAAGGGCCTTTGAACGAATCGTCACAATGTCACCAATCCGCTATGGATGATACCACTCTCAAACCGATGGCTATCCCGAAAGGAAAACAGGCTGGCCATCATCAAAGACAAGATCATGGCCAGCCTTATCCCGTCAGCGATTAATGCCCATGGTGGAAGGCGGAATCGTGCGCATTCCCTGCGGCCAATAGATAGGCCATCAAATCCAGAATCTGCTCTTTGTCGAGCGTATTCAGCAAGCCACTGGGCATGATGGAAACTGGAGAAGCGACGCGGTCATCAATCGACTTCTTGGGAATATCAACGCGCTTGGGCGGGCTACCGGCGAGCAGCGTTAACGTGTTATTGTCTTCCGCCGCGACAACGCCTGTATAAGACTTTCCATCATCGAGCACCACGACAACCTGACGGTACTTCTCGTCGATGTTACGGGAAGATTCGAGAATTTCTCGCAACAGCACATTCGGATCGCGTTTGTACTTCTTGACCACTTCATCGATGTTCGGCCCAACGGCCTGAGCAATGCCATCAAGTGCAGGTGTTGCAGTTGATTCGTCTTTGCCAAGACGGTGGCATTGCACACAGCCTAAGGTCGTAAAGTGCTTTTTCCCTTCGGCGAAGTTGCGATGCTGACTGACTCGCTTCAGATCGGCGGCAAAGTCGTCGAGCTTCCACTCGGTCACTTTGATCTCCTGCTGCGGATTCTTCGCCAGAAACGCCTTGAGATCATTCGTCACAAACAGCATGCCCCGCATGAGTCGATGATGACCGGGGAACGAGCAGATGTAAGGATAAGCCCCTTCTTCGGTAGGAGCAGTGAACTCAATGACCTGTTCCTGACCAAAATCGACCAGCGAGCTGTGCCAGAGGATATCGGTACTTTCAGGCACGAAGCCTTTATCAAATCCGCGTGCGCCAAGGTTGATCGCCGCAATTCCAACATCATCAGCCGTGCCGGGTTTGACCAGAAGAATGTTGTGGGGCATAAAGTCGTAATTCGCGAACTTGAGCCTCACCTTCTTGCCCGGCTTCACGGTGAGTTCTTTCACATCGTACATCATCTTCTCGGGAATCGTCGCGATGCGAATTGTGGTCAGCTCGGGCGTGTCGCTCAAGATGCCTGACTTCTGTGACGAGGCGAGTTCCGCACCTGCGACAATGCCACCGCGCAAAGTCTTCTCGACGTTGAACCAGAAATGCTTGACCGTCTTGGCGGCATTGCGGGCATGAGGCTCAGGCGAATTCAACACCATTTCCAGAAGCTGCAGATCCTTGACGTTGTGCTGCTGATGCAGCCAGAGAGCTTCCAGCAGATGATGGGCATCTTCCCGCTTGTTCGGGTCGAACTGCTTGATCCACTCTTTCGTAGCTGCAATGACTTCTTTCGAATCACGCTCGCTCAATTCCACTCGTGTACGATGACGAATGCCATCGACCGGCGATTTGAGGTTATCGAGCAGTTTGGCAATCGGCTGGCCATCGATGGGCACTGGTTTCTGCAGTGGTCGATCCACCGCTTTCACGCGATAGATCCTGCCATGCGAATGATCGCGATTAGGATCGCGCACGTTGTGCTGCATGTGACCGATAATCGCATTGTGCCAGTCAGCAAAGTAGAGCGTGCCATCAGGTGCGAAAATGGCATCCGAGGGTCTGAAGTTCTTGTCGCCGCTCATTAACAGGCCACGCGACTTGTCTTCGGTTTTGCTTCCATTGGCATTAGTGACTGTCACCGTGAGCTGATCGCCGGCAGGCTCACCCCAGACCGTTCCTGTTTCGGGATTACGTTCCAGGTCGTAATGCTTAATGCCCAGAAAGCCAATCACGTTGCAGATGAGGAAATCGCCCTGCATCGATTCGGGGAAATGCGAACTGCTGACGATCTCACTGGCAGTGACAGGACGCACTTCCTTCTTCAGGAGTTGGTGCATCTTGAATCCATTGCCTTCGGGTCGAACCTGATAGGCATTTCCACCCGTTCCATCTGTCGCGTACTGATAGCCCCAGTAATCGAAAGATGTCCCGTGGGGATTGGGAGAATTGATTGCATGCATGGAGATCGTAAATCGTCGTGGATCAAACCGGTACATGGCTGAAGCCGTCGATTGCAGCGAAGGCCCCCAAGGATGCTCGTGGTTGTGCACCATGAAGACACCGCTCTGCCAGTAGATTCCACCATCCGGGCCATAGATCAGATTGTTGGCACCATGGTGAGTATCGGAAGAATCCAGCCCCTGCAGCAACGTGATCCGGCGATCAGCCAAATCGTCGCCATTGGTATCCTGCAGGAACAGCAGTTCCGACTGACAGGTGACGATGACCCCGTCATTCCAGAACTCAAAACCCAGAGGATTCTGAACTTTGGCAAACTCGGTTGAACGATCAGCCACACCATCGCCGTTGTCATCGTGCAGGATAATCAACGCATCGGTCATTTCCTGATGTGGTTCCCACTTGGGATAGGTTGGCCAGACCGCTGCCCAGAGTCGATCTTTCGTATCGAACTGCAACTGGACAGGATTCACCAACTGTGGAAATCGCTGCTCATCGGCGAAGAGACTGACTTCGAATCCTTTCGCAACAGCCAGCTGCTTCAACCCCTCTTCACCGCTGATGTAACTGAGTGTGCCTTCCTTCATGGCACTGGAGCTTTTGCTCCCACCACCCACATTCGAAATAACAGGCACCGCCGGCGGAACATTGCTGTCATCGACCGCTTTGTCTTTCCCTGCGGCACGAGCCCAGACCACTTCATCGCGGTTGGCTGTCATCACATCGAGCATCTCGAGTTCAGGCTTCAAAACATCGGCGTTGCTTTGATTATTGACGAACGTCAACGTCGAACGACTTCCCCAGACATCGTTGCCATCCGAGGCTCGATAGCGATTCCACCAATGCAGGTTCTTATCGAGGACAGCCTGGCGTAACTTTTCCGAAGCCTGTGACGAACTGACAGGCTTGCCCAGAAGTTCAGAAGCAATCACTTCCGCCAGTTGACGATTCCCTTCTTCCGTCAGATGCACACTGTTGATCGTGAGCGGCTGCGAGGCCTTCTCATACAGTTTCAACGATGGATGGAAAAGATCGATAAAGGCGACACCAGCTTCCTGGGCAGCCTCTTGTGTCGCACGCGTCAAAGCCGCCAGGCGCACGTTCTGAGCGCGGCCGTCGGGGACATTCGGATTGCCGGTATCTTCCTGTGCAATCGGGCTGAAGAGGACAATCCTTGGGAAATCCTTACCATCCGGCTTAGCTCCACGGGTCTTTTTGACAAACTCGAGGAGTTGCCGCTTGTACTCTTCGGGCTTGGTATCAAAAGATTCGTTGTAGCCAAAGAATGCAAAAACGACAGTGGGTTTAACATGCTGCAAATATGAAGTGATCGAGATCTGGCCGGAACTTCTTGGAAAGCTGTAGGGACGGTCGCCGCTGGCACTCATATCGCGAATGCGCACGTTTTTCCCCACGAGTTGAGACTGAAGGAGCGTCTCCAGCCAGCCATCGTGCTGCATGCGATCCGCCAATCCGTTGCCCAGAATGGCGACGACATCGTCTTTCTGAAGGGCAAAAGGGACGGGGTCTCGATAATCAGCCGGGACATTGGCTAATGGCGGTTCAGCAGATGCCCCTGAAGAAGAGTCCCCGCCCTTCGGCATCGCTTTGCCGGGCTTGCCATCGTAAGCGAGATAGCGGAGTTCACCACTTTTGCCGAGGTCAATTTCGAGGCCTTGAGGAGCAGCAATATCGGCCTTACGAAAGAGTTCCTTGCGATCGGCATCAAGCAATATCAGAGAGAAGCCTGACAGACGGTTTTCAAAACCAGTGCGGTTCCAGACAGCAATCTTCTCAATGTTGGCTGGCTTGCCGAGATCGAGTTCCCACCAGGGTTGCTGCTCTCCATCATCAGAAGTGTGAGTCTGCCCCCCTTTGCTCCAATCGGGGTGTTTGTTGCCATCCACAGCCCGGGAAGCCACCCCATCGCCATGAGTGCTCGACTGTGTGGCTTTTCCCTCGCGGGCGATGTTTTTCCCCGCGCTGAAGACTTCAACTTCTGCCAAAGTGAGAATGCGTTTTTCGCCGGGCAGTTCAATGCGTACAAAACGGACAGGCTGCTTCACTGGAGCAGCTGGTGGTTGCTTTGCTGCGGCCGTTTGAGCCGGCTGTTTCGCCGGGGTTTGCTCAAGATTGGCCACCACGATTCCGGCCGACTTCTCAGGTGGTGCTTCTACAAGAACCGCTTCGCCAGCATTCGCTGACGTTGACGCAAGCAGACACAAAGAAAACGTTAACGAAGGCCATACAGACTGGTACATCTCGATGAAAACCCTTCTACAAACTGTTTTCTGGCACGTCTGATCTGTCATGCGGTTGACTGCCAGAGTTGTGATTCAGATGTCGAAATCGGTCTGACGTGATGAAATCATCGATGGATCAACAGACGACTTTCACATATCGACAACTGTCAATGTTTTAGCTGTTCAGGAGTCGATAATCCATAACTGTCGAGTGAATGATGGAAAGTTTGGCAGGAATGAGTTCCGCAAGCAGTCGATGACAAATCAGTCGTTCGGCTTGCCCAATGGCGATCAGAAGGGAATCTGCAAAGACAAGAAAGTGTAGTGGAGTCGTTGGAGTCGTAGTCGTAGGGTGGGTTAAGGCTCTGCGCAACCCGCCAACCCTAATGATCAGAATTACCATGAGCGATTATCGCCGGAACTACAACGGCCGAACGTTCTTCTTCACGGTCGTAACAGAACGCCGCCGTCCGATTTTGACGACCGATACCGCCCGTCACCATTTGCGTCAGGCGATACGCACTGTTCACAGAAAGCATCCCTTTGAGATTGTTGCGATCGTGCTGCTTCCCGATCACCTGCACACTGTCTGGACATTGCCCCGCAACGATGTTGACTATTCCCGCCGCTGGAGGTTGATCAAAATGTATTTCACCAAGGCATGGCTTCAAGAAGGGAATGCCGATGTCACGCCCAGCACCAGCCGCCAGTCGAGAGGTGAGCAGGCGATCTGGCAACGACGCTTTTACGAACACACTTGTCGCGACGAAGAGGATTTGAAACGCTGCATCGATTACATCCACGCCAATCCGCTGAAGCACGGCTTGGTGAACCGCGTTGCCGATTGGCCTTGGAGCTCATTTCATCGGTTCGTGCAAGCTGGTGAATATACCCTGGAGTGGGGCCGCACGATTTCATGGGACAACGACGAATTCAGTGATTTTGAGTGATGCCGGGGATGTGTTCATCACAATTGCGGGATGTGTGAGATGATGGTGGGTTGCGCAAAGCCTTAACCCACCCTACCGCGCTACCGGGCTACCGGGCTGCAAAGGTATGATTGCCTGCCTTGATGATCGCATGATACGCGGCCCATGGAAGCGGCAAGTGAGCCCACGATTGCTGGTCATCAGCGAAGGAGAGGTGCTGGGGTGAGTTGGAAACAGATCATTGCCTGGGACGGGATCTTGCCGGGAATTATGGCAACTCTCCCTTTGTTCGTTCAAATGTTGGCTCGGGGCAATGATCTGGCAGTGATCAGTGTCGTCGTCCTGGTGCCGATCATCGCGGCATTGGTTCGATCTTCGATCGGCTACAGACAGTTTCGCCGGCTGGGAATATCCACACCTCCCCTCTGGCGACAGTTTTTCCTCGGCTGTGCCATTGCCCTGCTGATGCTCTGTGAAGGGACAGTCGCGATCTTCAATTTTGCCAATGATGAACCTGCTGAAGCCTGGGTGTTTCCCGCCGTCGTCTATGGCACCTACCTCATCTGCATCTTCTTCGCCTTCCTGAAACCCCCCGAAGGGCCTCAACTTAGTGATTGATCCAAGGGTCGTTTATCGCGAAGATCAGTGGGAATGCTCTGAGAACACGGTTGTAGATCGAAGGTGAGCCATGTCGGTTGAACAACAAATGCAAAGGGCCTGCCTGCGATGGACGACATCCTTGAAAAGCAAGGGGCTCAGTAATCGGTCTACGGCTCGCGAACCCTCTAAAATCCATCCACGAGCCGGAAGCGTCAGCGACGGGGACTCTCAGTTTCGGCAGGGTGGCCCGGTTGAAATTCCGGTTTCTACAGGGGCGGCCAAGCCACCAGAGGGCACTGGCAGAGTCGCTTTCTTGCAGAGTCCCATCTGTGATCCTCAGGGACTCACATTGCAGTGCTTGCGGCAGCCAAACCTCTTTTGCCTCCGGCACACAGGTAGCTCGCGGACGAGCAACCTGTGCCACCCAGCGCTGCCGGCGTACCTGCCAATTGCCATCTTTCAATTGACTCAAGCGAAATCATTCGACCAATTTGACCTCGACCATAGACATCGGGTCCAGGGCCGTACCGCGTACGTCGCAAACCACCATAACGTGCCAAGAGCGTCGGGCGTTAACGACCAGGGCACCTGCCTTGCCAAGGGCCCCAAGCACGCCGCCGGTTTCATAAAATTCCGGGGGAATCACATAGGGAATCGCGAACCGCAGCGTCTTGATTTCGCCTGCAGTCATCTGGAACGGAACCTCTTCGACAGTCTCGGCGATAATCTTATCGACGACAGAGCGGGCCTGGCCGGTGCCGGTGATATGTCGAGTCAAAAACCGATACGTGAGCCTCAGAATTTCTTTCTCACCCTTGGAAGAAAGCTCGACCGAACCAGCGATCTCGTTGCCCGAACAGGCAATCTGTTTGTTATCAAGCTGCAGGGCGACTTTCACTCCCCCGATGTTCAACCAGCCTTTAATCGTATCGAAGATACTCATGGGGATCGGATGACCTTGTGAAGGGATTCGGCGAACTGTTTCCAGTGAGCATAACCAAAGCGTTGCCATCCAGATATAGACTAACGCAAATCAAACAGAACTCATGGGTTCTGACGACGATCTGCAGAACTCAGGCGGGCGGGGGTTTTGTTGATCTGACGTTCCGAATCCCCCCGCTGTCCCATTTGATCTTGTCACATTCTGCCGAAGACGAACGCTTTTGCTCACCTGCCGGGCGGCGAGTGAGACGCTGATCTCTGAATCATATTACCCGCCGCCGCGGTCAGGTGCAGCGTCTTGTTCGGCCTCGTTCACCTTAGCTTTCCGGATTTCCGCCCGTATGCCAGCGTCCACCAGACGCCCATACAAGGGTTCGAGGTCTGCGTATGCCCCGGCCGAAACGAGACCCGGCAGGCGATGGCGAATAGCACCTACTTCAGCAATCGATAGACCGAGCGCCGCGCGGATGCTTTTTGCAGCCGTTGTTGAGCATGGTGACGGCTCACTGATGACCAACTCCCATGCACCTGACTGCCGTTCCAATTCAGACTCGTACTCTCGAATGTAATCCTCTATCGGACGACCTGTCCCAGCAAGACGTATGCTGCCATCTCGGTTGACCATGTAGGGGGCGTTTCCGCCAACGGCGTATGTGAGATCACCATCACGGCAGCCACGAGTGGTGAAAAAGAACACCCAACCCCACGGCCGCTCAATTGTATGCTCGTCAAGGATGACAAGTTCCTCGGGCCCCCGCCGCGGCCCATGCCGTTGGAGGTCAAGGAATACTTGCAGCCGGGCACCGTCTCTCGACAACATCCGCCGAAGCCTCCATTGTGGCCTAAAGACATCCGTATCACCCGCGAAAGCCCTTCGCCGCCGAACGCCCCGGATCAGGCGACGGCGAGCGGGAGGCGTCGATCACACGACAGACGCCATTCGAGCCGTTGCCTGCATCCGTTTTGTTATGGCCGTGATGGGTTACGTATTGAAATAGATCAGATTCCCGTCTGGATCGACTGCTTTCGCTCCAATGCTACCATCTTCTTCAGTTTCGGGACCCTGTTTGAGTTCGAAACCTGCTTCATGAAGCTTTACCGAGATCGCTTCTATATCGCCTCCGAAAAAGGTCAATGAATTCGCATCAACGTGACCTTCATATAATCCAATTCGGAGGTCTGGTTGTGCTACAACAACCCACTTTTCCTCTTCGGCTCCTTCGACACGCTTGAATCCGAGTGCCTCGTAAAACACTAAAGACGCTTTGATGTCAGAGACGGCCAAACTGATTTCCGGTTTTCCTAGTTTCATGATTTTCTGGCCATAACGACCCGGTTCACCGGGCCGCGGCTAACCAACATTGATTTCAGAAACCGCGCGGCCCGCGGCTCCGTGTGCAACGGCTTGTTATGCCATTTAGGATTTTAGTTCCGACGGTAGCAATAGCTTGCCATCTTGTCTATCTGGCCGGTCATCATTAAATCGCCCCCGTTCGCGAGACCAAAACTCAATTGGAAGCGACGATTCAAATATAATAGCACCCCATGTTCCGCCACACTCGGCAAGAAGCTTCGTAATTTGGGTTCGGAATGTCATTGAAGCGAAGAAGATGTATTGCAGCCGCCGAGTTCGTGGCCAGAATTCGAGACTAAAGCTTCCGTTGATCTGGCTGTACTGGCTCGTTGGTGAGTATTCAAGATCGACAATCCCGCAGGATGAGACACCGTTCTGAACGGAGAACCCGTCAAGCATCTCGTGCGGGGCATTAGGTGGTGCGAGTAAACAAATTTCGACAGCCACTTTCGCATCGTCGAAAGGAAGCTCTCGGACAATGTCTGCAGACTCGTCGTCACAAAGGTCTGCTACACGCGATCGGACGAGAGCCTTGCCAGACTCGGAAAAGCACAATTCCATCGAGTAGTCAGGGATCATAACGACCGAGTTGTTGTTGGGGCGTAACGCCACCGATGACCGAGCGGTGGCAAATAAATTTTCCATCAGGAAGCGGCCGATCCACCGCTTCGGTCCATCGGATTGTTACGCGATTCCCTATGTCTTCGTATTGGCATAGATTCGTTGCCGGATTATTGGGCTGGGGTCGATCTTCCAAGATCCGTCGAGCATTTCCAACTCGATCTCGCCAAAATCCGGTGTCATCACACGTGATAGCATTCCATCGTCGGAGACAAACAGCACTGGAATCGAATAGGATTCCGCGATTTCATCCATCTTTGGAATCAAGTCAGCAGGATAACTACTCGACCATAGAATTTGAATGTCGTCACGTTGCAATGCATGTTTCTCGATCTCTATTTGATCACCGCGATGAAGCGCCCTCGAAAATAGTCGCCAGCAAATGACCTGAGGTTCAGCATCTCGCACCGAACCATTCATTCGTTCGGTTGAAAGCAGTTGTGCGACACGGTTTCCGTCAACTGCTTCGATGTAAGCGGTCAACAATGTGTGCAATTTGGCAATCGCATCTTCGTCAGTTTGTGTTGCCTTCTTCAGTACAAACGGCCAGGCCAGTTTTGCCGGGAATCCACAGGCTAGAGTGACGTACTCGTTGAACGCAAATCTATTTTCACCTCCGAATGGTGATTCCGTCATCGCGGCTGCAAACCCTTGGATGTATGCGGCAACTTCGTAGAACGTCCCGTCGCAAACGTACATTCGGTGACGCTTGCAAATGTGGTCGACCAATTCTTTGAAGTCAGCAAGGGAGGACATCTTTTTTCGCATAACGGTGGCGTTGACCGGGCCGCCGCCAATCAACATTGACTTCAGGAACGACGCGATCGGCGGCTCCGCGTCCAACGCTTTGTTCTGCCTTTACTTCAGTCATAATCATCCATGTAGTAATTGCCCCGTGTCATCGGCTTCTTCGATTCAACGAGCTTTTCTCGAATTTCCCGCATGACTGCGCGTTCTTCGTCAGTAAAGTCTTTCGGGCTCTCGGATTCCCGTGCGATGACCCAATCGATGACCATCAATTGAATCTCAAAAAGTGATTTGTCTTTGTGCTCTTCCAGCCATCTTGTCGCAGCTTTTTGATCATTCAGGAACACGCCGGGATAAGACGGCCGCTTTGGCTTGCCGCGCGGGTCGCCTTCTGTGCGAGGCCATATTCCGTAAGGTTGAATCTGGTCGTACACAATAACTCGGCACATTTTTCCGACGGTCGCATTTTTCATGTATCCGTTGATTCCAACGGAATACGTTAAGCAGTACCGCTGGTCGCCCCAATTTTCAATAAGTGACTTGAACGCAGCAGGCCCCAAAGCCTTGAGCTGGCTCTTCGCGCTTCGAACTGGGGCTTGTTTCTTGCGATCATAGCCGGAAGGAAATTTGAGATCCGGTCCGCTACGTTCCGTTGGTGCTGGATTTTCCGACGCAAGTGCGTTGATCAATTTGGGGACGTCCACCTGACGCTCATCTTTGTCTTGGGCTTTGCCAGATGCCGCGACCAAGACGCAGGCTATCAGAACAGGAAGGCTAGTTCGCATGAAGCTTCTCCAGTCTTGGCAGAACGTCACGGTTAACCGGGCCGCGGCCAACCAACCTTGAATTCAGAAACCGCGCGGCCCGCGGCTCCGGTTGAACCGATTGTTCGGCATTATTGTCCGGCATTGTTGGCCGTTAGGACGGCGTAGATGAAGCTTGCAATGACAGAAGCAAGATACCCAACACAAACCCGATTGCGTAACCAAGCCACTGCCCATGAAGGCTTTGGGCGCGAGAAATCGCTGCGGTGAGCCGTTCAATTGTTGCAGTATTGTCCGCCAACGCTTTTGAAATCGCCGATGTATCAATTGCACCGGGCGTGGCCAAGCGCTGCTCGATCTCTGGTGCGGTAATCGGACGAGTGCGATCTCCCTCGCGAACAAACGCTCCACCTGATGACACCACTGGCTTCGACGATTTCGCGATATTCAGGACACCGACAATCTTGCCTGAAATCGTCGCCTGATGAAGGTAGCAATCCGGTACTGGGTTTAGTTGTTGCTGCGCTCTTTCAAATGCCCGAGAAACGGTCTGCCAGTCGCATCCGACAACGGTATCTGGCTCTTGCACGCCAATGATGATTGTGCCGCCTGATGCGTTTGCAAATCCAGAGATGAGTTGTGCGAGCGCGGTCGGACTCGGAACGGTCGTTTTCAGTTCAAGCTCGACGCTCTCACCTTTGCGAATCAACGCAAGCAGAGATTGTTCGTATGGCAGCGTCGAAATAGGAGTCAAGGTAGGCGCTCTAATTTTTCAGTATGTATGCCGAACTACGAAGCTAACCGGCGACGGGCCGGCATGATTTG
This sequence comes from Planctopirus limnophila DSM 3776, assembly GCF_000092105.1. NCBI lineage: Bacteria > Pseudomonadati > Planctomycetota > Planctomycetia > Planctomycetales > Planctomycetaceae > Planctopirus > Planctopirus limnophila. Next base: position 428,591 of record NC_014148.1, on the reverse strand, counting down.
GTTGACGCTGCAGTGCCTCCCCGGCGTCCGGTTGGGCGCCTAGTTCGGCGTCTGGGAGCGGTAGGGACGATCACCCCACCCGCCAATCGAACTGCGTCGCGTCGGGGAACCCGGCCTCCACGAACCTGACCATCACCGCCTCGAACTCGACGCGGGTTACAAACGGGGCATCGAACACCGCGACCAAGTACACCCACCGCTCGTCTGCGTGAGGCATTGGCTTGGCAAACAGCCGAGCCGGGCCCGGCAGCGTGCCCACGACCCCCGACTCCAGCAGCGTAGCGTCGCCGTCGATGCCCCACCAGGCATCGGCCGTTCGGCAGTCTTCCGGGCGCAGCCCGAGTCGCGCTAAAACCTCCGGTTCATCACCAAACGGATGGACCGGGATGTACTCCCATCCGTGGGTGCGATGGCGGTAGACGTTCTGCGGGGCGTAATCGGCACGTCGGCGGAAGTTGCGCCATCGTTTGTCTCGGAATCTGTCAGCCACCTTCAAGACCTCGCCCGCCGAACAGGTATTCGACCGCCGAAGTGCGGTAGAAGATTACCGCAGTTTTGCGGTGCGGCATGGACTTGTCAATCTTGATGCGTCAGACGGGCAAATGAGTTGCGACGAACCGCTGATTACGATTCCATGCTACACCGCACTTCGTCGCCATACGATGCCGCAACCTTCACAATCACGACCCGACGTGTGTCCATCACCTCCAGCCTGACAGCCATCGCAGCGGGAAGCAGAAACGAGTCCCGACCCGAATGGCACTGTTATCGGTCTACGGTTCGCGAACCCCCCAATAACCATCCACGAGCCGGAAGCGTGAGCGACGGGGACTCTCAATTTCCGCTAGTACCACGGCAAGTCGATTTGATGGCGAAATTTAATAGTCGAAAAAGAAATTGGGAAATGCCCGTCGCTGACGCTTCCGGCTCGTAAAGTAAAGATCGTGAAGCCGCACTGCAGTGTTCCACTGTGAACTGGCTCAGTTTTGGATGAACGACTGCCGGCAATTCATGATTGCAATAATCCTTGCAGGGCCTGCTCAATCAATCTTTGCCCAGACGTGACACATTGGGATCGCCATGTTGGTGATGCCGGGCAAAACAGCTCCATCAAGCGTCGTTTCGCCCGGATCGTCGATGGATCTTGCGGGCTGCCCCAATGATGGGCCTGATTTTCAGCCCTTAAGCCTGCTAAAACTTGAATCCCACCGTAAGTACCGAACTCAGCGCAGGCAAACAGGTAGTTGGCAGCTAACCGTTGCGAGACACACCAGCGGCCAAATCCACCGCGGGCCTCGTAAGCCATCTCAGCCGAATCGATGGCTTCAAAGGAATCGGCACCAAACCAGTGGGAGAACCAGTTTCGCTGCGCTTCACTCAAGGGGTAATCGATTAACAGCTTGTGAGTAGTAAAGCGGCCTAATCCCGTATGAAAGTCGAGATGAGCGACCTGCCGGCATCCATTGAGCCAGAGCGGCATGTGTTCACGTAGAATTTGCTGTGAGCGTGATGGCCCCTTTCCACCGAAGAAAAGACCTTGAGGGAACGTGTATTGTCCGCCGGCAATCGACTGCCTCAGTGCCGGCATGCCGTAGCGAGCAATCAGCCACAAAGCCTTTAAGGTGAATGGTTCCCATGGTGATGGGGAATGTCGCGGGTTCAGAAATCGATCCAGCTGCTGATAACCATCCGGAGCACCTTCGAAGTGTTCGCCGGGAAGCAGAAAGTTGCGATTAGGGTCTACATTGCTTTCATCGAAGCGACGAAGCCAGGCAAATCCATAGGCGTTGAGCCCATGGAGAAAGAGACATTTCACCGAGGGAGCTTCGGTACTGAGCCAATGCTCCATACAGGCCACCTGGACTGCTGAGCCAAAAAATCCTTCGACGCCATGCAGACCCGATGAAACGACCAGAACCTTGTCGGTCACTTCGCCATGCGATAGGGCGACATCGAACTCTAACTCTTCGCCAGTCGGGCCATGAAGACCGATCGAATAGGACTCCAACCTCCAGCCGAGCCGAGACGCTGATTGCTGAAATCGCTGCCGGGCAGTGGCGTAATCTGGAGAAAACGTCGTTGGAGGAAGCGTGGTCACTGTAACGCTCTATTGAGAGGACACTCGATGGAAGGGAAGCTTCGTTGCCGGGAGACCCTTTTGAAGAGACGCTCTGTTGCAGGAAACTGTCATTCCCCGGGAGTCAATTCACACTCCCCGCAAGCACAAAGTTCTACCGTGAGAACACGAAGCAGTCTTCAAAAATCAACTCATGCCTGAAGGTCTCGATAAAAACGAAAAAAGCCCCTGACGCATCAGGAGCTTTATTCGTTGAACATTTGCCGAGGACAACAGCAAAGTCGATGTACTGACCCCATGGGGATTCGAACCCCAGTTCTTGGACTGAAAATCCAATGTCCTAGGCCTCTAGACGATGGGGCCCAGTGCTTAGAAATGTAGCTGCTCTGTCGGAGGCAGGCAAGTGTTCCGACAAGAATCCTGGTCTGGATTTTTGAATCGCGAGAATTCTGCCGTTCGGACCGAAGACTGTTTGCCAGCTGGGGAATCGTTTGCTTCGAAAATCCGAGTGAACAAACAACGCGGCTCAGGCGGCTGGTGAATTCTGAGCTTTTTCCAGTGGCTAATGATCGGGCACTGGCTGGCCGCCATTGACGGCAGCCTCACCCGCGACGGGAGGCTCAGACTGATGGCGATCTTCGAGTTCGCAGCGCTTGATGGAAATGTCCCGGGGGGCCTCGATCCCCAGCCGGACTTTGTCTCCCCGAATCTCGACCACAGTAATGATGATCTGCTCATCAATTACAATGCTTTCAAGCTTTTTTCGTGAGAGAACCAACATAACCATGCTCCGTGGCAATCGCAGTTCCGCGATGCTGCGTCAACTTCACCGACAACTTTCGCCTCAGCCTTGACAAAACCGTAAGAAACGTTCAATACGTCAATTGTTAAGAGAAAAAATTCGCTCGTCAAGATGCGAAATTCCTTGAAATCCTTCAAGTTTGGCAATTTTTCACTGAAAACTTGCATCCACGACCTCCACATCGGATTTTTCCGACCTGTGAGGAACTGGTTTTGCACTCTAGGCCAGAATTTCAGTGAGTTCCGTCCTGATGGTTCCATTGGCCGGCTGAAGTCTGGAAAACGCGGTCAGTTCGTGAAAGATCGTCTTCCGAGAGTGATTCCCAGACCGCCTGACACCAGACGCATTCCACCGTTTCGAGATGAAAACGGATCTGTTCAGAGAGGCCGGCCCCGCCTTCATTTCTCGCGTAACGAGCCAGAATTTCCCGGGAAAAACACCCCACGCGATGACTTCGCCAGATTTCGCCCAGCGTTAAAGCACCGCTCTGGCGCGTTTGCCGCAGTCCGTTCAGTCGGCTCTGAAGTTCAGTCGACTGCCTGACGAGATGCTCAATTTGAGCACTGCGTGGCAAGGAAACGGTCTCATCCAGCCAGGCCAGAAGCTCTTCGTCTGTTGGTTCAGGATTGGTGACGGTGGGGTGGCGAAGTGTCATCGCTCGAAGAGATCCAATCCGTCAGTAAGAATATGAAGACAGTCAAAATCGCTGATGACAGTCAGGATTAGAAAAATCCTGCAGCAAATTCGTTCGTCACAATGCCACATCGATATCGTTCATTCAATCATTGATTGTCAGGAACTGGGAATTCCATCGCGCAGCAGCCCGAAGGAGTGGAATTCGCGCCAACGAACCCGTCTGCTGAGTTTCCACGAGCGATTTTTGCATCCCTCTTGAATTTCTGACGTCACAGATTTTTGGAATGTAAGGCTGAATTTTAACGTGAATTCATTTTTGGAAGCAGAAACCTGCCAAGTTTGCATGGGTTCAGCCGTGCAGGCTTGCTGCTGGTTTTCTTCAGCGTTAGGATTCGGCGGGCAAGGAATCAAGCGGAATTGGCAGTATGTCAACCATTTCGCCCGGAAGCGCTGACAGGCGGTTGGGTGAATTTCTGGAGACATGGTGTCCACTGGCTGCCTGAAGACCTGCTATTGAACAAGTTTTCCCGTCGCCTCCCATCGAAGGAATATCGAGTGGCCATTTTCAAGCCGCTGTCGCTGGACGAGATGAAAGCCAAAACCAAGGTGCTGCGTCGACACATTGTCCGCATGACCACCGAAGCTGGCAGTGGCCATCCCAGCAGTAGTATGTCTGCCGTGGAGATGGTGACCGCGCTGTTTTTTGGCGGGTTTATGCAGCACGACCCTGCACAGCCTCGCTGGAATAACCGTGACCGCTTCATTCTCAGCAAGGGACATGCAGTTCCCGTGCTCTATGCCGCCTTGGCAGAATGTGGTTACTTCCCTGTCGAAGAACTGATGACACTCCGCAAGCTGGGCAGCCGGCTCGAAGGTCATCCCAATATGAAGCGACTCGATTGCATCGAAGCTTCGACGGGCTCGCTCGGGCAGGGGCTTTCCGTAGGCATTGGTCATGCACTGGCCTGCCACATGGATGGTCTTTCAGCTCATACCTACGTCATGCTGGGTGACGGAGAAATGGGCGAAGGCCAGGTTTGGGAAGCTCTCGCTTCTGCCGAGAAGTACAAGCTGGCGAACCTGACCGCGATCGTCGATCAGAACGGATATCAGCAGACGGGAGCCACCAAGGACGTTCTCAAGCTCACCGAGTTCCAGCCCAAAATCGAAGCTTTCGGCTGGCACGTTCAGACCATTAATGGCAACGATATCGAGCAGGTGATCGCCGCTCTGAAGATCGCCCGTTCCGTCAAAGATCGTCCGACGGCGATTGTCTCGCAGACACAGAAGGGCTTTGGCATTCTGCCGATCCTGGCCCCAACCGGCGATCTGAACTATCACGGCAAGCCGCTTTCCAAAGAGCTGGCCGAGAAGGCATTGGCCTTGCTGGCCGATTAGTTCGCACAATTTCTTGTTGCTGCTGTTATTTTCCCGTACTTCAAGTTCATGCCTGTAGAACAGGATTTTTCAAATGACAATCGGACAAGCAGCCGGTCTGAAGCTGGGCAAGGCCGTACGTGATGCGTTCGGAACCGCGCTGAAAGAACTGGGCAATGAATTTCCCACTGTCGTGACTGTCGATGGCGACGTGGGTAACTCCACACGCACGGAAGTCTTTGCCAAAGCCTTCCCTGAGCGTGGATTTAACGTGGGTATTGCCGAGAGCAATATGGTGGGCGTGGCGGCTGGTCTGGCTGCTGCGGGTAAGATTCCTGTGGTTTCCAGCTTTGCTGCCTTCCTGACTTGCAATGCCTACGACCAGATTCGCATGTGCGTGGCTTACCCGCATCTGAATGTCAAGATGGTGGGTTCTCACGCCGGGATTTCAATTGGTGAAGACGGTGCCTCGCAAATGGCCATTGAAGACATTGCTTTGATGTCGGCATTGCCAGGCGTGGCGGTTGTCGTCCCTGCCGATGCACCCAGTACGAAACACCTTGTGAAAGGAATGCTGGAGCATCATGGGCCGGTCTATTTGCGTTGTGGCCGAATTGATGTGCCTGAAATTTATGGCCCGGATTCAGTGCTGACAATTGGCAAAGCCAATCAGCTGCGCGATGGGAAGAACCTCACCATTATTGCCAATGGCCTGATGGTAGGTATTGCTCTCGATGCGGCTGTCGCCCTCGAAGCCAAGGGAATCACGGCTCGAGTGCTCGATCTCCACACTGTTTCACCAATCGACCAGGAAGCGATCGTGAAGGCAGTCAAAGAAACAGGTCGCCTCGTGGTGGCTGAAGAACATCTGCCGCACGGTGGTGTGGGTTCGGCTGTGGCTTCAGTCACTGCCCAGTTGGCACCTTGCCCGATTGAGTTCGTCAACATCGGCAACACATATGCCGAGAGTGGCGATCCGGAAGGCCTGCTCAAGAAGTACGGTCTGACTGCCGAAGCGATTGTGGCAGCTGCTGAGAAGGTTTGCAGCCGCTAAACGAGAAATCGGTGAAAACTTGTCGATCACAACAAGGTCGCGTGGACATTCCATGCGACCTTGTTGCATGATTAAACTGTGATTGATGATGATCGTGTGAAATGGAAAGGGTTCAGAAAGACATCTTCTCCGCGTGAAGTTGATCTGACTAGATTGCAATCAAAACCAGGGAGTGAGTTTGTTGGAGTTTCGTTCGTTTCGAAACCATGATGTCCCCGTGATAGCCGAACTATGGAATAGTGCGGAGCTGGGTCGTGGTGCGGTAATCATGCACGGAACGGACGAGCTCGACTTTTTCGTGCTCTCGCAGCCTCACTTTGACCGGCATGGCTTGATCCTGGCGTTTGTGGATGGTCAGCCGGCTGGCTTTGTCCATGCCGGATTTGGTGTCGGCAGCAATCGCGCCTCGGTCGATTCGACGACAGGTGTGATCTGTGCTCTGGTCGTTCACCCGGCTTTTCGTGGGCGCGGCATTGGACGAGCATTGGTTCAACAGGCGGAAGGTTATCTTCTCTCGCATGGTGCCCAGGTTTTACTGGCCGGGCCGGCAGACCCTTTCAATCCTTACTGGAGTGGTCTGTATGGCGGCAGCGAAGCCTCTGGATTTCTGGAATCAGATGTTCTCGCGAAGCCGTTCTTTACATCCCTCGGTTATCGTCCGCAGAGCATGATCGGGGTGTTCCAGCGAGTAATTGGTCAGCGAGATCCAATCAATGTGCGGCTGATGCGTGTCCGCCGATCGACGGAATTGCGATTGCTGGATGATCCTGTCCCGCGCGACTTCTGGACGCTTACCAATCGAGGTCGTCTCGAAACGGCCAGGCTGGGACTGGTCCTCAAAAAACAGGATCTACCCGTCGGCTGGGTGACCATCTGTGGGCTCGATATGTATTCGAGCAAATGGCAACAGCGGGCGATTGGTCTGCATGGGATTCATGTGGCTCCTGAACATCGCCGGCAAGGCTATGGACAGGCTCTGTTATGCGATGTCAGCAAACAACTCAAAGATGACCAGGTCGACCTGATGGAGGCTCACGCCAACATGGAAGACCCGGCTGCGATGGCTGTGCTGATTTCGAGTGGCTTTCAGTTAATTGATACGGGAATCGTCTATCGCAAAGCCTGAGTTTTTCGACGGCTACTTCCTTCGACTCATGGGGGCCGGACTCATCATGGTGATGGCCTGGATGAGTCTGACTCGGCGGGTGGCTGGGGTTGAGTCTTCGAACCCCCAGCGATTTTCGGATTTTCGGATTTTCGTATTTTCGGTACGAACTGGGGGTTCGCGAAGACGCTCAACCCCAGCCACGCCATACCAAGGAACGCCGTTGAATATTGGAATCCGTATAACAGGTAATCACTTCGCCTCGATGGGCCGTGTCATGACTGGAAAGAGTTGTGCCGTAATCAGCTTCTGATTGGAACCGAGGCCTTGAATCAATTGCGGTGCCCAGTTTTCAATCAGTTGACGGTCTGTAACGGAAAGATCGTCGGCATTTCGTTCACCAATCCCTTCGGGCCATCGAAGCGGATCGCCAATCAGCTGCATCTGCTGGAGCTTTTCGATGCTCCTGGGATTCGCAAAGTCGGTGTAGCCATAGCTCGTTCGATAACGCAGAATTTCCCGCCAATTGACGAAGAGATGGGTAATGCCTGCTTGTGCCAGGCGCGCCCGAATCTCATCGGCGGTACGCCACTGGCCGTCTGGGTGAGTACACCACTCTTCCAGTAAACATACATCGAAGACGGTGTTGTATCTCAAATCGAAACGTGCATCGAAGATTTCTGCCTCTCCGACCATGAGGACGCGAATGTCTTGGGGAAGTGCACCCTCCTCAATAGCCTGATTGATGGCGGCGATCTCGGGGCAAGTGGTTCTCGCAGTGAAATCGCTGGCCGCAGAGAGTTTGGTCAGCCATGAGTTGTAGTTACCGACGGGGCCGGTGTTGATCGAGAAATTGAAGACTGCCGATGCCCCTAGCAGGACCATCAGGGATTGCCTGACTGCATGGGGGACACTCTGAGAAAAGCGCGTTAGCCCTGCAGCCGAGATCAGGCAGAGCAGAGGGAGCATTGGTGCCCAGAAGCGGTCAATCCGGTGTGTGAACAACCACCAGGTGGCATAGAACCATGCCAGAAACAAGAGAGCCAGGAGGAGAACGCCTGGGGAATCCTCGGGTTGTTCATGATTTTTTTTGCGAGCGGCAGGCAAAATCCAGCAGAGAGGTAAGCCCAGCAGAATGAGGCCACTTTGCCAATCACTGCGGGCCAGGATGTCGTAAACATCGGTAACAAACGAAAGGGGCGAATAATGGGGTGGGGCATGCCCACGCCTCCATTTTTCATTGAGTGCCGCATTCCAGTCGAGGCCACCAAAGACAGAGTAGAGCAGGGGATAAACGGGGTTCCCGGTTTGCCAGAAGTTTTTAATCAGCCAGGGGCCAGCAAAGACGAGCACGCCGGCAGAAAAGACCAGTGGCCAGACCCACCATGTGCTGCGTGACCTGGCTGATGGATTTTCACTCGCAGAGCTGTCGGTCTTATGGAAACGTGGAAACCGAATGATCGTTGCCAGGCCGATGGGGATGACCACGAAGAGGAGTGCCGGGTATTTGCAGCCAAAAGCAGCACCGGCAGACAACCCGGAGATCCACCACCAGAAATTGGCATGCGCTGCTGATGATGCGGAATGACTCACTTCCGGGAGATTCAAGGATCGTCCATAGATAGCAGCAAGGAAAGCAGCGAGCAGATAGCACGAAAAGGCTTCTTCGACATAGGCAATGGTCGATAGCCGGTACGTCCAGGGAATCGTGATCCAGATCCAGGCTGATAGAAGAGCGGCCTGCGGAAACCACTTCTCACAAAGAGACCATAATCCCAGAGCCGTCAGCGGTCCGAAGAAAGCGAGCGTGAGTGTGGCGACATAGCTTCCTGCCAGCCAGTCATTCATCAACACCATGGCGGCCAGTGACAGCATCTCGGTAAGAAACGGAAAACTTGTGTAGACGTTATGTGGCAAGAACTCGATGTGACCCTTGAGGAAGTATTCTTTGGGCCCGCCGAGATGATACTCCTTCACATCAAAGTCGGTGGTGGGCGATAAGCCACCCAGCCAGATCGTCCATAGAAATAGCAGTGCCGAGACCCAACCCAACAGCGTCCAGAGATCGCGGGAATGCCAGGCATTAGCGATCGATAACCACGCCAGTTGGCCTAACCGAAGTGCGGGCTGAGCTAAACCCACGAAGGTACCGGCACTTCCGACGACCAGCCAGGCCACCAGCAGGATGGTCGATAACTGCCCCATCAGCCCCACAATCAGCACGAAAGTCGAAGTCGTGGCGAGCCCCAGAGCGCCGGAGAAGAACAGCAGATTCCCCGTTTGAAAGCGACTTTCGTTATTCGCAAGGGTTACCTGATTGATCGATTCCTGCTTTGCAAAGACATCCGCTTTGAATAGACGACTCGATCCCAGGATCAGCAGCCAGCCCCAGCCAGCCGAACCAATGATGAGAGCCGCAGAAACCAGCGAGTAGCCGATGCGTTCAAACAGATAGAAGAATCCATGTGGCAATCGTGATTCAAACTCGGGATCGACGAGATCCATCAGTTGGAAAGGGACCAGCGACCAGTAATCGAGCCGGGAAACGTTGCCATTGTTCGGCAAACCCGTCCAGTAGAAGAAAATGGTTGCCAACACCAGCCAGAGACAGGCGATTACCCAGCGAACTGTTCGAGATAAGTCTGGTGTGTGTGGAGCTTCAAGACTCGATGAGTGTGAAGCAGCCGGAGGAGGAGGTTTTTGTGAACCTGAGCGTTTTCGACTCATGGGCCGCTTTCTTATGGGCCGCTTTACTGAAATCTCAGTCGTGGGATCAATCGGGTCATGGAGGGATCATGACATGCTGCTGCCGAGAGTGCGATCGAACGGGCTGCCAAATGCGTTGAGGCTGTTGATCACATGACCAAAGCCCCCGAAAATCATCAGGCAATCACATCGTGAACCACATGTCCAAAGACATCGGTCAGCCGCATGTCCCGCCCACCAAAACGAACCGTTAACCTCGTATGGTCAATTCCCATGAGCCAGAGCATGGTGGCATGCAGGTCATGAATCTCCAGTTTTTTGTCGATGGCGTAATAGCCATATTCATCAGTCTGGCCATAGCTCATGCCTCCCTTCACACCACCGCCAGCCATCCAGACGGTGTAGCCAAAGGGATTGTGATCACGGCCGTCGGCACCCTGGGCCTGAGGAGTTCTGCCAAACTCACCGGCGAAGACAACCAGAGTCTGGTCAAGAAGGCCACGACTTTTCAGATCCGTCAGGAGAGCTGCAATCGGTTGATCAACCGCTTTACAGTTCAATTCGTGACCATTTTTGAGACCACCATGCTGATCCCAGCGATCGACACCCACGCCGGGGCAAGTCAGTTCGATAAATCGCACACCTGATTCGACGAGCCTGCGGGCCAGAAGACATTGCCTTGCATAAACGCGCGTTGGAGCAAAATCGGAATCGAGACCATAAAGTTTTTGAGTGGCTTCCGATTCGGTGGCCAGATCCACCAGTTGAGGAACAGTGGTTTGCATGCGAAAGGCCAGTTCGTAGTTGGCAATGGCCGATTCGAGAGCATCTGGCCTCCCTGCGCGATTGGAAGCGGCCTGGTCGAGTTGCTTGAGCAGATCGAGCTTTCTTTTTTGTGCTGCAAGTGGCCCGGGAGCAGGTTCCAGATCCGAGATGGGCATCTTTTGTGATTTAAGAATTGACCCCTGATGGGTGGCCGGCAAAAAGCCATTGTGGAAGCAATCGACACCACCGGGAGGGATGAGGCCGCCATTGAGTACGAGAAATCCTGGCAGGTTCTGGCATTCTGTTCCCAGGCCATACGAAACCCAGGCACCCATGCTGGGACGGCCCTGCAGTCCGTGGCCTGTATGGAGAAAGTAATTGGCATTGGTATGTTCAGAGAAGGCGGAGGTCATCGAGCGGATGACACACAGATCGTCGGCCTTCGAGGCAATGTGAGGAATCAGCGAACTGAAAGGTAAGCCACTTTCGCCATGCTGAGTGAACTCCCAAGGCGACTTCATGATCTTGCCGTTGTTATCGAATTGCGTGGCCTGAACTTTCATCTTCATGGGTTCGCCATGCTCTTTGGTGAGCCTGGGCTTGGGATCGAACAGATCCATCTGAGATGGGCCACCATCCATATACAGAAAGATGATGTTTTTTGCTTTGGGGGCATGATGAGTCGCAGGCAGAACCGGTGCGCCGGCAACATCAGCATAGCCTCGTTCTGCAGCCAGGCCCGCCAGTGCCACGCCACCAAAACCACAGGCCAATTGCGACAGATATTCACGGCGATTTGTGGGAGATGACTGAAAATTCAAGCAATGTGTCATGGCGGGAGAATCCGGCGGGTGAACCACGAAGGGCGGGGCAATGCACCCATTGATTCCAACACATCGAACCGCAAGATGCCAGAGGAAACTGGAAGCCGTCCCCGGCGAACCGGGGTCGGCACACTTGAGGTTCACTTGGGGGCTTACGCTTTGCTGGCAGGCAACTGAGCAATCCACTGCTGCAATGAAGTCACGCTCGGTTCAGGCGATTCCTGAATCGATTCCAGGGCCTGCACCACGGCAATACAACCGGGCAGCGTGGTGACGCAGGGGATGCCATTCATGACAGCGGCAGCACGAATGCGGCCTTCGTCAGAACGGGCACCCTTTCCACTGGGTGTATTAAAGACAAGTTGAACCTGGTTATTCGCCATGTAATCGAGCAGGTTCGGGCGACCTTCCTGCAATTTACGAACTGTCTCGACTTCGATCCCTGCTTCGCGCAGAACACGCGAAGTCCCTGAGGTTGCCAGAATCTTGAAGCCCATATCAATCAGCCGCCGGGCACTGCTGATGATGTGCTCTTTGTGTCGGCCGGCGAGACTGATAAAGACGGCTCCGCTCGAAGGGAGCTTATTCCCGGCACCCAGTTGAGACCGGGCATAAGCAGCTGGGAATGTCGAGTCGATGCCCATGACTTCGCCGGTCGATTTCATCTCGGGCCCGAGGATGATATCGACACCAGCAAAGCGAGTGAACGGGAAGACGCTCTCTTTGACCGAAACGTAAGGCGGCACAACCTCCTTAGTGAAGCCCAGCTCCTTCAAGGTTTTGCCAACCATGATCTTGGCTGCCAGCTTCGGCAAGGGGACGTTCGTGGCTTTGCTCACGAAAGGCGAGGTGCGGCTCGCCCGCGGATTGACTTCAAGAACATAGACGACGGGCTCGCCACCCTGGTGTTTGACGGCGAACTGGATATTCATCAGGCCGCGTACCTGCAGCTCTTTGGCCAGTGCATAAGTGGCCGTTTTGATTTCATCGACAATGGCGTCGGGGAGGGAATAAGGCGGCAGCACACAGGCCGAATCGCCTGAGTGAACGCCCGCTTCTTCGATATGCTCCATGACCCCGCCCACCACTGTGATTTCACCATCAGAAATGGCATCGACATCGACTTCGACCGCGTCTTCGAGGAACTTATCGATGAGCACTGGACGATCGGGTGAAACATTGACGGCTTCTGTCATGTATTCGCGCACCATGCGCTCGTCGTAACAGATCTGCATGGCCCGGCCACCCAGCACAAAGCTGGGGCGGACGAGGACGGGATAACCAATTTCACTGGCAATCTGCACAGCGCGAGCGGCATCGGTCGCCATGCCGTTGGGTGGCTGGTGCAATCCCAGCTTGTCGAGAATTCCCTTGAAGATCTCGCGATCTTCCGCGGCATCAATCATTGAGGGACTTGTGCCGATGATCTTCACGCCCGCTTGTTCAAGACCACGGGCCAGGTTGAGGGGTGTCTGCCCACCGAATTGAACAATCACGCCATCGGGCTGAAGGCGATCGCAAATATTCAGCACGTCTTCCGTCGTGAGTGGTTCAAAGAAGAGCAGATCGGAAGTGTCATAATCAGTCGAGACCGTTTCCGGATTGGAATTGACCATAACCGATTCAATACCCAGTTCGCGAAGTGCGAACGAGGCCTGGCAGCAGCAGTAATCGAATTCGATCCCCTGGCCAATCCGGTTCGGGCCGCCACCTAAAATGATGACTCGCTGACGACCATCGGTGCGGGGGCCCGGGGCTTCGTCTTCCGATTCGTAGGTCGAGTAGTAATAAGGCGTATAAGCTTCGAATTCCGCAGCACAGGTATCGACCTGCTTAAACGTGGGAAGAATGCCCCGCCGCTTGCGTTCGCGCCGGACTTCCATATCCGAGACATCGAGCCAGTCGCCAATCTGCTTGTCGGAGAAGCCGTAGCGTTTGACTTCTCGCAGCAGTTCATCACTGACCTGGTCAAGTCGCTCATGACAGCGCAGGCGGTCTTCCATCCGGACAATGTCGCGAATGTTTTCAAGAAACCATGGGTCGATCTTGGTGAGATCGTGGATTTCGGAGTTGCTCAGACCGGCCTTCATCGCATAACGGAGATAAAAGATCCGCATGTCGTTGGGAGTGGCGAGCTTGCCTTCGATCTCTTCGATAGTGGGGCGGTGATCGGAATCCCAAAGATCTTTCTTGCCGCCACCTAAGCCGAAGTGGCCAATTTCCAGCCCGCGCAGCGCCTTCTGCAGTGATTCTTTGAAAGTACGGCCAATGGCCATCGTTTCGCCGACTGACTTCATCTGCACGGTGAGTTCAGGATCGGCTTCGGGAAATTTTTCGAATGTCCAGCGGGGAACCTTGGTGACGACATAATCAATCGTCGGTTCAAAGCAGGCGAGCGTTTCCCGGGTAATGTCATTGGGGATTTCATCAAGTGTGAAGCCGACGGCGAGCTTCGCAGCAATTTTGGCAATCGGGAAACCCGTCGCCTTCGAAGCCAGTGCACTGGAGCGACTGACGCGCGGATTCATTTCCACCACGACCATACGGCCGGTCTGTGGATGAATGGCGAACTGGACATTCGAGCCACCGGTCTCCACGCCAATTTCCCGCATGACGGCAATCGTGGCATCACGCATGCGCTGATATTCACGGTCGGTCAGTGTCTGAGCAGGTGCGACGGTGATCGAATCGCCGGTATGCACACCCATCGGGTCGAGGTTCTCGATGGAGCAGATAATGACGACGTTGTCGGCCTTATCCCGCATCACTTCCATCTCGTACTCTTTCCAGCCAATGATCGATTCCTCAAGGAGGACTTCATTGATCGGAGAGAGTTCAATCCCTTTGCGAACCTTCTCTTCGAATTCTTCGCGATTGTAAGCGATACCACCACCCATGCCGCCGAGAGTAAAACTGGCGCGAATGATAATGGGGAGGCCGATTTCTTTGAGAACGTCGCGGGCCTCTTCCATCGAGTTGACGATCCGGCTGCGACAGACATCGAGCCCGATCTTCTGCATCGCTTCCTTGAAGAGTTGGCGATCTTCGGCCTTTTCAATGACGTCCGCGCGAGCCCCAATCATCTCGCAGTTGTATTTTTCGAGAATGCCCCGGCGAAACAGTTCCATACCGGTATTCAGACCCGTCTGACCGCCCAGCGTCGGCAAGATCGCATCGGGACGTTCGTTCTCGATGATTTTCGCGACATACTGCCAGTGAATCGGCTCGATGTAGGTGGAATCAGCCGTATTCGGGTCCGTCATGATTGTGGCGGGGTTGGAATTGACGAGGACCACCTCGTATCCACACTCGCGCAAGGCTTTGCAGGCCTGAGTCCCTGAATAATCGAATTCACATGCCTGCCCGATGACAATAGGGCCCGAACCAATAATGAGTATCTTCTTGAGGTCGTCGCGGCGGGGCACGGCTGTGAAATCTCCCTAAGACGGTCAGCAATCAGCGAAAACAATTGACAGTTCTACTCTTACGGCTGAAGTTGCTGCCTCGAACCAATCGGCGCAAAACTTCCCAAGCGTACCAAGCCCTCATGGAGAATCAAGGAAGCGAGACCGACTGGTCAATGTCTCGGGTAAATGGTCAATTCGGTTTGGCGAAATCCCCGCAGAATACTGGCGACTCATGAAAGCGGATCGAGAGCTTTCGCTGCCGGAATAAATCTGGTTCGATAGTGATTCTTGGGAAGCGAAGTGAGCAGACATTTTCTGCAGGAGCAAATCTGATGATGGGAACGATGGTGTCGCCTTTGTATTCGATGGTCATCGAAAAGGCTTTGCGAGTCGCGGCGGTCGCACATCATGGTCAATTGCGGAAGGCGACCAATGTTCCGTACTTATCCCATCTGGCGGGGGTGGCTTTGATTCTGCAAAGAGCGGGATTCGCCGACGATGAATTGATTGCCGCTGCGATTCTGCATGACATTGTCGAAGATACCGAGGTGACCATCGCTGACCTCGAAAAACAGTTTTCACCGGCGGTGATTCAGGCCGTCATCGCTTCGACTGAGGAAAAGGAAGACCCAACAGGAGCGGCGATTCCCTGGAGAGTGCGCAAAGAAAAGCATCTCGCGCAGATGCGCATGGCCTCACATGCGGCCAGGGCCATTACTCTAGCCGACAAGCTGCACAATCTGGGGGCCACCTGGTTCGACCTGCAGGAAAACCCCCGGGCCCTGGAAAAGTTCAGCGCGACGCCTGCGGAATGGCTCTGGTACCACCGCGAGATGGTGACAGCGGCCAGTGGGATTGATAGCGACCTGCAAATCCTGTCGTCCGCCTGCCGGCAGATGATTCACCAGATTCAGGAGTTTATTGATCCTCAGCCGCCTGAGACATCTCCCAGTTGAGTCGATCCATCTGGGCTCTCCGCCACGCTCGCAGAGTTGACCTTCGACTGCCGAGATTGCATTGTATGGCAACAAGTATTTCCGCACGCAAAATCAAACTTTAACTTCTGGTAGATCTTTTATGGGCATGTTCTCACTCAGCGACGTTCAGGCAGCGATTCGGGAACAGGGAGTCGATGGCTGGTTGTTGTACGATTTTCGCAAGTCAAACGTACTGGCCGAACGTGTGCTGGGGCTGGATAAAAAAACCAGCCGTCGCTGGGCCTATTTTATCCCTAAAGAAGGGACTCCTCGAAAACTGGTACATCGCATCGAAACGGGTGTGCTCGACGCATTACCTGGCGACAAAAGGATCTATCTTAAGTGGAGTGAGTTCGAAGAGGGGATGGCGGCCCTGGTAGCTGGCAGCAAAAAAATCGCCATGGAATACGCTCCCCGGAATGGTAACCCGTACATTTCGCGCGTGGATGGCGGGACAATTGAGCTGATCCGGTCTTTTGGCGTGGAAGTTGTTTCTTCGGGAGATCTCATTCAGTTGTTTGAATCGGTCTGGGATGACGAGCAGATTGCCATGCATCTGGAGGCGTCCAAAGTCACTGATGCCGCGTATGTCGTGGCGTGGAAGACGATCGCCAACGATATCAATAGCCAGGGTCACTCAGATGAACTGCGAGTCCAGCGGGCGATTCTGGATCACTTCGAGGCTCATGGAGTCACCACCTACAGCCCGCCGATTGTGGGTGTGAATGCCCATAGTGGTGACCCGCATTTTGAAACAGGTTCACTACCCGACACGATCATTCGCGAAGGCGATTTCGTACTGGTCGACTTGTGGGGCAAGCTCGACAAGCCCAGGGCAGTCTATAGCGACTTAACTCGTACGGGTTATGTGGGGACGAGTGTTCCCGAGAAGTACACCAAGGTTTTTCACGTCGTGGCTGCTGCCCGCGATGCCGCCATCCAGTATGTGGTGGATGCTTTTGCTGCAGGCCGGCGAGTTGAAGGTTATGAAGTCGATGATGCCTGCCGCGAAGTGATCGAAAAGGCAGGCTACGGGCCTTACTATGTCCATCGGACAGGGCATAACATTGGCCAGGAAGTTCATGGGAATGGTGCCCATATCGATAACCTAGAGACGCATGAAACCCGAGCCTTGATTCCCCGGACATGCTTCTCGATTGAGCCCGGAATCTATCTGGAAGAGTTCGGTGTTCGCAGCGAAGTCGATGTGCTGATTCACCCGAATGGACGTGTAGAAGTGACTGGTGGCGCACTTCAGACAGAGATTGTGCCGATTCTCGCTCAATGAGTTCCAGGGAAGATCTCGTGGCTGGCGAGTGATCTCTCCAACGGATGGTTGACGCCATGCGGTCGATACCTGCATGCTGGCGTGCATTCGTTTGAAATCGGTACTCATCCAGAGGGGATCCCCCGGAAAATGTCGGGCGGTCATGTTGTCATTACCATTGATGGGCCAGCAGGGACCGGCAAGAGCACAGCCGCTCGAAAGTTGGCTCAATTGCTTGGTTTTTCATTTCTGGACACGGGCGCGATGTATCGAGCCATTGCCTGGGGATGCCTGCAGCAGGGAATGGATCTGACTCGTCACGATCTGGTGACCAACTTTGCTCGCCAGGCCGACCTGCAGATCGAAGATCAAACCATCCGTCTGAATGGACAGGATGTAACGCAGGCCATTCGCTTGCCACAAGTTACGTTAGTCGCTTCTCAAGTGGCAGCCATCGAAGGTGTGCGCGAGCAAATGGTGGCACTGCAACGGCGTGCTGCGGAGGGGCAGAATATCGTCACTGAGGGACGAGACCAGGGAACCATCGTTTTCCCCGAGGCTCCCTGCAAGTTTTTTCTGACGGCATCTCCGTTAGAACGTGCCAAACGGCGTGAAGCTCAGCTTCGCAGTTCCGGGCAAACTGTGCCGCTTGAAGAGATCCTTGAGCAACAACAACTGCGCGATGAACGTGATGAGAACCGGACCATCGCTCCATTACGTCCAGCGATTGATGCGACTATCGTGGATACGACTTCAACATCTCTCGAAGAAGTGATTGATTATCTTCAACGAGTCGTCATCACAAAGATTTCTTCACCCAGGACCACAGCCTGATTCCTCCATCGATAGAAATGAGCTTTTTGATGCCGAAGATTCTGATCATCGCCGGTGATTTCGTCGAAGATTACGAGTTGATGGTTCCCTACCAGATGCTGCAGCTTCTGGGCTGTGAGGTCGATGTCGTCTGCCCTGATCGACGCGCTGGTGATTTCATCAAAACCGCGATTCACGATTTTGAAGGGGATCAGACCTATAGCGAAAAGCCAGGACATCGATTCACTTTAAATGCCGAACTTGATGAGGCAGCCACTCAGCAATCAACTTATGACGGTCTCTATCTCCCCGGCGGCCGCTCTCCTGAGTACCTGCGGCTTGATCAGCGAGTGCTCGATCTGGTGAAGCATTTCTTTGAAGCAGCCAAGCCAGTGGCTGCCATTTGCCATGGTATTCAGATATTAACCGCCGCCAGAGTGATGAGCGGCCGTCGCTGTACCGCCTATCCCGCCTGTGGCCCGGAGATCACATTGGCGCAAGGGCAATATGTCGCCACGCCCGTCAATGAAGCCTATGTCGAAGGCAACCTGGTCACAGCTCCTGCCTGGCCGGCCCATGCTGCCTTGATCGGTGAGTTCGCGAAACTGCTGGGGATTACCATCAGCCATTCGAAGGCTTAATGATCTCGATCGAAACTCAGTTGTCATGCTCTATTTATTTCGCTGCATGTGGCAAGATCGGTAGTGCTCCGAAATCGTGCTGGTGATCGGCAGGTCGATTCTCAAATTCTCGCTGGGGCTTGTAGTAGAACTTGAGTTGGTGCTTTTGAATGGCGGCATCGGGCAAAGGACTCCCTGTGCGTAGTGGCTGTGAATCGGTCTGCAGACGGAAGTCCTGACGAGCAATATCGACCCAGCCGGGGTTATCGCCAGTTTGAAGAACTCCCAGTTCGTGAATCTCTCCTTTACCTGTCGAATGGGTTTTTCGCCAGTCCTTCTTCAACCAGTTGTGATAAAGGTTGACTGTCCCATTCCCATCGAAAATCGCGAGTGATCGACCGGGTGCCGTCGTCCAGACGATGTTATTGCGGCAATCCACACTTTCCTGCATCGACGAAAGTCGAAAGAGGACTGTGGTGGCGGGACGTTCGGAGATGACAGTGTTGTTATAGAAGTACAGCGTCCCCATGCGGTATTGATCGAGGCGGCCGCTATCACCGCCATAATGGACGACCTGATTATTTCCTCGATCGTTCTGCTTGATCAGGATGTTGCCGAAGACGAAGGTTTCACGATAGTTGGCCTCTGGTAGTGTGGGCTCTTTCCAGTGACCATCCACCAGATCGAGCATGCGGTTGCCCCCTTCGATCCAGTTGTATCTCACCACGAGACCTGCGGAGCGGTCCTTTAAGTTATTCCCCAGGCAGCCCTCTCTTAATGGGCCGAACTGATTGAACTGAAAGGTGATCCCCTCGGAAGAGGTGTAGTTGTTATGTTCAAGGATGCTCCCTTCAATGCCGTTGCCATAGATCGCACATTTTTCTACGAGAATGCGGCGTGTCTGGGGCGAGGTAAAGAATCCATTACCACTGTCATGCAGCACACAATTGGAAATCGTGATGTCTTCACCCTTTTCGATGAAAATGCTGGCCGCGTTTTCCGGGTAGGGGGTGACACCTTCTCGTCCTTTGAACTGAAAAGGGGGACGGGCACTGCGAACTTCGAGGTTAGCAATGGTGATATGGGCGGGTGTGAGATCGGCTGGCCGATTTGCCCCCCCGATCTTGATGATCCCCCGGCCTTCACTCCAGAAGTTCAACGATGAACGAGTGAGTGCATCTCGCCCATCAATCACGGGTCTTTGGCCACTGCTATTGGCAATCCCCATAACCACAATCGGTTGATCTGTCGTTCCTCGTCGGCAGATGACCCACTTGGAACGATATGGCTCCGGGCGGGCATGAATCAGTACTTTGTCGCCAGGTTCGAGCGATTCCCAGGGGACTTCTTCCAGTTCTTTAAGTGGGGACTGGGGGCCGACAACGTAATCTTTGGCACTGGCATGGGGCGAAAAGACCGTGATCGCAGAAAATAATATCGACCACAGAAAGACCACAGACATCGACCGGATCCAGTGACGACTTGCACTCTGTGGCCAAAAAGCAGGCCAAAACGCGGGCCATGCAGCGTAGCGATTGATCAACGGAAGGTCACTCATGAAGTTGCTCTCGTCAGCGGAGTTGTCGATCTGTGATTGTCCCGGCCACTGTAACTTTGCCATCCCGGGAGAGCTATAGGGTGGTTCGATCGGACGGAATCTGCGCAGAATAGAATCTGAAAGGTGCGGGAGTCGGGTCATTCGAATTCAATAATTCAGAACATGAAGGTTCTCCATGAAACCTCAATGGTGGTTGATCATCGGTGCCATGATTTGCGGGACGAGTGTCGGCACGGGAGCGTTTGCCGCTCATTCCCTGACCGATCATTTTGCCGTTGTCTACGCAGGGCAGACGCGTGAGGTAGCGGGGGAAGTGATTCCACTGGCACGCAAGTATCTTCAGGATTTTAAGACTGGTGCGGAGTACCAGATGTTCCACGGCCTGGCCCTGCTGGCTGTCGGCATCTGGGCCCTGGTCAAGCAGCAGAGTGGCCAAACGGCTTCTCGATTGCTGAACTGGGCAGGATGGATGTTCCTGGTGGGTGTAATCCTCTTTTCAGGGAGCTTGTATACACTCACTCTTTCAGGAGTTCGTGTCCTGGGTGCCGTAACACCTCTCGGTGGAGTCGCATTTCTGGCTGGCTGGGCATTTCTCGCTGTGGCAGCGTTTGCTGATCAGAGAAGTTCGATTACTGAAAAGTCAGCTGCAAGTTGAAGCAAGCCATGGATTTACAACTTGTTCATAATTTTGAATGCATTCGATATATTGTATCTAGGAGCCGATAACGTGCAGCAAAACCCTCAAATTGCATCGTCACATCCAAAAGTCGATGCGTTTTACCTGGATGATCGTTTCAACAATCAATGATTGTGCTATCATTAGCTGCAGGATCCACGGGCCGGGTCAGTGCGAATTGCCACTATGATGGAACAGGAAAGGCCCTTTATGTCCTTCTCGCTGCCCAATGAGGGTACGTCACGTCCCCTTTGGACAAATCCGGAAGTCTTTGATCGCATTGCAGAGCGATTACGAATTCTGGCGCATCCCCATCGACTGCGGATGGTGGAAATGCTGCTCGCTGGCAAATATTCCGTCGGAGAGTTGGCCGAGTCTTGCTCGATTCCGAGCCATATGGCTTCCGAACATCTGCGACTCATGCAGCATTGCGGTCTTCTAGGGAGCGAGAAAGAGGGTCGGTATACTTACTACCGTATTGCCGAGCCGAATCTGCAAAGACTGCTTTCCTGCCTAAAGGATCAGCAATTTGGACTCGATGAACCGGGAATGGTCAGCCATAACCCAGTGTCTGTCACATCTAATTCTGTTGAGTCAGAATCCCCAGATGCAACCGATGGTCTGAAATGTTCGAAAGATGCGGTCGCATCCAATGGTGAGAGTCAATACATTGAAAAGCTGCATACTCCGACAGAATTGAACGGGTAGACCGTTTCATTAATTGTCGTTTTGGCTGTTAAACTGCTCTTCAAATTGGCCATGAAATCAAATCTCCAAATCGAGAAAAGAATCTGGTTTTCGTCCAATCCCTACGGCATTCTGAATGTCAGTTCGCGTTGCTCAGTTAGAGGCGTTGAGTTATTCAGGATACTTCGATGCCAGACAATCCTCATTCATCCGACCATGGGGTGGCTGCTACTGTGGACAGGCTAGATTCCACGGCTAGCTCTAGGTCACCGACGTGGTTGTGGCAAACAACGGGGGCTTTGGTCGGCGCAATTCCTGGACAACTTCTGTTATTTCTCCCAGTGAATCAACGAATTGCTTTGTCTATTGCCGGCGCATTGATTGGGCTTATGGCTTTCTATGAAGGGATTGGTCTGCTCAGATTGCTTGCACTGTCGTTATTTCCTTTGCTTGGCAATGGAGCGGTTGTGGTCCTCGATGAAGTTGGTGTCGAGCAAAAAAAAGTGAGCGTCAGGAGACAGGAAACGCGTTCGAAATCTGGATTACGACCGTTGAAGGGATTGGCAGACCATGGCTGGTGCTGTTCGCTATGGTGATTGCAGCCTTGATCGCAGGCGGCATCGGATGGATTGACTCCTTGAGCATCAAAGAGGGAAAAGCTGGTTGGATATTACCCTACGATAACTCCAGGGTAGATCTTGGAACACAGATCGCTTATCTGGCTTACTCAACAAGTGCGCTGGCGGGGTTTGGCGCCGTGACTTTGTTTTCCCCCAGATATCGTCGCATCCTTGGTTTTGCCACATTGGTCGCCATGATCTTTGCCTCAATTATCGCAATTGCGAGCATCAGAGAATTGGCGAAGTTTATCGATTTTGTGACCCTATTCATGATCATGGGAATGTTTGCGACGTTGATGGGGATCCTGCTTATCACTCTGTTTCCGACTCCAAATGAAGACCAATTGGAGAATCAGTGAGTGTGCAATGAGGGAGCGGCGTATTCCTTGAGCAAGAATACGAGCTTGATTCCAAACTTCAGAATACAAAACAAAAACGCCTTGCTGACATGCCCTTCGATCGGGAACATCAGTAAGGCGTTTTAATTGTGATCATCACATGTTGACAATCACAAGCGAGGCCGGCGGGGCTCGAACCCGTAACCTCCGGATCGACAGTCCGGTGCTCTAACCAATTGAGCTACGGCCCCGGAGAGAATTTTGTTTCGCAACAAGCTCCTCTGCGAGATAGAGCGATTGTAACCCGTTGCGAGCGTGGGTCAACCGAACCGGCTCTGTTGAGTTGCTGAAGAGACCCCGAGATCCTCAATCGCTCTGCATTCCTGAAACTTTCGCTACAACCAGTCACTCGGAGATCTGCTGCGAATTTTCAGGGATTCCATCCCAGAATTAGACTGAACACCCGGATCTCATATCCCCACAACATATTGGTGGAATTGGGGGTTACGACCGAATCATGTCCCGCGTCCAGGCGGCCATCGCGCCACCGATAAAGACCGGGAACCAGGCGGCCAGATCGGCGGCAATGATTCCCGAAGTGCTCAGGTAAGCCGAAAGTTGCATCATGCCGAACAAAATTCCTTGTGCGACCGCACATACGCCGGAATCCATGACAAGACCTGCACTTTCTCGGCGGACAAGCAGGGGTAAGGAAAGCAGGACGGCAATCAGGTTGATCAGCGGTTGAGTCAGACGACCGTGAACCTGAGTGACAAACTTTTGCACCGCAAGTGGGCCGTAAGCCTCATTGCGAATGCGCCCAAGAAGTTCACTGGTCGAGAGGTAGTTTGAACTCGATTTGCGTTTAAACAACTGATCGCAACTGACGGGACTGGCAATAAACAGCTCTCCGCTGCGACCCACTTTCCTTACGATTTCCTGCCCACGCGGGGTCAGTGCCAATTCTTCAAACTGAGGTGCGGCTCCAAAAATCACCCAGCCATCGGGGCGCTGACCGGCGGCTTTCCGGAAAATGGCCGTGGTGCCACGAATAATCGTGAGATCATGCACGATTAATGGAGCTGGCAGGACAAACTGAGCTCCCTCCAGTTGGGAATCTGCCAGACTGACCTTCTCGCCATTGATCGAGATTTTCGTCGAATAATCGTAAATCGGTTCGACCTGACCACCTTCACCCGTCTGGATGCCACGCCCGCCGTGGGCCGCGTGAGCAATGACCGGAACCACAAGCTCCTGATTGGCGACGAGCACTGCCGTGACAAGGACGGGGCCAATCATCAGGGCTCGCAACACGCGGTACATCGGCACCCCGGCTGCCAGCATCGGATGGAGTTCGCCAGATCTTTGAAAGAGTACCAGCACCACCATGACGGCAATCACCATCAGCGATGCGCCGCCACGATCCAGAAAAAAAATGGCCTGATAGCCGTAGTAAGTTCCAATGGAAACCAGCAGGGAAAGTGCTCCGCCACTCTGATTATTGAGCATGAACTCGTCGAGATTTTCCAGAAGGTCAATCGTGACGACCAGCCCGAACGCTGCCACAAAGCATACGAAGAAGACGTAGAAGAAGTTTTTTAGCAAGTATTGATCAAATGTCCACACTGCGATTCATCCTGAATGTCCGCGTGGCAGAATCTTTGCCGAGCCATCCTCTTTTCCGACTGAGCAGCCCATCATCGCCAATCAGAACTGAACTCATGACCAGATTCCGGGGTCATTGATGAAAGGGGATTGAACGTTGTAACCGTCCTACCGGTCAAGGTCGATTCTTCTCAGGCAGTCGAATCTTCACGGGCCATCAAATCTTCTCGGGCATTCGACTTTTCCTCTGTTGAGAATAACCCCACGCGGCAGGACAATCAGTTACAATGTTACTCCCGGTGTGCTGACGATCAACATCTGGCTGTGAAACATGCAGCCGGTTGTTCGATAAGGCACCCGAATGATGACTGTGGGCTCCTCGGGGGCCAAAAACTTTTTCGCTCGATTTTTGAAGACACTCTGACCATGACAGACATCCGCAATCTCTTCAACAAAGTCTGGGATCTCCATGCCTGCCAGACACTTCCTTCAGGTCAGGATCAATTGTTCATTGGCTTGCATCTGATCCATGAAGTGACCAGTCCTCAGGCTTTTGCCATTCTGCGAGAGCGGAATTTAACGGTGGCTTACCCGGAACGGACAGTGGCTACGGTGGACCATATTGTCCCCACACAGAGCACCGCGCGACCGTTTGTCGATCTTCTGGCCGAAGAAATGATGTCGGCAATCGAGAAAAACTGCCGCGATTTTGGGATTCGGCTCTTTGATCTGGTTGATAACCGCCAGGGCGTGGTTCACATTGTGGGGCCTGAGCAGGGCCTCACGTTGCCGGGCATGACCATTGCCTGCGGCGACAGCCATACAAGTACGCACGGTGCGTTTGGGTCGATTGCTTTTGGTATTGGTACCAGCCAGGTGGCCGATGTTCTGGCTACACAGACATTGGCTCTGGCACGGCCGAAAGTCCGCAAGATTGAAGTCACTGGCCAATTGAAACCTGGTGTTTACGCCAAGGACGTCATTCTGCACATCATCCGCAAGCTCGGTGTGCAAGGTGGTGTGGGCTATGCCTATGAGTATGCAGGTGATGTGTTCGACCGGATGTCGATGGAAGAGCGTATGACCGTCTGCAACATGAGCATCGAAGGGGGGGCCCGTTGCGGGTACATCAACCCTGATCAGACGACAGTCGATTACATCCAGGGGCGGCCTTTTGCGCCGCAGGGCGAAGAATTTGAGCGGGCTGCCAAGTGGTGGTTGAGTCTGGCCAGTGGCAAGGACGCTCAGTTTGATGACGTGGTTGTCTTCAAGGCTGAAGAGATTGAACCCACAGTGACCTGGGGGATTACGCCTGCTCAATCCGTCGGTGTCAAAGAGACATTGCCGACGATTTCCAGCTTTCCTGCTGACGATCAGAAGGTGATCAGCGAAGCCTTCCAGTATATGGATCTGAAGGAAGGTCAGCCGATCCAGGGGCTCAAGATCAATGTGGCGTTTATTGGTTCTTGCACGAACGGTCGCATCAGCGATCTGCGGGAAGCTGCCAGGATTGTCAAGGGGCGCCATGTGGCTGCCGGTGTGAAGGCACTGGTCGTTCCAGGGTCACAACTGGTGCGTAAGCAGGCCATGGAAGAAGGGCTGGACA
The DNA here is from genome assembly GCF_000092105.1 of Planctopirus limnophila DSM 3776. Taxonomy (NCBI): domain Bacteria; kingdom Pseudomonadati; phylum Planctomycetota; class Planctomycetia; order Planctomycetales; family Planctomycetaceae; genus Planctopirus; species Planctopirus limnophila. The sequence goes on along the minus strand of NC_014148.1, from coordinate 403,071 downwards.
AGATCTTTGAGGAAGCCGGCTTTGAGTGGCGAGGTGCCGGCTGTTCGATGTGCCTGGCCATGAACCCCGACAAACTTCAGGGGAACGAAGTCTGTGCTTCCAGCAGTAACCGGAATTTCAAAGGCCGCCAGGGGAGCCCCACCGGCCGCACATTACTCATGAGCCCCGCCATGGTCGCCGCCGCCGCCGTGACTGGCGCCGTGACTGATGTGCGGGAGCTGGATTAGTCGAGTCGTGCTTCAGGCTGCTACTCTTCCGATGAGTTTGTTTTGATCGCTAGCGCAGTTTCACAGGATAATCGCTGTTCACTTGGAAGAAGAATCCATGGCACAAGCCCTGACAACTCAGCAGAAAGCAGAGACCCAGTTATGGGTCGATGATCTTTTTCGCCAGTTGGAAGGGATCGAGGGGAAGGCTGAGATTGTTGATGGAGGGATCTTTCTCATGTCTCCTGCAGGTGCCTGGCACACGATCGTTTCCACGAGAATCGGACAGTTGATCGAGCATTACTCACAAGCGACCCGCCACGGGATTGCTGTTTCCGATAACGGAACATTTCGGTGTGTATTGCCACATCGGCAATCGTTTTCGCCAGATGCTGCCTATTACGTTGGCCCGCCAGCTCGCTTTGAACCCTTTCCTATACCACCCGTGTTTGCCGTGGAAATTCGCAGTCGAGACGACTATGGCCCCCGAGCTGAAGTGCGTCTGGCAGACAAACGTCACGATTACTTTGCTGCGGGAACACTGGTCATCTGGGATGTTGACTTACGTTCGCCTCAGGTTGTTCGTGTCTATCGTTCAAGTCACCCGGAGGAACCGACAATCTATCGGGATAACGAACAGGCAGAGGCCGAACCTGCTTTGCCCGGTTGGTCTGTCCGTGTGAAGGATTTTCTGCCCGATGATTGGGAAGTTGAAGCATCGCTTTAACATTTCACAATCGGGGGTGAGACTATTGCCCCAGGTGATGGGAAGTTCGTTATCTTTAAGGTTTATTGTTTAACAGCAGTTTTTTGATACGTACCAGAAAGACACCATGGTTCAAGCCATTACTCAAGTGACAGGGTCAGCCGTTCCACTTTTGCTGGATGACATCGACACAGATCGCATCATTCCCGCGCGGTTTCTGCGGTGTGTGACCTTCGACGGCCTGGGCGAGCACGCCTTTGAAGATGACCGGATTCAAGACCCTTCACATCCGTTCAATCAGGCCCAGTTTCAAGGTAGCAAGATTCTGGTGGCTGGCCGTAATTTTGGCTGTGGCTCATCGCGCGAGCATGCACCACAGGCCCTGATGCGCTGGGGCATCCAGGCCATCATTGCCGAATCGTATGCCGAGATTTTCTTCGGGAACTGCGTCTCGCTAGGGATTCCCTGCGTGCGAGCCAGTCGAGCCGACCTCGAAGCTTTGACGAAGCTCATCAATGCAGATCCTCGCACGTCAGTCGCCATCGATCTGCTGGCTCAGACCGTGACTGCACAATCGGAAAGCGGCCAGCAAGTTAAGGCAACTGTCGAGATTCCCCCGGGTGCCAGGCAATCACTGACCACGGGAGGCTGGGATTTTCTGGGCCAGCTGCTGGATGGAGAACCCAAAGTCCGCGCTCAGGTTGCCAGAATCCCTTACCTGCAGAAGTTTGCAGTTTAAATCCAATGACCAGGTCTTTGTTCAGATCGTCGTAACAGTGATCAGGCAAAAATTGTTGTTGCAGGAATTGAAGTGAACGATCCAAAGCCCGGCTCTATTGGCCGGGCTTTTTCGTGGAGATTGCCGACCTTCGATGGATGGCAACTGGTAAATTGCCAAGGGCTTTCCCTTAGGAAAGGTACCAACTGATCGCGTGATGATCTGTCCCGGTGATACAAGTCCTGCGGATACTGAGGGCATGGACTTTGACGAGTGCTCCTTCAAATTGGTTCCCGGGCTTGCGTTGGCCCCCCAATTGAGTTGTATTGGCAGGCTTTGATTCGGGTAGGTTTTGGAGAAATGCCCGGAGAATGCATTTCATTAATTGACGGCGGTTTTCAAACCTCCGATCTCACTCGGAACTTGATCCGCTAGACCTGTTGACGCGTCTCCCATTGATTCCGGGCAGCTTTGCATTCTGGAGGATGCTGCTTCTGAACAATGAGATTTGCCAGAAAGCCAAGCTGATATGCACCACATTGATACACCGGCTCAATCGTCATCTCCTGTCCTTCCCGGGCCCTGGTGGCGATCGATGACTCGCTACCACTGGTTCGTCCTGCTCGTGGCCGCTCTGGGCTGGCTCTTTGATTGTCTCGATCAGCAGTTGTTCGTATTGGCTCGACCCGCCGTGATGGAGTCTCTGATTCCTGGAAATTCTGCCGATCCCGCCGTCAGGAGTGCTCAAAAAATGGGTGGCGATATCGCCACATCCATCTTTATTGCCGGCTGGGCGACAGGAGGGTTGTTCTTTGGAATGTTGGGGGATCGAATTGGTCGTGCCAAAACCATGATGATCACCATCTTGCTCTATTCGCTGTTTACTGGTCTGAGTGCACTTTCTGTGGGGTTATGGGATTTTGCCTTCTATCGTTTTCTCACCGGGCTTGGTGTCGGTGGTGAGTTTGCTGTCGGTGTAGCACTGGTGGCGGAAGTCATGCCCAATAATGCGAGACCTTACACCCTGGGATTACTCCAGGCACTCTCTGCTGTTGGTAATGTTTCTGCCGCCATGGTCAACCTCTCTTTGGGGCTTGCCGAAGAACAAGGGCTGCCGTACAGCCCCTGGAGGATTATGTTTCTTATTGGTGCTATTCCTGCACTTCTCGCTCTGGTCGTTCGTCGATACCTCAAAGAGCCAGAGCAATGGACCGCTGCTTCAACGAGTGAGCTAAAAGAAAAGCAGCTGGGATCTTATACGGCTCTTTTCAAACACCCGGTTTGGCGAAAGCATGCCTTATTGGGGCTGGTGCTAGGATGTGCCGGAGTGGTGGGGTTGTGGTCGGTTGGATTTTACACTCCTGATTTAACAAGAGAAATTCAGAAAAAACCGATCACGGCCCAGGTCCTCGAAGAGTTCAAAGCGGTTCATGGATCCGAAACGATGGATCGTGTTCTCGCGCAGCCCCAAGAAGGGAGTGCGCCACGCAATCCCGACGACCAAAAAATTCTGGAGAGCTTCGAGAAGACTGTAAAAGGGCGACTGAGCCGGTGGCCAAGTTACTCTTCAATCATGCTGAATATTGGCGCCTTCTTTGGAATGTTCGGATTTGGTGCACTTTCACAAAAGATCGGTCGAAAGCCCACATTTGCGATTGCATTGGTAGCCGCTTTTTCAAGCACCGTGATTGTCTTTCTATTCCTGACGGAGCTGTGGCAGATCTTCGTTTTTGTGCCGATCATGGGTTTCTGTCAGTTGTCGCTCTTTGCCGGCTACGCGATCTATTTTCCAGAGCTTTTCCCAACCTGGCTCAGATCAACCGGAACCAGTTTTTGTTACAACGTCGGGCGTTTTGTGGCAGCGACGGGGCCCATCGCCAAAATTGGTCTCGATTCGATTTACGCAGGCTCGGAACATGCGACACGTTACACTGGCGCTACCATGTGCTTTGTGTTCCTGATTGGTTTAGTGGTACTCCCCTTCCTGCCGGAAACCAAAGGGAAACCACTGCCAGAATAGAGTCAGTCGGACACTTCCTAAGAAAAGAAATCCCGGTGGTGGCACTGCACTCCGGGATTTCTCTTTTCAGGTGCCGGGATCTGCATCATCCCCGGCTGTGGAGGAAGTCGTGGTCTTTCTGGAGCGGTGAGCATCGACCTGCTGCTGCAGCACTCGCTGCTGCTCCTTGAGCTGCTCTAAACTGAAGTGGAGCATCGCCCGCGAAGAGAAAAAGTCGGCAACCGCCAGAAGACCAATCCAGAGTGCAATCAGCAGCACGCCAATCCAGAAGGCCGCCATCAGGACGGCGGCAGGCCTTTGCTCCATCCAGAGATCTCCCGCAGGAATTAACAATCCTTCCAGGATGATCAACGCGGCAATCTGGATCCGCCGTCGAGCCCGCTTTTGCTGTGCTGAGATCGCCTTGGAATTGCCCGGATTCTCACTCGATAGGCCCCACGCGTGCAGCAAAAGAGCTGCCCCCGTCAAGACCAGCAGAACGCCTGCGACTAATGCCGGGATACGGGACACGAAGAGCCTCTTGATTGGGGACGGACAACCAGAACCATAAAATGTCGATCAATCCTCGACATGAGTCTGCGCTTGCCGGGCTTTCCCACGCACATATTGTGCACCACCCAGCAGAATACAATCGGTGGTTCCTTCCAGCAGCCGGTCGACTTCCTTCAGGCTGGCCAACGGATGCAGAAACAGCTCTTCCAGGATATCACCCTCAGGCCCGCCGAGCAGATAGACGGTGGCAAAATCGGCTGTTCTCAGCATCTGATCAATCGAGATTTCATCGACAGGCTGTACGGTTTTCACACGACGAATGGCATCACGAGGTTGTGTGCAATCCCGAACCAGCTCCCAGCCTTCGGTCAATTCGGCAGAGAGGTCGGTGAGTAACACAACGCGCCCGCCATTAATGACCAATCGGCGGGCATTCTGAGCAGCCCGGCTGACATCTTCCCAAGTGCAGGGTTGCCCTGTCTGTCCTGTGACCGCAGCCACAACGGTCTCTGACCTGCGATCGACATTGAGCACCCAATGCTCACGAATCGCCTGGCGTCCCAGCCGATGGACAGAATCCGGTTGGCCTGCCAGCACCTGAGCAACTCCAGTTCCACCAGCCGCGGGAACCAGTTCGATGGAGAACTGCAGACCCAGCATCCCAGCGACTTCTTCAGCGAGTTGCCGAATGGGGCGTTCGTCTTCGGCATGCAATTCATCATGACTGGCTTTGTTAAGCCTCTGGAGACTTTCGAGGTTTGTCAGAGCCGGAAAGATGGCGTGGATGGCACCGCAGAGACCATGGACGGGATCCGCTTCGACGGTGGAGACGGGAATAATAAAATCGGCATCCAGCAAGGCCCGTGAAAGATAAATTCGTTCGCCACTGAGACTGCTGCCCAGATAGCCAGAACCATGCGGATCGGCTGGTTGATGGATTTGCCATTGGACTTCGCTGGCGATGTCCGTTGGGAGTAGAGACCTCGGATCCGTCGATGGCTTCGATAAGACAGGAGCGTCGATAATGGTCAGTTGAGCCGGTGCGATGCCTCTTTCAGCCAGAATCTGCCACAATTCTTTGACGATCACTTCCCGACGGGGAACACGGTGATTGAGCACAATCACCACGCGATCATCAGGGATCAGTGCTTCACCCAGAGCGGGAAAATCGCAAGGCATGCGGCAAGCATTGGCAACCGCCTGTGAGAGATCTGCCAAAGGAGCCGGGCCAGTCTGTGTAGCCACAATCGAACTGGCATCGAGCGAACAGAGCCACGAAGAGCTGGCTCCAAACGACATTGTGGGACTGGTATTCGAGGGGGATTGCGAACTCATCGGTATTCTACTTGTCAATAATGCGGTGCAAACTCTGCGAAGCGAAACGATCCATTGTCGAGTTGTATAGCTGCACGCGGGGGGCGATTGGCTCACCGAACTCTGATTGGGCGATCTCTGCAGTTTATGAGGTTCAAGTTTATACAGAAATTCAAAACTTCAGCCTGATTCCTGCACAACCAACTCTTGCCTCACGATAGACAATTTACAGAGGGAATCATACGCTGCGCGGACAGCGATCGTGCAAAACTGGTACTTGTTCACGCCCTGCTGGATGATCACGTTGCCAGAGACAATGCCAGTTCGTGTTGATGTCGAGGAATATTGTTGGTTTTATGAGTTCTCAGGCCCCCACGGATGATGAATTGATGCTGGCCGTCCAGACGGGTGAGACGCGGGCATTCAATCAGTTGGTATCGCGTTATCAGGGGCCACTGATGGGTTTTTTCGTGCGTCAGATCCATGACGTGCAACAGGCGGAAGACCTGACCCAGGAGACGTTGCTGCGGGTTTATAACCAGTCGTGGGATTATCTGCCGCGAGGTGCATTTCGCGGCTGGCTGTTTCGGATTGCCAGAAATCTGCTGGTCGATAACTTACGCCGCAGGTCGAGCGACGCCTTGATCCATACGATTCAACCTCGCCAGGAAGAAGACGAACTGTTGCAGAACATGGTGGGAGAGATCGGCTCCCCGGAACAGGTGGCTGATATTCGCGAAATCGCGGCACTCGTCGATGAGTTTTTGAAAGAACTTCCTGAAGAGCAGCGATTAACGTTCATTCTGCACCACTACAACCAGTTGACGTTGCCCGAAGTGGCTGACTCGCTGGAAGCCAATCTGCCCACCACCAAAAGTCGTCTGCGTCTGGCGAAAGAAAAGCTGCGACAGAAGCTGCAGGCTCGCGGAATCCTCGAATTCCCGAATTTGCTGGCTGAGGCTGACGGAGAAAGCCGCTCGCAGGAGCTGGATTAAGGAATCGGTACTGCAGAAAGTCCATTCAGACAGAAACCCCAGGAAACGATAAAATCTCAGAAGGTGCTTGCCAGAAGTGATCCGCAAACGATATTCAATCGTTCTTGAAGCTATTCAATCGGTTTTGGGATGGAGAATCGAAGATTTGTGTTTGAAGAACAAATGATTCTGCCGTTCATCGATTCGAAAGCCGTCTGGCCAGCTGGTTTGTGGTTTCGAGGAGGTCATCTTCTCTGCCTGCAGCCTGATATCAGTGGAGAGTTGTACGCATTATGAACTACTTCAGCCGATTAACAGATATCGTAACCTGCAATCTTTCCCAGTTACTGAAAGATGAAACCGACCCAGTTCAGGCTCTGGAAAAAATTATCGAGGAGATGGATCAGGGAATTGCCGGCGCCCGGAGGAGTGTGACGGCAGCACGTCTTGCAGTCGATCGCATGGAGGGCGAAATCTCCGAACGCCGGACTCAGATTATGGCGTGGCAGAATCGAGCCAAAACCGAGTTGCAAGGTGGCAACGAAAGTGGTGCCCGTTTAGCTCTGGCCAGAAAAACCGAGGTCGAAGACCTGGTGGCGGGTCTGCAACAACAGCATCGAGCAGCCCAGAATACATTTGAGCAGTTACAAACGACTGAGCGAGCTCTGGAGTCAAAAAAAGCCGAGGCCGTTCGAAAATTAGCCAGTCTCCGTGCGGGATACGCGACTGACGATGCGGAAGACTTCCCGCAAGAGGCCGGGATTAGCCTGCAACAGGATCGAAATGAGCGAATCAATGCCGATCTGGATGCACTGCGGAAAGAGTTGCTGGCCGGATAAGGCCGTTCGCCTCACTTAAAGAAACTCCCTCGACATTCGACGTGTTTTGCCACTCTCTCTGGTCAAATGCTCAACTGAACCAGGCAAACTTCGAGTAATACCCCTCTGGGCTCGAACAGTGCGCTCTTGAACTCTGTGCTCTTGAGTATTGATCCCGTCTTTGGGCCTCGCTTGGCAGCACCTGTCCACTTCTGCTTCCATCCGGACGAGACTTTTCCTAACATCACGGCTCGGGAAGAAATTCCGGCTGCGACAGGCGACATACGTCCATCCATCGCAGACTGAAATTGGCCCAGTATTCTGGTGCCAGTCACCTCTCCTGGTGATCTTTCACGAGTGGTCTTTCAAGTCAACGTACAGCATGCCTGCGGATTTCCTGCAACACCTCCAGGGATTGCTGGATCTTGCTTAGAATCCTCGGCCTGTAGGAAGTCTCGTCAGAGCACTCGATGTTCCTGTATGGCTCCCGAATGATATTTAACCGTTTTGAATTGAATCTGCAGACCAATGGGAAGGTGCCTCTGATGACCGAACAAAAAGCGACGAACGTGACCTGGCATGAACACAAAGTGAGCCGTGCTGAGCGAGAAAAGATTAAGGGACACAAGGGAGCCGTGCTGTGGTTCACAGGGCTCTCCGCCTGTGGCAAGAGCACCATTGCCAACGAAGTCGATTATCTTCTGAACCAGCGTGGCATTCATACGATTGTGCTCGATGGCGATAACATTCGTATGGGTTTGAACAAGAACCTCGGATTCTCCGCCGAAGATCGCGCTGAAAACATCCGCCGGATTGGTGAAGTGGCCAAGCTGTTTGCCACCTCTGGTACCATCGTGGGTACGGCTTTCATTTCGCCTTACAAGGCTGATCGCGATAAAGTGCGCGCCATTCTGGCTCCAGGCGAGTACGTCGAAATTTATGTGAACGCTTCGCTCGAAACCTGCGAAAAGCGTGATCCGAAGGGCCTCTACAAGAAGGCACGTGCTGGCGAACTCAAGAACTTCACCGGGATCGATGACCCCTACGAAGCACCCGAAAAGCCCGAACTCGTCCTGGATTCGGACAACAAAGGGATTGCCGAACTGGCTCAGGAAGTGGTGGCCTATCTCGAGCAGAACGGCTACCTGAAGGCGTAAGTCGATTTGCCACATATCGCCATTTAAGGCCGCGTGGTGAAAGTTCTGACAACATGCTTGCCCAAAGCTGCAAGCATGGCACATTGAGAACTCGATAGAGCCTGAAAAAATGCGACAACCGACGGGAATCTCCTGCATGAGATTGCCGTCGGTTGTGCATTTCAGGCCAGCTTCAAGCGGCCATTTTTCATCTCGACCGCAACTTCTCCATCAATCGTTGTTCATAACGATCACGATGTTTAGAAGTTGTTTCGAGCATGTTCAATACTGATGGTTCCACTTCCCCTCAAAAATGGAGTTCATCAGACTTTTGACCATCAGGCACGGTGAGTTGTCCCAGCGAAAAGGGCCTCATGGCGTCACTTGTCGATCGGATCAACTGATGATTGGATGCACCTGTGGCGATGGTCTCGATAACTGCTTTTGCACCTCCAGGCCTCCAGCAGGAGCCGCGACTCCTGCCGTGAAAACCTGAGTATGGTTGACCAAATCAGAGCAGAGTCGACGCGAGATGATTTCTTCAACAGGCCTTGGCAGTCGCGAAATTTGTCTCGATAAACCCACCAGTGACGGATGGGCATGGACTCCAGATTTCGTCAACACCGTCCGGGCTGGATGAATCATCGTCTGTTGCGATCCCTGCAACCCACAGCAGGGAACACAACCGATCATTTCTCGCACCTGGTGCTCGATAACGTCCTTAGGACTTGGCAACAGGCTCAACGGTTCGCTGATTCTCGCGTTGAATCGCTTCGTAAACTTCCTGCCGATGAACGGGGACTTCAGTCGGGGCTTCAATGCCCAGCCGAACTTTGTCGCCGCGAATATCGACGATGGTGATCTTGATGTTATCTCCGATGAAAATGCTTTCATCGCGTTGACGTGAGAGGACAAGCATCGGGCAATCTCCTGTGTGCTGTCCAGATCGAGCACGGCCATGTGCGTCCGTTGCAGATGCTGGAGGGGTGTGGCTCTGCGGTCATAAATTGTTGTTTGAAACCGAATCCCAGACCTCGAATGTTCTGTGACGCTGCCCGTCATGGGCCCATCCGTCATGGATGGAAAGTGCTGGTCATCAGCAGGCGTCACAGAGATTCGAGAGATGGGACTCAGGGTCGTCATGATCGTTTCACCTCTGATGGCTGACTTTGCCAGGTGAACCGTGACAACCGCGACACCCTATGAATCGGCGATTCCGACGAATGTTAAGAGTTTACGACGACACAAATTGGGATTCCTGCGCAAATCACAGGGCAGTCTGACACTTGTAGAGAGAATTCATGATGTGCCGGTTGTAGCGAGTCCCAAAGTGCTGCATCCCGCCGAAGAAAATGTCAGGATCGATCGCAACTCCCGCTGGACAAGTCCCAGCCATGCTGGTTATCCCGGATGGGTAGGCGGAGGGTTCGCTCCCCGATGCAAACTCAAAGAAGTCGACAGGATCGACTCCAGAAATGTGACTTTGTGAGTGGGAAATCCCGAGAGTCAGTGAGGAATCCGGATGTTTGCAGTCTGTTCGATGTCTCAGAAGTTCAGGCAGGCCTGGTGTGAATCAGCCATTACGCCAATGTTCACACGACTACCGGTTCTGGTATTTCTCATCGTCTTCGTTGCCAATCCCGGTTTGACGATCGGTCAAGACGCAAAAATCGCTCAACAGTTCGTGGCCAATCCCGATCTGGATGTCCCTTTTGCCAAGTCCAATCCCCACATTTCCAGCAGCCCGGCAACCTACCTGGGGCGGCCGGTAGGAACCGACTTTCAGCTTGCCGACTGGAAACAGGTGGCAGGTTACTATCAGAAGCTCGATCAAGCATCCGACGCATTGTTGCTGCAGAATGCTGGTAAGACGACTGAAGGGCGAGATCTGCTGGTGGCGGTGATCAGCAGCCCTGCGAATCTGGCACGTCTGCCGGAAATTCAACGAGAGGCCAGATTAATTGCCGATCCTCGGCTGGGAACAGCCAATGACCGTCTATTGGCCCTCGCCCAGGGAACACCCATTGTCCTGATCTCACTCAGCATGCATTCCGATGAACCAGCCTCAACAGAAATGGGGATGCAGCTGGCCTGGCTCCTGGCAACTTCCGATGAAGCCCCCTGGCGTGAAATTCGCGAAAACGTCGTCGTGGTGCTGATTCCTTCACTGAATCCAGATGGTGTGGATCATATCGTTTCGTTCTATCGGGAGCGGGTTGGTACCCCCTATGAAGGAGCTGCTCTCAATAAGCTGTATCAGTTCTACACAGGGCACGACAACAATCGTGACTTCTTCAGCCTGACGCAAAACGAAGCGCGCCTGATGACCCACTTGCTTTACCATGAGTGGAAGCCGCAGGTGATGTGGGATGCCCATCAGTATGGTGCCGGGACTCGCGAACGGTTTTTTGTGCCACCTTATCGCGATCCGCTCAATCCGAATCTGGATCGAGATGTGGTCGCAGCAATCAATCTCATGGGAACTCGTGCTGTCGCCGACATGACACGGGCCGGGCATTCAGGAATTGCGACGGGGATTGGTTACGACAACTGGTGGAACGGCGGGAATCGATCAGTACCAGCTCGCCACAACATGGTGGGGATTCTGACAGAAGCAGCTTCGGTCAACATCGCTTCGCCAGTTTTCATCAAACCCAGCGAACTGAAAGATCCACTCCAGCGGCCCGAATATCTCCCCTCCAACCAGTTTATTCATCCATGGCCGGGAGGTTGGTGGCGACTGCAGGATATCGTCAACTACGAACTCGCCTTTGCAAAGTCGATGTTGAGCAGTGTCAGCCGGGAGCCTCGATTCTGGCTGGAAACGACACACGCCGCCGCCAGTCGAGCCATCAGCGATGGCCATGGAAATGGCGTGCGGGGCTGGATCATTCCGGCTCAACAGGTGGATCGCCACGCCATTCGTCGGTTTGCCGATATTCTGCTGCTTTCGGGAATCGAGCTGCATGTGGCCACCAAGCCCCTGCTGATCGATGGCCGGAGTTATCCTGCAGGATCGATCGTGATACGTCGTGATCAACCCTATGGTCGCCATGCGAAAGATCTGCTCGAGCTTAAGGGATTTCCTGCCGGGGAAAAACCTTACGATGTCTCTGGCTGGGCGTTGGCCCATCTTTTTGGACTGCGCCGCGTGGAGGTGCTGGGAGATCTGCCTGACGATCTGCAGCCTGTCGCCACGGCTGATGAAGCAATCCGCGGCATGACCATTGATGCGCGTATTGCCGCTGGCGACCGGCAGACATTGTCCACCAGAGATTCAGGCTCATGGAAAGCACTTACAGCCAGCCTGGGTCGTGGTGATGCGTGGGAGGTGGCCACCCAGGGAAAACTGACCGGCTTAATGCGTCCTGCCAACTCTCCATTTGGTATGGATGAAGCCACAGAGAAGGTGACGATTTCCCGTCTGCCCAGAATTGGACTTTATGCACCATGGACAGCGAGCATGGATGAAGGTTGGCTGCGCTGGGTGCTGGATGATGCGGGAATCCCCTTTGTCACAGTTCGTAACGAGATGCTTAAAGCGGGAGAACTGCAGGAGTTTCTCGATGTCCTCATCCTCCCCGATGTGACATCGAAAACCATCAATGAAGGGCGGGCACCAGGAACGATTGAGGAACGCTACGCCGGTGGGCTGGGGCCGGAGGGAATTCTGGCGATTGATCAGTTCGTGAAGCAGGGTGGCAAGTTGATCACCACGGAAGGATCAGCTGCCTGGGCGATTTCCCAGTTCAGTTTGCCCATCGAGAATGTGGTCACTTCGAAGGATGCGGAAGGATTTTCCTGTCCCGGCAGTGTGCTGCGTGTGACGCCTGCAGACGATCCATTAACTGCCGGTTTGCCCGATTCCATCCCCATGATGTTTTCTGGTTCTGCAGCGTGGCAACTGAATGAAGGGAAATCTGGTAAAGCGAATAAATCGCAGTTGAAGACTTTAGCGAGCTATCCGGAAAACAATCTGCTGCTGGCGGGTTTCATTGCAAGGCCAGAAGTTCTGGCCCAGAAGGGAGCCTGGGTCGAAGCTAAAGTCGATGCGGGGAAAATCCACCTCTTCGCCTTCCGCCCCCATTACCGCGCCTGGTCGCAAGGAACGTTTCCTTTACTCTTCCGGGCAATTTTGTTGCCGTAGAGTGCGAAATCATAATTTCCGTCGGGGATCACTGCCTGAAAACATTAATCAAGGCACCAAAAACTAGCCCTTCACACCATTCACCAGCAGGTTCATCAGGTCGCAGCCTCGCGTCAGGCGGGTGCCGGCGCGGGTGGCTTCGGGTTCGCTGTAGTGGGTGGCATTGTCCTGAGGAACATTCGTGCCACAGAGCGCGAAGGGCGAATAGCCGTGGCTGTGCGTTTTTGTCCGCAGAAACGTGGGGTGATCGGGGCAGACGAGCAAGCGGTACTCGCCCTGTGATTTCAGATATTCATGCACAGGGCCGACAATGTGCCGGTCGATTTCTTCGAGGGCTTTCACCTTTTCGAAGGCGTGGCCCTCATGAGAAGCTTCGTCGGTCGCTTCGACATGCACGACCATCAACTCGACGCCGTTTTTCAAAGCGTCAATCGCGTACCGGCCTTTCGCTGCATAATCGGTATCCAGATAACCCGTAGCCCCTGGTACCTCGATGACTTTCCAGCCAATCAATCGGCCAATGCCTCTTAAAAGATCGACAGCGGTGATGACGGCCCCTTGAGGGCCATACTTACTGGAGAAAGCTTCAAGCGCAGGCCTCTGGCCTTGTCCCCACAACCAGATCTGCGTAGCGGCATTGTCGCCGCGAGCCTGATTGGCAGGGTGCTTCGCACAGAAGTCGCGACTCCACTCCATCAGTTTGAGCAGCTCATCGGCACCCTGGCCTTGCGGCAGGTGAGGCGCAAATGGCTGATCAGTGACATCGTGCGGCGGAGTGGTCGATGTCGCTTTATCGAAAGGTGCCGTTCGGCCTGCACCACGGAAGATCAGCAGATTGCGGTAGCTCACTCCTGGAAAAAACTCCCAGGGGGAATCTGCGGGAAGTGCCGCCTGCATCTCTTTTAAAAGTGAAGCTGCCACATCACTGGGAATCTGCCCGGCTGTAAAGCTTTTCATCAAGCCATCATGCGTCGTGACGAGATTGCAGCGGACGGCCCAATCCTCCGGCCCGAGCGTAATCCCTTGAGCAGCCGCTTCGAGCGGGGCACGACCGGTATGAAAAAGCAGTGGGTCATACCCAAAGAGGCTCATAGTGCCGACATCACTCCCCGAGGGCATAGGAAGCGGGACATGATCGGCTTCTCCTACCATTCCTATCGCGGCGACAGCATCCATATGTGGGATGTGGGCCGCTTCGAGAGGGGTTTTTCCCTTGAGGATTGGCTGGGGTTCATCGGCACAGCCATCGGGAATCACCAGCACCAGTTTCATAGGATCGCTTTCGTGGAATCATGTCGAAATGCAGAAAATCACAGCCAGTCGGTGCTGTGATTGGTCGAATTCGGCCAGAGAACTCCGGGAGTCTCTTCGCGGCAGCACTTTTGGTGGCTATAATTCGGTGCAGTGTAGCCGAAGAGAGGAAATGTATGCGACTGAGGCCTCAGGTTTCATCATCGGTTGGTGTACGCAGTTCGCGTTGGAAAGCGCTACTGCTGGTGGCGTTCTGTGAAGTATTCTGTTCGTCATCGGTTTGGGCATGTCCTTCGTGCAAGCTTCTGGCAGACCAGCAGAGTGAACAGCCGCGTGCGTACATGCTCAGTGTCTTCTTCATGCTGGGAATGATCGGTGCTGTTTGCGGAACCGTCATTTTCGTACTTTACCGATTGCACAAATACGAATGCCTGCAATTGGAAGAAGCGGGCTATTATCACTTGTTCGACAATGCAGCCAGCCCTGCCCCTGCTCACGAAGCGACTGATCATTGAGCGGCGAAACTTTGTGATAGCTCGCTTGGAGAAGGCGGGAACCAGGTAATTGACGGATAGCTCATGCACCCACAGGTCTCATTGAACCATCGAGCTTTCCGGAGAGTTCGCCGCGAATTTTCCCCATGGGCCATGCGGCTGATCGTATCAATTATCGGCCTGTTTGCGGGAGCAATCCCCTGTGCCACAGTGACAAGTGGTGCCGAGTTAACGGCTGCTCGCGTCCTCGAATCGATTGATGCAGGTCGTGAATTTCTTTTGACCCGGCAAAAGCAGGACGGTTCGTTTGATGCGGGGAACAACCTCGGGCATCGCTCGGGTGTTTCCGCCTTGTGCACTCTCGCCTTGCTGAACAGCGGGATGGAAGCCAACCAGCCACAAATTCGTAAAGCTCTCCAGTATCTCAGGCGTCTTCCGGAAGACGAAATCTCCCAGACTTACGATATCTCGCTGGTGATTATGGCATTGGTCGCTGCGAAAGATTCCAGCACCAACGATCTCCCCCGGATCGCCCGGCTGGCCAGTCGATTAGAAAGCTGGCAGATCCGCGAAGGGAACAGCGGGTCGTGGACTTACAGTTCGCCTGGTGGCGGGATCAATCTGGGCGGAGACCGCAGTAACGCCCAGTATGCAGTGTTGGGCTTGCGCGAAGCTGCCGAAGCGGGCGTCGAGATTGATCGCAAAACCTGGGAACGCATTCGTACCCATTGGACGAGCCAGCAGAACCCGGATGGTGGCTGGAATTACTCCTCTGATGGCCAGAGCACTGGGAGTATGACTGTCGCTGGTGTGGCCACGCTATCGATTGTGGAACAGATGCTGGTGGAAGATCGAAAAATTGGGCCCGATGGTTCGCCACCTTGCTGTGAACCGGCAGAGCCCAACGAAGCTCTGGATCGAGGGTTAAGGTGGCTGGCCAATCGATTTACACCGCTTCAAAATCCCGGATCGGGAACATGGTTGCTCTACTATCTTTATGGCGTTGAACGTGCTGGCCGGTTGAGTGGACAACGTTTTTTTGGCCAGCATGACTGGTACCGCGAAGGTGCCGAAGTGCTGCTCAAGGTGCAGAACCAAAGGACAGGAGCCTGGGTTGGCGTGGGCTTGTATGAATCGGAACCAACAGTGGCCTCGGCTTTTGCACTGCTGTTCCTATCCAAAGGTCTGGCACCCGTCTTGGTGAACAAGCTCAAGTATGGGCCACCCAACCCGAATCGACCCGGACATACCTTAACCGACGATTGGAATCGGCATCCACGCGATGCCCGCAATCTCACGGAGTATCTGAGTGGTCGGCCGTTATGGCCCAAGTTGCTCACCGCGCAGGAAGTCGATCTTTCAAAAGCTGTCGCTGCCAAATCCGTGGCATCTCTTGCACAGGCTCCCGTTTTATACATCACCGGCCAGGATGCTCTCGATTTGACAGATGCGGAAATTGCCCTGCTCAAAGAGTATGTCGAACAGGGAGGCTTTATTCTGGGAGTGGCCGGTTGCCAGAGTGCACGATTTGAAGAAAGTTTTCGCGAGTTGACGCCGCGATTGTTCCCGCCCGGCGAAGGTGTGCTCAAAAAACTTTCCTTTGATCATCCGGTCTTTCGCAGCGAGTTTCTGCTCGATCCCGAAGGCTTGGAACTCTGGGGCGTTGATGCTGGCTGCCGCACGCCAGTGATCTTTTGCCCAGAGGATATCGGCTGTTTGTGGCATTACTGGAGCCGGCTGGAATCGGCAAACCGAAATCCGAATCTGCGAGCCAAAGTAATTCGTGCGACGCAGATTGGTACGAACATCATCGCCTACGCCACAGGTCGTGAACCGCCGAATAAGCTGGATTCGCAGGAACTGGCGAATCTCAGCTCGAAAACAGATCGCATTGAGCGTTCCTTCCTGCAGATTGCCCGCATTCAACATTCGGGACAGTGGGATGCAGCCCCGGCGGCTGTGCGAAACCTGCTGACGGCACTCGATCAATCGGCAGGGATCGGCACCAATCCCAAGATCCGTCATTTGCCACTTTCCGATACCAATCTGTATCGCTATCCGCTGGTGTACATGCACGGACGTTCGACCTTCGAACTTTCCTCTGCGGAAATTGAAGGACTGCGAACGTATCTTTCTCGCGGTGGTGTCCTTCTGGCGGATGCCTGCTGCGGAGCCAAGGGCTTCGATGAATCGTTCCGTGCAGCGATGAAAAAAGCCTTCCCGGCGACACCTCTCACGCGCATTCCTGTCACTCACGAAGTCTTCTCAGCGAAATCTGGTCAGGATGTCACGCGCATACGTCGGCGGGTTAACTCTTCCCTGCCCGGTCAGGCAGTGAAGTCGCAAGTGCTTGAAGGTGAGCCGTACCTCGAAGCGATCGAGATTGATGGACGACTGGCTGTAATTTACAGCAAGTACGACATCAGCTGCGCCTTGGAACGACAATCGACCGTCAGTTGCGAAGGGTATGTTCCCGAAGATGCCGTCAAGCTGGCAATCAATCTCGTGATTCATGCCCTGTCACAGGAAGTTCCCTTACCTCCCGAACTGGCCAATCCAGCACCTTAATCGGATGACATCACTGTCAATTTCGTGACTTTCAATCGCGAGGAATCGTCGCCTAATCCGTATCGCGAGGGATGCGACCGAAGGCAATTTTGTTCTCCATATGCTGCCGGTAGTTGTGGACTGAGCCGACATAAACTTTCGAGGGGCCCCATTGCAGATTGATGCGATCCATGGCTTGCGAAACCCGCTGTCGCTTCTGGACTTCGTCGAATAATGGCCTCGAAATCTGTGTTGCCAGAACGAGTCCAGAAACCGAAACTTCCACTTGTTTGGGTGGCGCACCTCCCGGTTGGCGGGTCTGCCAGAGATCTTCAAAAGCTCTCATCAGCGTGTGAGTGTCATCCACGCCGGGCAAGCCAACTTCCAGCCTCGTCTCTCGGCTGCGCGTATCCTTCACCCTCAGATGCAAGGCATTGGCAATGTAGCCGCTCTGCCTCAGTCTCTGGCCCAGTTTGCAGACCAGCCGCTGGAGAATACCGTGAGCCCCGGCTTCGGTTCTAAAGGCGGGATCGAGCACGTTGCCATGACTCATCATGCGACGCCGGGTCAGTTGCTCGGGTTCATCTTCGCCATGAAAACCGGCCCACCAGCGCGCCCCGGTGACGGAACCCCAGATCCGAATGGCTTCATCCCGGCTGATGTTCCACAAATCCCGCACTGAGTGAATGTTGTGCAGCTCCAGCCGAGCCAGCATCCCTTTGCCGATCCCGGTTAATTTCGATAGAGGTAAATGTTCGAGCCGGCCAGGAGGATCGGCTGCCGAGAGAATGGTCAGACCATCGGGTTTTTCGAGCCCGCAGGCAATTTTGGCCAGCAACCGGGAAGGAGCAATCCCGATCGAACATGTGAGAAACGGACTGAAATCATGGGCGAGTTGCTGCTTCAGACGAAGTGCCAGACGACATGCTTCATCAGGGTGCTTGTATTCGGCTGTTAACTTGATGGTCCATTCGTCGATGGAATAGACCTTCTCGACGGGAGCAACTTTGTCGATACTGCGGAGAATCGCTCGATGAACTTCAACGTAGGTCGCGGGCCGAGCCTTGATCAGAACAAGACCGGGGCAGATCTCTCTGGCATCGCGCACTTTTGTGCCCGTTTTCGCGCCATGTTTTTTCGCTTCGTAACTGGCAGCAATGAGACAGGTGTGATCCGATTCCAGCGGCACAATCCCCACAGGTAACCCACGGAGTTCGGGCCGCAGATGCTGTTCGACAGATGCAAAGAAGGAATCCATGTCAGTCATCAGCCAGTTCATGCTCCACCCTTCGCCGGCTTATGAAGTCCACGCTTGAACAGTATAGTGTACGCACGATCCATCCATCGGCAAGGGCATGTACGCAATTTCAGATCATTTTGCCAAAGATCGCTGTGGGCGAAGGGATTTGAGTCCTCGTTGGAGACGGAAGAACTGCTGAGGGACGAGGTTTGGATGCTGTCTTCCCCGTCGAATCAATTCTTGTAGGGCGCCGTATTCGAATTAAGTGTCTTCAATGTCTCTGGAAGCACTTATCCACAGGTCACAATCTTCACGATTCACTCCGTAAACCGTGTCTCGATGAGTTACGAAGCAACCCAGAGTCTCTCCGTTCGTCAGCACTCGATGGATTGCCACATCGCAGTTTTCAAGAGGATTCTACCGGTTGAAACGATTGTGCCAGCGGAAATGAGGGTGATCGTCGGATGGTCGTTCGCTCAAGAATTTGCCCGGAGATTGGCACACAACCTGCAATTCAGTGGGAAAGTGAGACAGGAACGGACAGATTGTGGCGAACTTCAACAGGTGATGCGGCTTTCCCGAACAGTTTGCAGCAAGTTGCAGCGATGGCGAGAAAGTCGGTTTAAAATCTTCTAAGGCAAGCCTTTTCAGATCGACACCCGATCGAGGAAACCACATAATTTGTTGAGAAGTCCGAGGCATTCTGGCACGATCGTGCAGAATGTCTTGAAACTCACCTGTCGTCATGATTCAGAGATTTTCCAGAGGTCCCACCAAAGTATCCACGGCAAGCCATTGGTAGCGGATGATTCCACTCTCAGGCATGCAGACCAAAACTTTGGAAGAACCTAGAAAGCCTCGGTCCATCAAAAGCCTATCAACCCGAACCATCACCCAGTTCTTGCAGATCAGAAAGTGGAGACCCGTCAATGAAAGCCCTTCGCCCCACCTGTTTTCGTTCTGGTGGCGCCGCTCGCCCCGGATTTACGCTGATTGAACTCCTGGTGGTGATTGCCATCATCACCACTCTGATCTCGCTGATCGCCCCGGCCGTTCAAGGTGCCCGCCGCGCAGCCCGCAAGCTGGAATGCCTCAACAACATGAAGAACCTCGGCATCGCGATGCACAACTTCGCCTCAGGCCGCGGTGGCAAACTCCCACGTCTGGCAGAAGATCAGACGGTCACGACCACATTCACAACAGCTGACCAGTCCACATTCTCAGCACTGACTCCATCTGAGCAGCACACGTTACGAGTGGGTTGGACCATGCAACTCCTGCCTGTCCTCGACAACGCTGCTCTCTATCGCTCCATTCAGAGTCGCTCAGCGAAGTTCACAGGTTCCGGCGGGCCTTATGCTGTTCTTAGCACCAATGAACGCACCTGGTTGCCGTTCTTTACCTGCCCCGATGACCTCGTCAATCATCGCAAGGCACTGGGCCTCTCGTATGTGGTGAACTCCGGCATTGCCTCTGATGAGAACTGGGGTCAGGTTACCGATAACACCAATGATCCAGCCGGTGGACACAGTTCCGCTTCGATCAGTTGGGCAGATGCGACTCTCACGACCGCCAGCACGAATGATCGCAATATGGGCAAGTCAACAGGGGTGATCTGGCGTGATACCGATATGACACTCGATTTTGTGGGCACTGGCGATGGAACTGAAAACACTATGATGATTGCCGAAAACCTCAACTCGGATAACTGGGCCTCGGGAAATACATGGGATCTGGCTTTCGCCGCTAAGGTGGGCAGCACCGGTTGGGCTCCTGCAACATCGCCCGCCTTCACCCAGGGATCTGCTCCATTTGGCGTCGGAAATATGGCCGCTTCAACCAGTTCACCAGTCGGTGATTCAAGACCAGGGGCTCCCGTTGTTGACAACACACGCAAAGCTCCCCGACCCAGCTCCAATCATGGCGGCAGTGTTAACGTAGTTATGGTTAGCGGTGCCGGTCGATCGATTGCCGATACCATTGACCAGCGAGTCTACCTGAAGCTGCTCACCTCAAACGGCCAGCAGTACGGCGAAACGACTCTCAACAGCAGCGACTTCTAATCGGCCTTAAGTCGAGTCCCTCCGCGAGATTCAATTGCTGAAATTCGCAGCGGAAACTTGATGAACACACAGAGGGTGATCAGCATTCAACAGCTGATCACCCTCTTTTTTGCGCCCGTTGAAAGACAAGTCCCAGATTTTGACAAGAGTTGTGCCGGGCGTACGGCTCCAAGCAAGCATGCTCCACAAATTCCGCTATGCACAGTGGTTTTTGGTTTCGATACCAGGGATCCATGCGTGGAATCAGTCCCATACAGTCGTGGAGAAGCGAAAACGATTCTGCTCACCACTCACAACTTCAGAGCTGATCGCCGGAATCTGTGTGGCAGATGCCTTCAACAGAAAAGAGATCGAGGACTGAACTCGCCACATCGGGGTGCCAAACTGGATTCCGGCAGCATAACCAGAATCAACAATTTGTCTGCTCATCAAGAGCTCAAGGTCACCCGGGAGAGCTAACCTCAGAGTGAGAACTGATCCTGTCTGAGGAAGAGTTTGAAGAAGGAAAGATCTTCGCAACTTCAAATATGGGATCGACCCACACTGAATTCGAAGAGCCTTCAAGCCGCACTGCCAGTTGGACTTACAACCTAGGACAAAGAGTAGTTGACACTCTAACCACAGCATTCGGCAGGACTTAGGAAAAATGCACCCCGGTGGGTTCGAACCACCAACCTTCGGTTCCGTAGACCGATGCTCTATCCAGTTGAGCTAGGGGTGCATAAGGGCAGAAATCTCTTCCCTCCACAGGACTTTAATCTTGCCCGATCGAAGGGTCAACCGTTCCGGCTGGTTTACCCGTGATCAGTTCGGCACTTGGTGCTTCTGAATCACAGTGATGTATCAAATCTCTGGAAAGACACAGCTCGTGGTGACTCGTTTGTTGCCCTTTGTCAAACAATTGGCAGTCATCAGCTTTCTGGCCCCAATAATCGAGTTTCAGGACTTTCGACCTGGAAGCCAAGCGATCACCAGACACCTGCTCAAAAACAAAACGGATCCAGCGCAATTCTCTGCGTGAATCCGTTTCAGCAAACTGAATTTCTTCGAACGATCAACCGCTAGCCCTCAAGCAGCAGCAGCTTAGAACACATCCAGCACAAAGTGGTGACCCATGTGGTAAGGACGTGGTGACGGATAAAAGTTGTGCCAATCCTTCCGGTACACGGGAATCTGCCGTTCCTGTGGGTACCGGTAATACATGTGATTGTATTCCACCGGTGCCTGGAAGTTGTGGGGATAATACACATATGGGTAATAGTAAAAACGGTTCCAGTCGGTGGGTTGACCTTCCCCAGCGGCCTTGGCTTCGGTTGTCAGGCATGCGGCGAGGCACGCAACAAACAAGCCGGACATCATCCACGAACGCAGCATGATCGTACTCCAGTTTGGCTGCCGAAACGAAGCATCTCGTTGCTGTCGCAACCTCGTCGGCTGTATCCATCGAAATGTGAAATAATCTGGTTCGAGAGTCTGATGATCGAATTCAGTGCAATCGGCGGCATGTCCCCACAGCCTTCGATAGCCCACCTGTCCCCTCAACATGGTTGGTTTCTGAATTCCAGCTCGAAACTTTCTGTTCACAGGCCATGTCGTTAGACATTCTGGCATTGAACAGCCAACGAACCGTTAGCACACGAGATATCGGCGGGCCATCAGTCGCTACAACAGGAAACTTCGTAACAGCTGTTATCTTTGGAACCGAGAATCGTTCGATCCGGTCGCAGTTCTTGCGGGTTTCTCCACTTCGTAGCCCGTCAGTTGCAATTCCTGCTGCTCACGCCGTCTCGTGGCCAGTTCCTGATGTCCACGAGCCCAGACTTCGCAGACAAGCTTATCTAGAACTTCGTCATACCCGCAGGCATGAGTGATCTTCCGCTGATTGAACAAGACATCCAATCGAGCAGGGCCCTGATTTTCAGCATTCCTGCGAAAGTGCCCCTCTTTTTCCAGATGACTCAGGATTTGTTCAATTTCACTTCGGGGAAGGTCGAGTGTCGCCACTGCATTGGGCGGAAGTTCCACCCCTTGTGGTTTCGCCCGCCACAACCAGCGATTCACCCACATCGAGTATCTGGATTGCCGCTCACTTTGCCGATCGCTTCGAACCTCCGAAAGCGATTTCGAATCGCAGCGTTCTCCGCACGAAAGAGGCTTGAGCTCAACAGTCGCCCTGCCAACATCCGTGCGTCCATCCGGATGTGGCAAGTCAATCCGCAGTTCAGCCATGGCCCACTGCTGCCCGACGAGATCTGCAGTGGTTTCGTCGTTGCCACCGGCCTGCTGAATGGCAGAATTACTGATAAAGACTCCCCCTTCGGGCATGTGGGCCACATAAGTCAGTGCCACTCTCTTGGAAGACGAAAACGATGTCGACTTGGTGGTTTTCTCTTCGGACTCAAGGTTCGACGTCGATCGCGTGACTGAACTATCTTCAGACGCTGTCGTTTGAGTGACCTTTTCTTGTGGCACACCCGAGGATGATCGAAGCATCGCGCAGCCACAGAGACTGTTCGACCAGGCCATCATCAGACCGGCGACAACTGCCAGTAATGGGGAATATTGCCGGGAGGCCATGAGTCTCATGAGATCACTCCCCTTTCCACACTTGGATTTCACATCGATTTCAAGACATCACTAACACCGCATCTTAGAAAATCGGCGGATTTCTGTTCGAAAATGGCGGGAGAACAGCATTCCGAAGCCAACTGTCCGGAAGACTTTTCCGAATGTATCGATTGTCGGAGTCGAAACAGCTGGAAGCCGTCAAAACCTGCAAGTCCTTCCGGTCGATCAATCCGGAGATATCGATTGGAGGAATCCCGCGAGCTTTCCCTGCACTCTGCAGACGATGAAGCGTTTCAAGCCTTAACGAATTCATCAGTTGCCGTGGCCTTGTTGCAAAAGTCGCTCGAAAACCAATTTCAGTAAATGATGAACCTCGCCCGACACATGGGGGGCCGCCGATGACGATTCAGGAATCGGGCGATTGAATCTGTCCAGAGAATCAATTGTGGCGATCTCGCGTACCACAACCTGTGCTGGACGGAATTTTTAAGCGGATTCGCAAGTTTTTGTTGCGAACTGCCGCGTGACATAATTAGCCTGAAGGTAGCAAACTCCCAATCGATGAAAACCGCCATCACGAAGGTTTTCTTCAATGTTCAATTCATTCAGCTGGAATTCAACCATGCTCAGATCCCTTTCCAAACTCATGCTGGCACAGGGTTCAAAAGCTCTTTTCTCAACATGCCTGGCCTTCACCGTTATGGCAGGTTCTGTTCCTGCTGCTGACGAATCGGAAGTCAAAGCTCCGGCCAAGCCCGTCAAGAAGGTCAATCAGCGTCCATTGACGAAATTGACATACGATCCATCCGCTAAAGAAGTGGAACTCTTTGAGGCCATGGAGCGTGGAGAAGTGGGAGTGCGAGTCATTCCCATGAATGCCATGGGTGCGAACGTGCTCATTGAGAACAAAACAAACGAACCATTGAACGTCAAAGTCCCGAATGCCGTCGTCATGGTCAGTATTCATGCCCAGTTTGGTGGTGGTGCTGGTTTCGGCGGTGGGCAACAAGGTGGCTTGGGAGGTCAGCAGGGCGGTGGGGGTGGCCAACAGGCTGGTGGTGGTGGTCTTGGTGGCCAGCAGGGTGGCATTGGCGGGGGACAGGGGTTTGGCGGTGGACAGCAGCCCGGCATCTTCTCGATCCCTGCTGAGAAAATTGCCTCGATCCCTATGAAAAGCGTCTGCCTCGAGCACGGCAAGCCCGAACCATCACCCAAAAGCAAATACACCCTCGTTCCAGTCGAGAGATTTTCGACAGATCCTCTGCTTCGT
The DNA here is from genome assembly GCF_000092105.1 of Planctopirus limnophila DSM 3776. Classification (NCBI taxonomy): domain Bacteria; kingdom Pseudomonadati; phylum Planctomycetota; class Planctomycetia; order Planctomycetales; family Planctomycetaceae; genus Planctopirus; species Planctopirus limnophila. Next base: position 379,107 of record NC_014148.1, on the reverse strand, counting down.
GAACTTCTGACATACGTCAATGATCCGCGGGTCAATCCACAGGCTGCTCAGGCTGCTGCCTGGCATCTGACCAACAAGATGACCTTTGCCCAACTGGCTGCCGAGCAAAATCGCTCACTGATCAGCCCCAACGGTCAGCCACTCTTCACTGCCCAGGATCTTTTCCAGGCACAGAGTCTGCTGGCTGCCGCCAAGGAAAAGGCTGAAAAGAATCCATCGCCCGCCACCAAGGGTCAGGGAACAATCCGTTCAGCCACTGAAGCACAGTAGAAGCTTGAACATTTTCAGTTGTGTCTATGAAATGCCCATACGACGAACAAGTTCGAGTATGGGCATTTTCGTTCCAGAGCGTTATCCCTCTCGATATCGATAAACGTCCAGTTCGCTGCCACTCCTGAGTGTTGCACTTAACATGAGACAGATGTTGTTCAACCGCGATCGGCCATCCCAGCGAAGGTGGCGTTTGTGGGTTTTGTCACTGAGCTTCAGCCTCTGGTTCACCTCGAACTTGCCAGCGACATCCGGTGCCGAGCCGACTGAAAAGACGGTTTTTGAACAGAAAATCGCACCCATCTTTGTGAAGCATTGTGTGAAGTGCCATGGGCCGGAAAAACAGGAATCTGGATTTCGTTTAGACCGGCGGGATGACTTTCTCAATGGTGGCGACAACGGTCCTGTAGTCGTTCCCCAGCAACCGGAGGAAAGCCGCCTGATGCATCTGGTGCAGGGAACCGATGCCGATGTCATCATGCCACCCGATGGCAACCGCCTCTCCGATCAGCAGAAAGCCGACTTGAAGCAGTGGATCAAGCAGGGGGCCGACTGGCCGGAGAAGTTGACCGTCCTGCCAGGGCTGTCCAAATAACTTCTGCCTCGCTTTCTTTGGAATCTGCACCCGCAGGAAATCTGTCGTAAACCGCCTCCCAGAACTTGCGAGCCTGGCTGAGAGCAGGCCACCTGCTTGAAATCTGGCATCTGGTGATCAAGCGACTGCAGGCCCTTAACGTCTTGCATCACTTCAAGTTGCAACACCTGACAAGCCACTTGACTCTCGGGAACCAGTTTGACTTGCATCATTTCCACCATCCACTAAGATACTTGCAGATTCCCCGATAGCTCAACCGGTAGAGCGCCGGACTGTTAATCCGTAGGTTCTTGGTTCGAATCCAAGTCGGGGAGCCTTTCAGAAAAGTGTCGAAACTGTTCTCGTTTAGTTAACGCAGAAAGACGGGGTCTCTACCTCGGCTTTTTTGCGTTAACTAAACCCTAGGGTTTTGCGGCTTTCTTGTTAACCGCTGCCTCGAACCGTTCGTCTCTTCCTGCCAAGTCAGCGTCCAGGATCGCTCGTTTCCTGATCCCCACCCCGTCCAGGATAGCGAAATCTCTCAGACTCTCTCGGTTAACGGGGACAAACGGGTTAACAGAATTGGGGCTTTAGAGAGTACTGCCGGCGGCTGCAAACAGAGAGTTTGAGATATGTCCCTTTTGGGTGGGTAAAATGTCGCTTGGCCTACCGAGGAAGTCATCATGTCGACCACACCATCCGCATCGTCCTTGTTCGACGAAGTAGCAACTCTGTTTGCTTCTGCGCCGTCGCAAAACAGTATCCTCGAGTTCCGCCCATCACAAGCAACCATCGAGCGAGCCAAACAGTTGCTTGAGTTGAATCGTGCCAACTCGCTCGACGAGGCATCACGCCGCGAACTGGATCAGTTCGAACAGGCAGAGCTGCTCATGAGATTGGTCAAGGCTCGCATTCGAGCCAGCCAGAACGGAGGCTTGCCCCTGCAATGAGCCAGGCGTCTGCAGCAAACTGTTTACTTCACGGTTTGCGCCCAAGCAGATGAAGAGCTTCGGTCCGCACAGCTAAAGAAATTCACTCAGCTCCAACAGTGCCGATATCCGGGTGTTGCCGGAAACTGTGTCGTACATCTGCCTATCCGTTGCCAAGCTAAGTAACCAATGAAGCTGTTGGTATGTTGCTTTATAGTGCTCCGTATACAATCTGCCAGAACCGTCAAATTGTTCGCGACATCAATCATCACTAACATCAAGCTGAGCCAAAATCGCTATGACCCTAAAAGACAAGATCATCATCATTACCGGAGCCGCTTCTGGCATGGGACGCGCGGCGACTGAGATGTTGTGCAATGAAGGCGCGGTGGTGTACGCCGCTGACCGGCAACAAGAGACTTTGGAACAGGCCTGCGAGACGACCGGCGCTTGTCCAAGTGTGATCGACATCAGTTGTTCGAGCGAGTGCGATGCGCTGGTGACACGCGTTGTTCAGGAGCGGGGAAGACTTGACGGAATCGTTAATTTCGCTGGGGTCCTCAAACGCACCGGAATTGTTGACTGCACGGATGAGGAGTTCGACTTCGTCATGAATGTCAACGTCAAGGGTTGCTTCTATCTTTGCCGCGCCGCCGCTCGTGTGATGAAGAAGCAGGGGTTCGGCTCGATTGTGAACGTCAGCTCGATTTGGAGTGACGTTGGTGCTGCCGGCGTGTTGGCCTACTGTGCCTCGAAAGGGGCCGTCAGCCAAATTACACGCAGCGCAGCGCTCGACTTGGCTGGCAGTGGCGTTCGCGTGAATGAAATTCGCCCGGGCGAAACCAATACGCCCATGCTCGCCTCGGAGCGAGGCCGTTCGCTGACGCAGCAGGAAATCGACGAAAAGCTCAAGCAGATCGCTGCCACCATCCCGGAGAAACGTCTTGCCGATCCGCATGAGATCGTAGCGGCCGCACTCTTCCTTCTCTCCGATGCTTCAAGCTACATGCAGGGAAGCTCTATTACCGTCGATGGAGGTTACACGGCATGCTAGACCATAGTTTTTACCGTCCCTTGGGACGCACGGGACTGTACGTTTCACCGATTTGTTTGGGATGCGACAATTTTGCGAATCCGACATCGGCTGAAGAGTCGTCCAGCATCATCAACTGTGCGATTGATAATGGCATCAATCTGATCGATACCGCCAATGGATATGCCAACGGTCAGAGCGAAGAAATCATCGGTCGTTGTTTGAAGGAAAACGGCCGACGAGACGATGTGATTCTTGCGACCAAGGCGTACTACCCAGTCGGTAACAAAGGAATCAACGATCGAGGCAATTCCCGAAAGCACCTCATCAAGGCTTGTGAAGATTCACTACGTCGTCTGCAAACCGATTACATCGACCTATATCAAACGCACCGCGTTTGTATGCAAACGCCCTTGGAAGAGACACTTGGCGCGCTGACGGATTTACAGCGCCAAGGCAAGATCCGCTATGCCGGCTCCACAACGTCTCCGTCATGGAAGATCACTGAATCTTCCATGCTTGCCGATTACCGAGGTCTGATTCGCATGGTTTCTGAGCAGTTGCCTTACAATCTGCTGGACCGACGTGTTGAAAATGAAATCCTTCCGGCCGCGAGCGCCGCAGGACTGGCGGTATTTGTTTGGTCTCCTTTGGCGATGGGACTGCTAACAGGCCGCTACGACAGCAGCAAACCGGAGTCGTTTGACACGCCACGATTCGGACGCGGCGGGATTTATGCTGAGCGGATCACTCATCGAGCGGCCGACGCCGGCCAGCAGTTTGTGAGGGTGGCGCGAGACTTCGATATCAGTCCTGCCCACTTGGCATTGCTATGGGTCAAAGATCAGCCTGGCGTCACGGCTCCACTTTGCGGCCCCCGAACTTTAGCCCAGCTAGAGGATGTTCTACCCGTCATGAAGATGAGTTTGAGCGAGGCGATGCGCTGTGAGTGCGATCAAGTCGTCCCTCCCGGCAGCGCGATTGCCAACTTTCTGAATTCAGCACCTTGGATGAAAGGCCGACTCTTGTAGTCGTTCCCCGTCTCAGAGGCACACAGAGGTACCGGTTGCATTACCCTGTGCTCTCTGTGTTCTCTGGCTTCGTAACGCCCTAACCCGTTGGCCATATAACTCGTCTGAAAATACTGCTTGCAATCGGCAAGCCCGAGGCGGCCGGCCTCGTTAACGGACAAAACCCAACAAGCGAGGCGAATCCTCGCAGTGTTTTGATCGCTGCATTATTATAAGGAGGCAGATCACTTCTTTGCTTGAACATCAGGTATCATCATGAATTCACATCACCCTTGGATGCTCGCCGTTCTCATATTTGTATCGGTAACCGCGTCGTCGATGCGATGCTGTGTTGCCGACGAGCGGGCCGCGTTGCCCGCACCGATTGCCGGATATACAACGCACGAGGTGGAGGGCTGGGTCGTGCGGGTCAGCGAGCGATTGTCACAGGAACAACCTGAGAAAACAAAGCGAGCGTTGGAGTTGCTCGCCGAGCAACTTCGCATCGTGATCCGCGTTTTGCCTGCGGAGCCGTTGGCGTTCGTTCGCACGGTGCCGATTTGGTTCTCGCCACCTTACGCCGGCGTTCGTCCGAAGGCTGAGTATCATTCCGACAAAGAGTGGCTCGAAAAACAAGGTCGCTTGAAGGAGCTTTATCAATGCGTCGAATTCACCACCACGGCGATTTTCGAGCGTGAGATTGAGCGGATGCCGGTTATCGTGCTGCATGAACTCGCCCACGCGTACCACTACCAAGTGCTCGGGTTCGATAACGCCCTGATCAAAACCGCGTTCGAGCGGGCACGTAATAGCGGCAGTTACGAAGTGGTGCTGCGGAAAGACGGAAATAAAGAAAAGGCCTACGCGCTCACCAACCCGCAAGAGTATTTTGCGGAATCCACGGAAGCCTACTTTGGCCGCAATGATTTCTTCCCCTTTGATCGCGCGGAACTGCAACAACACGACCCGGCGATGGTAAAGGTTTTGCAGGAAGTTTGGCAGGTCGAGCCGGATGCGAGTAACGCCGTTAAGGTCAAGTAAATGCGTCAGTCGCCTCTTTGATGAAACAATTCACCGGACGTGCGTGCGTGGGGGGCAGTAGGTCGCGGCTGGACGGATCGGACTCGTAGTGAGGATATTGTCTCCAAAATTACCAACTCGGGTCAGGATCGATCTAACGTGAAACACGCGATATAGAGCGTTTTCGATGCCTTCAATTGCGAGGGATTTTCAAAATCCCCAGCTTCGACCGTCAACTGGCAGTTAGCTTCATTACTGTACAGACTGGTCTAGCTAGTTCGCTTGACGAGCCGTTTCCAAAGCACCCGTTGCTTCTCCCAGTTTGGGACGATCGCGATGGTGCGCACTTCGCGTTCGCGGAAGCGGGGGACGTGGTCGGTGGTTGGTTCGAGGTCGAGGATCGCTTCTTGGATGTTAGGGGCGAGCTGGGCGAGGTTGATGATCTCGATAGGTAACCCCCACCGAAAGTGCCGGGAGATCAACACATGGCAGACTTGCGCTTCTTTCCCAGGTTGCCGCGATCCTTCACTTTTTGGATATATTCAGGCGCGAACGGGACATTGCAGTCGGTGTCGCCCATGTCGACTTTCAACCGGCCGATTCGATTTCCAGTTTCGATCGCCACTTCGGTTAAGGGGCGAAGATAACTTCCCACCGAGATGACAAAAGAGTTCATCTGATACTGTACGGCATCCTTCGCCGCATGAATTTTGCTTTCGACCTCGGCCAGCAATCGTTGATACTCCGTGAGATCAAGTTTTTCGTCGGGGTCAATACTGGCCATCGCAGAAAGAGTGGCCCAACCGGCGATATTCTCAATTTCCTTCCTGGACTTGATCCAGGCCAGCGCGATGTTCCAACCCGCTGGACTGCCAGCCGCTGTCGGGCCGACGACGAAATTGGCGATCGGCCTGGACGCTGTCTTGACCCATTGCGTCAGGTCTTTCTTGGTCATCAGTTCTGGCTCTGCAATCAATCCGGCAAGATACATAGCGTCGTAAATGCCGGTATCGTAGAGCTCCAGCGATAACCCATAGTTTTTTTTGATCTGCTTCTGCAGGGGCTTCATATCGCCGATTTTAACCCCAAGACAAGGATCATGAGCACCATGTTTACGGAGAACCTTGGCCGTCCCTTCGCTTCCCAGCTTTTGGAGTTGTGCCACGATTTCTTCTGCGGTCATGCCACGTCCCTTATCCAGATCATTAACAGAGGCCGGCCAGCCTCGCGGCGACCATCGGCGAACTCTCCTCGATGGTTTATCCTATGCATGGATCTCACCAAAAACATCAGCCTTGTGGCTACAAAATTGACGCTCTTACCGCGGAGAAACACCAGAGAAAACCTGACCGAACTCTTCTTCGTTGCAACTGCGAACGCAGACTTTTGCCAACGATTCCCCGTGTGCCACTGCTGGCTCGCCAGCAGTGCTCCGACTGTTCCATCACCGGCACCCACCAGACCAAACCTCCCTCCGGCTTCTTTCCTTCCCTCCTTCTTGCCTTTTCTCCTTCCGTTTCTCCTCTCCTAACCCCAAAACCCGCCCCGCGAATGATCGAAGATCGCCTCTTTGCCTCGATGGCCGGTATCCACCTTGCCATCAGCGAAGACGACTTCCCCATGCACCAGCGTCACCACTGGCCAGCCCGTCAGAGTTGTCCCGGCCCAGGGGCTCCAGCCGCATTTGGTCAGTTGGTCCTCGTTGCGGATGGTCTGTGACTTATTGAGATCGACCAGCACCAGATCGGCATCATAACCCGGCTGAATCCGTCCTTTTCCCACGAGATCCCACACACGGGCTGGGGCGTCACACATCCAGCTCACCACTTCTTCGATAGTGCAGAACCCGCGATGAGCCGCATCGAGCATGAGTGCCAGCGAATTTTCGACGGCTGGCAAACCAGAAGGCGACTTCGGATACGGTTGCCGCTTTTCCTCCAGTGTATGCGGTGCATGATCTGTCGCGATGACCTGAATCCGCCCGTCACGCAGCGCCTTCCACAGGGCCGTCACGTCGTCCTGCGTCTTGATCGATGGGTTCATCTGGATCAGCGTGCCCAGACGGTCGTAGTCGTCCACGTTAAAGAACAGATGATGCGGGCAGGCCTCGGCTGTGATCAGCCCGCGATGATCAGCCACAATCTCGGTTTCAATCGCAGTCGAAACATGCAGCACATGGAAGCGGTGCTTGTGCCGATATGCCAGATCGAGTGCCCTGCGAGTGGCGATCTCCGCCGCCTTGTGATCACGAATCAGCGAATGGTCCTGCACCTTCGAGCCACCATTCAAACGAGCGGCATTCGCACGGACAGTCGCCTCATCTTCGCAATGGGCACAAATGGGAAGTGTGGTTTCGGCAAAAATCTGTTCGAGGGCGGCCTGCTCATCCACCAGCAGATCGCCAGTGCTGGAACCGATGAAGATTTTGATGCCGGGCGTTCGCCGGGCCAATTTGAGTTCTTCGACATTGGTCGGCGTTGCACCGATGTAGAACGCATAGTTCACGACCGATTTGGTGGCTGCCAAGGCCAGCTTTTCGTGCAGCCTCTCGACAGTGGTGGTTGTGGGCTTGGTGTTCGGCATTTCAAAGAAGGTGGTGACTCCCCCCTTGGCACAGGCTGCTGAAGCGGTGGCGAGATCTTCCTTATGCGTTAATCCCGGCTCACGAAAGTGCACCTGATCATCAATCACGCCCGGGATCAGATGGAGTCCGGCGGCCTGAATCACATCATCGGCCCTTGCAGAGGCTGGCGGATCCAGATCCAGAATCCTCCCCCCCTCAATCAACACATCCCCCTTCCACAATCCAGAAGGCAACACACACTCCGCCCCCGAAATTCTAATTCGCCGCGACATGATCAATGTTCCTGAGAGATTGCCGACTCCAAGTCTTGAGATCGGATGATTGTCTCCAATTGGAAGGCATTCCTTCAATCGTGGCGGTGACAAACGCGGAAGTGAAACATTTTGCAATCATCCCGCTGACAAAGCAGCCTGAAATTGATGTAAAAGAATTCGGTAAAGCCCAACTCACCCACCGCTAAATTAGCGCGACAACATCTTGGTACAGCGTCCGAAGATGTTCGTCTGACATATCGAGAATTGGCTCATACATGAATGAATTCAGGTGAATATTCTCCGGCGTCATCAAGCATACACGATGCAGAACTTCGTTAGTTGTGACATCATTTGGGAATGTTTTCTTGAATTTTGATACCAGTGCTTGTGTCTGATTCTTGGTGATCGATGAAACAAATGCTTGGTCAGCGATCTTGTCGATCATGTACTTTTCAGCAGTGAGCCTAATGGCAATTGCAAGGACGATCTTGTTTGCGAAGTTGATTCCATCGCTAGCAGACAGACACTTAGTGGCCTCTGACGCCAGCAGGTCAACAACTGGAGTCGTGCTACCTCCGCAAGCTCCCATGCCAACGGCAAACATTGTAATGAAGATGGTGTCAAGGTCTGCCTCTGTGATTGATGGGGTGTCTGACTTCCAATGCAGAAGAGAAGTCAACTTCAGGTACTCCGGGTCTCCGTCACCCTTCGTGTACTCAAGGATGTTTCGCATGAAAGGAATGGAGCCAATCTTCTTCATTTGATCAGTGAAGAAGTTTTTCTTCCAGTCGTTGAGGAACACGTTCTGAATGCCTTCTGCCTTCTTAAAGATAAGTCCAGTGCTTGTCTTGAAAGCCATGCGGCATTGGGCGTAGGGAACGAACCGGCTTTCCAGGGTGCGAAAGAAGTCGAAATTATGGGTAAGGATAATTTGGCGGAAGCTGGGAACATCCGTGATGTCTTGCATGTACTGGATGATCGCGTACTTGTTCTTGTAGTCGAACGAATCCGCGATGTCGTCAAACACGAATAGAGTTTCAACGCCAGCCTTTCGCCTTACCTCCACCTCGAAGATGATGTTAAGGATGTAAAACGCCTTGCGTTCACCCGTGCTAAGCACCTCCAGCAGTGTGTTGCGTTCAACAGACGCGCTGTCAACCCCGTCCTTGAACTGAAACCCCAGTTTAAGGATGCCCTCTTGTCCCAGACAGACCTCAACGCGGTTCTCTGCAATCAGCGTAAACGGAACCGAGAACCGGCTATTGAAGATGCCGATCACCTCTTCCCATTGGCTTCGCTGAGTCCTCGCCTTCTCTTGGATCTCCTTCTTGCGTTTTGCAACCTTCTGAATCTTCTCGATCAAATCGAGGTACAGCGCTGAGTTCGCTTTAAAATATGACTTCCAGATTTCTTCCTTAAGGCTTTTGGGGTTTTCAAGCCGAGGCAGAATCTCCGGCCTGTCGCTGATGTACTGCTGAAACTCGCGACATGCAGCATTCTTTTCAAGAGCCTTCTCGATCTTGGCGTATACCGACTTCAGAGCTTTGTCGTTGGTGATTGCCTCCTTCTCCTTGGTGACAACTTCTTCAAGTTCCTTCTGGCTAGAAATCACTTTGCATTCTTGGGCGTTCAGCGACACCGTGTGGTTTGCATTGAAGAATCCGTTGTCCGCCAGACTCTTCGCAATCTGTCCGGCGTTGTAATAGTTGAAGATGCCATGCTTGAAGTATGTGGACTTTGCCAGCAGGTCGTTGTACTTGGCGACGTAGGTGTGCAAGTCTTTCCTAACGGCCTCTTGCTCAAAGAGAGTTAGCACCTGGTCGGTAAACAGAACGTCATAGAGAATCTCCGCCCATGGAGAACTCGCCATCTCTACCACTTCATCCTTGACTCGACTAAGGGCGAGGTGGAAGGAATTTGAATCACTCGTGAAGGTGGAAGAGATTTCTCGCTTTATGTCCTTTTTTGATCGCGACTGCGCCTTCATGGCGTCCAAGAATGCTGTCTCTGCACGATCCACCTCCAAGTGCAATTGCTCGTACTCTGTTCGAAGCTTATGGTCTACGAGCAGGGTTGATGTCTTCTCTGCGTGGGCACAGTCCCTGTCATATGGGGACACGACAACCACTGTTTCTGGTAGCAGATCCATGCCGTTTTCGTCGCGGACAGTTCTTTCACAGACCCTTTCTGGGAAGATTCTGTCCTTGGATGCTTTACCGTCCGCGATGTCCTTGAAGGTCTGTGCGAAGGACGACTTCATCGCGCCGTTGGGGGCGTAGATCGCAAAGACGTTCGGTCGTGACGACTTACTCGAAGCGAAGTCGAACTCCGTCTTAAGGTGCTTGATCCCATAGCAGTTGGTCAGCTCAATGCTCAGCTTGTTCATGGTCTATGCCCTCAGTGCGTGACTGCTCTCGAATACGATGACTTGTGTACAGACTCCCCGACGACCGTTTTACATGATCCTACCCGGCAGCGAGAAGAGGTTCACCCATAGGCAAACCTGCTTTATCTGCGGGATAACTTCGATTACGTCAACACCATAAGGCAATAGAGAGACGCTGCAAACTCGAATCAAAACGGGAACAAAAACTGCGTCTCAGAAGAGAATTTGGCGAGAAGTTTTCTACAGTGTTTCGATGGGATTTATTCTGCTGGAAGTTTGTGTCGGAAAAAAGGACATTATGCACGACGATGGAATCAGTACTTTCCACCCTATGCAATGTCGGTGCGCGCGACGATTTCAAATGATTCGAAAATCTCCTCGCTCAGCTGGATAAGAGACACTATGTCCAACTCACCATTCTGCGGGATTGCTTCTTTTGGGCGGCAGGAGATTTGTCTGGCACCTGTTGCGGGCCGGAATGTTGATGTTGCGGTGCTGGGGTGCCCTTTTGACTCTTCGGTCAGCTATCGCTCGGGAACGAGGTTTGGTCCGCGGGCGATACGGGAACAGTCGATGATGCTCTGGGGGTATCACAACGCTCTGAACATCGCCCCGTTCGATGTCCTCAAGGTGGTCGATGCCGGCGATGTGGATGTCATCCCGGTCGATATTGCCCGTACACACGCATTGATCGAACAAGCGGCCAGAGCCTGGATTGATCAAGGCACAATGGTCCTGGGACTGGGCGGCGAACATTCCGTCGCATTACCCTTGCTGAAAGCGGCCGCCGCAAAACATGGGCCGCTCGCCGTCGTGCATTTCGATGCACACGGCGACACCTGGACGGAAGAGTATCCGGGCTATCCACTCAGCCATGGCACACCTTTTATTCGAGCCATTGAAGCGGGTGCGATTGATACTCAGCGCTACTTTCAGATTGGTATTCGCGGGCCGACCTATTCGGCCAGCGATTACCTCGATGCCCGGGCTTTAGGAGCACGCATTATCTCTGCCGATGACGTGGGAGAGCGCGGCGTGCGCTCGATTGTGGACGAAATCCGCCAGCAGGTGGGTAATCAGCCGGTCTATCTTTCCTTCGACGTCGATGCCCTCGACCCGGCATTTGCACCGGGGACGGGGACTCCCGAAATTGGTGGGTTAACCAGTCGTGAAGCCACTGGAATTCTGCGTGGGCTGGCAGGCCTGAGAATTGTTGGCGGAGATGTCGTCGAAGTCAGCCCCCCTTACGATCCTTCAGCCATTACCTCGGTATTGGGTGCCAATCTCGCTTTTGAAATGCTGGCACTCATTGCGAAATCAAAATCATCGAGCCAGTAACATCCGATTGAAAAACAAACTCGAATTTTCAAGTCCGCGGACTCAGGGAAGTTTGTCGATGGCACTGGCTTTGTGAAGCGAAAGAACTTCATCATCGCTCAAAGCGCGATTGAACACAGCCAGCCCGCCCAGTTGGCCTTTCATAGCTTCACCCAGCATGCTGCCGACTGCATAACGTGCCGCCACTGTAAAGTCGGCCGGGCCACCTGGTTTTGACTGCGCGTGCAGTTCTGGCTGGAAGTGAAAGATCCCTCGACCGTGATAATAAGGATTAATGCCTCGTGGCGATCCGCCAGGCCCTTCTGTCATAAAGTAAGGGTCGTCCCGCTTGTCGGTCTTGGGCTCTATCGCTCGGGGCTCAAGCAGACCATTGAAGTAAGCTTTGAGATACTTTGCATCGTAGGTAAAAGCGAGAGTCACCCATTTCCCCTCGGGAACAACCGATTTAGACGCGGCATAGTCGGCACACCAGGGAAACGGGCTACCATCCGCCCGACGGGTCACACCGCCTTCACTCGATACATGGGGTGTCAATTGCCGCGGGCCACCATAAGTCGGCATGTTCAGCAGCATGGCATATTGCCGGGCACCGGTATCGTCGTGAGCACCTTTGCCTTCACTCCAGATCCCGGCAATTGTCACGCCTCGTTTCATTTCGGTGAGTTTGACGACTGCAAACATACTGACCTGCGCCTCGGGACCATGAATATCCAGGTCGCCCAGTTCCGCATGCTTCGCCATCAGGTACTGCTGACCATTGAAGTCGATGGAATAGCCCGAAAATGGCCCTCCCGCCACTCGTCCAATCGGCCCGCCAACTTCAACCAAAGGATGCTTTTCTGGAGTACCGGTCGAAAGCCGCGGCTGGCCCGGCTCTTCGCCAAACTTCCAGAAGGCGACCAGTCCCGGAGTTCGTTCGACAATCTCTGGACGACCGACAACTGCTGCGGGATTGACAACAACTTGTGCAGCCAATCCCGTTTCGCCCCGCAGTTGCTGTATAGGCCATTTGAAAGCGAAGATTGCTACCGTGAGAAGAATAGCGAATTTCGTCATCGCTCCAGCCGTGCGACGGATGACTAAAACCGTTCGATCTTGAGAAAGCAGAGAATCACTCATGAAGGCTACCTCAGAGAATGTGGCTTACCCCGTCATGGCATATCGCATGAATGAACATTGATCAATCCATGAGTAGGACAAACTGCGTCTTCTCGCGAGGAAAGGCAAGGACTCGTTCCGTAACCATCATCTTTTGAATCAGCCCCTGACCAAAACCCCGGCTCAAAAGAGCAACTGAGCTGCCGGCTTCGCAATCAGGTGTTGCCTGAGGACAAAACCGGCGGCGGCGATGCCAGAAAGATAGGCCGCTTCGACTCGACTTTCGCTCGTCCAGTCTCCGCAAACAGTCAGGCCATGCTCGGGATCATGCAAGGCGCGCTCGATCGACAGCTTCTGGTAAATCTCCGCAGGAACCTTCGTGGGATCCAGCGTGGAAAACATCCAGCGGTGTGCTACAAGCTCGGGCGTCCTGTGGACCTGAAGGCTGTGGGACTGAAGGCTGATCTGCTCACACCAGTGGTGCCAGAGTTCGGTGGCCACCTGATCTGCGGAAAGGTCGAGGTGACTCCTCGTCCATGCCGGTGTCGCCTGCAACACCCAGCGTTCGGCATCTGTCGGCCGTTTGGGTTTGGATGTATCTCGCGCTGCCCACCCCACAGCCGGTGCCAATGCCGCGTGGCTCAGGTAACCATCAAAGGGAAGATTGAGTCGATCAGATAAAGTGGCCATCACGGTCCAGCAGGGATCCATGGGAATTCTGGCCAGAGTTTCCGCCAAAGGATGTTCACCCACAAGTCGCGCAGCCTGTCCGGCGGGTATTGCCAGAATGAGTTGATCGAAAGGTCCTGCAACAGTTCCCTGTGTGCTCTGCAGTTGCCACTGGTTGGCGATCCGCTCGACTTTTTGAATCTGCACCTCCTGATGAACTTTCAGACCCTGACTTAAATGCCGGGCCATCGAGGTCATGCCGGGAAGCCCCACATAGCGAGGCCCGTTCGCTGCGAGTTCTTTCCACGAACCATCGGTCCGCTGTGCTGCCAAGAGCCCTTGCCAGGGTGTGATCAGCCCCTGGCTCTCCCATGAGCGTAAGGATCTCTCAAATTGAGGCGACTTCGCCGTGATGTACTGGCAGCCATGATCGAACTGACCACCTTCGGGAAGGCGACGAGTGGCCATGCGTCCGCCCAGCCCACGGCTCTTTTCAAAGACCTCCACTTCGAAGCCATGATCGGACAGCGTGCGGGCTGCCATCAGTCCCGTGATGCCGGCACCAATCACAGCCACTTTGACAGGTTCCGCTGTCAGGCGACGGGAGGTTTTCGCCAGATACTTCTCGGGGTTCAACCGGCGGGCATGCTCGGCCGTCGAACGTCCTCGAATACTCCGCAAGATGGGTTCTTCGGGAGTAAATGGCCTGTCGAACTGTCCCAGACACCACAACAGACCGCCATACGATGCCGGATCGCAGCCATCGAGGGCGTATCGATGATTAAGATCGAACAGCAGTCGCAAGGCCTCTTCGGTCGTGCGTGTCCAGAGAGGAATGGCTTTGCCCCAGGTCATCCGCACATTGTTATGGAGTTCTCCCTGGCGAAGGAGTGACATTTGAGCCGCATTCCAGAGGGGATCATGCGTCTGCGCACGAGCCAGCGTTTCTTCATCGTACAAAGCAGGCCTGGTATCGGCTTCTCCAGCCTTCAAAGCCTGTCGAGCCCAGGTGGGGAGTGCTGAAAGAGCCTCGTGATCTGTGCGGTAGTGGCAAAAGCACCAGGCGAGTTCACGCCAGATGAGGAGTTCATCGAGATATTTCTCGGCACTGGCGCCACCGACTTCAAAACAATCTCGCACCAGTGTGAAGGGGGAAACCATGCCGTAATGCAGATAGGCCGACATCCGGCTGACGCCATCCTTGAGGGCATCGTTCCGCTGATCGGCATAGCGTCTCAATCCCTGCTTTTTGAAGTTTTCCCAGCGGGTATAACCTGCCTGAGAACCTCCCACGGTATGTTGAACAGGACCAACCGAGTGATCGATCTGGCTGATTGCCAGCAGATCGGCAATCGACGTCTGCTGCAGATCGACTGATTGGAAGGGTCGCTGATCAAGTGGAAACGGCTTCCCTGCATAACGAAGCACTGGCCACGGGCGGGTATTGCGGGTTTTGTAGAGCCATGCCGTTGCTTCTCGATAGGCAAAGGCGCGATCAAAGGCCCGCTTGACCAATTGGGGCGGCACAATGCACGCACCATTGACACACACAATCGGCGTCTTGATGGAGGCAGCCAGTCGATTGCGCCAGTGAATCGTCGGAGCGGTCGGGACATCATCTGTCACGAGAACCGCCGCGTGAGCAGCCAGTGTCTTGAGGTGAGGCCCGCGATCTTCGGCCCGCGCGACATGGAGCACCGAGGAAATCTTCTGCTCGGCCAGTTCCGCATGAACATCGCGTGCTCCCTGGAGAATGAACGTATGCCTGCGATCATTGGCATAGGGGTGATCTTCCGAGAGCCCCTGATAAACCAGCAGTGGCTTCTCGAGCCAATGTGCCAAATGAATGGCGACATCAAGTGCCGGGTTTTCGTGGCCCCGGAGTGAATGGTGCATCCAGTACAGGACAAAGTCACCATGGGTTGTGGCTTGATCCGGATCATTTGCGGCCGTCGACAAACTCAATGGCGAAGAGAGTATCCGTGTCCGCTCTTGAAGATGCTCAGGAAGGCCCGAGAGCATCGATGTAAGTTCTTGATGTAGCATTCTTTGCGGCTCAATTGCTTAGATTGACGGACTTTTTGAGAAGCAGTCCACGAAAACTCGCCGTCGAGGTTGATCATTAACCCGTGGTGCCTACTGAAGATCGATCAAATAACTCGCAGATTCGACGTGTTGCCTGAATTCTTGACGCATTGCACATTCTGGCGACACCAGAGCGCCAACAGATTCAGAGTTTTTGTCGTAATCCATTGTTAGTGCAATAATTAGGGAATGCGTAAAACCCTCTTTCTTGTGGTGGACTTTTGCTTGAATCGCGCGCTATACTTACAACAGTGAATTTGGATGCGTTCGTCCAAACTGAATTCACACATCCCGCCTGTCGCCTCCTGCCCCGGAAGTTTCGCCTGCCATGCGCATTCGTGTGACATGTCCTGCCTGCGATCATGCCTTTAAGGTGGATGCTAAGTTTGCAGGCAAAAAGGCATACTGTCCTAACACTGATTGTCGGCAGGTGCTCCGGATTCCTGTGGCTTCCGCTCCAGAGGAAGAGCTCGAGGAGTTCGGCTTCTCCAGTGATGATCTCGAAGATTACGAAGAAGCCCCTGCTGCTGCACCTCCTCCTCTCAAGGGAAAAGGGAAAGCTGGCCGCTCGACTGGCGATAGTTCCAAACCCTCTCGAAGCGCTCCACTTCCTGCCTCGCGCCGAAAAGGTTCAGGCAATCGCACTTCACGAGGGAAATCCTCATCATCACAACCCGTCGTCGGCATCATTGTCGGTGGCGTAGCTTTCCTGGGTCTACTGGGGGGAATCGTTGCATTTCTGTGGCCACGCTCACCCAGTGGCGACGCGTCACCGTCGACTGCCGGTGTGGCACAGGCGGCTGAACACCGCCTCCCCTCGTATGCCGAAAATGCAGCCCCCTTCATGCAGAAGTACTGCATTGACTGCCATCAGGGGCCTGATGCCGAAGCCGGTATCGCTTTCGACAAATACTCCGACACCGCTTCAATCCTGAAAGATCGCAAGCAGTGGGAGCGTATCATGCAGATCGTCGAGGGGCAGATCATGCCACCCGATGACAGCCCTCAACCCACCGAAGAAGAACGGGCGAAGCTCGTCAGCTTCCTCGATTCGACTGTGTATTACGTCGATTGTGCGACCAATCCCGATCCTGGCCGTGTGACGGTTCGCCGGCTCAATCGCACAGAATACAACAACACCGTCCGCGACCTGCTGGGCGTCGATCTCCGACCGGCTGACAGCTTTCCTTCCGATGACGTGGGTTACGGTTTTGACAACATCGGTGATGTCCTGTCACTCCCGCCACTTCTCATGGAAAAGTATCTCGATGCGGCAGATAAGCTGGCTCAGGCTGCCATTGTTTCCATCGATCCCAATGATCTTCCCGTCAAAAAATGGAAAGGTCGTGAACTTCAGCGAAGCAAAGTGGCCCACAATCATGGAGGCGAAGACGATCCCAGCATCATTCTCGTCTCCACAGGGGATGCCACCATTCCCGTGGATGTCGCACTTTCTGGTGAATACGTCCTCAAAGTCGTCGCTGCCGAAACACCCGCAGGAACTGACCGCGCGAAGATGGCAGTTCGCCTCGATGGTCAGGAACTCAAAGTTTTTGAAGTCTCGGCTACTGATCGTAAACCTGAAACATATTCGCTTCCGGTCACTCTCCTGCAGGGGAAGCGAAACATTTCGCTCGCCTTCCTGAACGATTTTTATGATGAGAAGGCCAAGGATCCGAAGCGGCGGGATCGCAATCTCGTCATCCTGTCAGCCTCCCTTACCGGGCCATCGAAGGTTTTGCCCAATAGCTATCCCGCTTCGCATACCCGGCTGGTGAAAGCTGTTCCCTCGGCCAGTGGTGAAAATGGAGCACCCGGCAAAACGATCAGCGAAGCAGCCCGGGAGAACCTTACTCCGTTTGTCACGCGAGCATTCCGTCGTCCGCCACAAGACGAGGAACTATCGAAGTTTGTCGGTCTGGTCGAGCAAGCCACCGCAGCCGGTGAAACCTTTGAATTCGGGATGCAGGTCGCCGTTCAAGCAGTGCTGGTTTCGCCACATTTCCTCTTCCGTATTGAATCCGACAAAGAGCCGGAAAATCCCAAGAGTGCCCACATCATCAACTCGTACGAACTGGCGTCACGGCTGTCGTACTTCTTGTGGAGCACGATGCCCGATGACGAACTGTTTGAACATGCCCGGGTGGGCGATCTCGGCAACGAATTGATTCTCGATGCCCAGGTCCGCCGCATGCTTCAGGATCCCAGATCCTCAGCGCTTGTTGAGAACTTTGCCGAACAATGGCTGCAATTGCGCATTCTTGACGAAGTCACCCCTGATCCAAAAGCCTTCCCGCAGTTCAATGACGATCTGCGCCGTGACATGAAGGAAGAGACCCGGCAGTTCATCCGCGCCATTGTACAGGAAGACCGCAGCGTTCTGGACCTGCTCGTGGGAGACTACACATTTGTGAATGAACGACTGGCCGCACACTACGGCCTCCCGGATGTTAAGGGGAATGAATTCCGCCAGGTGAGCCTGGCCGGGACAAATCGAGCCGGCGTGCTGACACAGGCCAGTGTGCTCACCATTACTTCCAACCCCACGCGCACTTCCCCCGTGAAGCGCGGCAAATGGATTATGGAAACGATTCTCGATTCTCCACCTCCTGCGCCACCCCCCAATGTCCCTGAATTGGAAGACAAAAAGGAGCAATCCGCCGGCCTTTCACTTCGCCAGCAGATGGAACAACACCGGTCAAATCCGGCTTGTGCCTCGTGCCATAAGACGATGGACACTCTGGGCTTCGGCCTGGAAAACTTCGATGCTATCGGCCGGTATCGTAAAGATGATGGTGGCAAACCAGTCGATACCTCAGGAACATTGCCCAGTGGCGATTCGTTCAGCGGGCCAGTCGAAATGGTCAATATTCTGAAGACCAAGAAACAAAAAGCGTTCACCGAGTGTTTAACTGAGAAGCTTCTAACGTATGCACTGGGCCGGGGGCTGGAATATTATGATCGCTGCTCGGTGAATCGTATTAATAGTGAGCTAAGTGCCCAGAATTTCCGTTTCTCAGTATTGGTCAAAGAGATCGTCAAGAGCGAACCATTCCGGCTTCGTCGTGGTGAAGGGTCAACACTATGAACATCAATAAACTCTCCCGCTGGCAATCAGCTGTAGATCGCCGCACGATGCTCAAAGGGCTGGGTGTGACGATGTCTCTCCCGGTGTTGGAAGCGATGCTTCCCGCTCACTTGGCGACCGCTGAAGCGGCGATGGCATCGACAGCTCTGAACCGCATGGCTTTTGTCTTTGTGCCCAACGGTGTGGTCATGGATTCCTGGCAGCCTGTCAAAGAAGGTGCCGGCTTCTCACTCCCGCCATCACTGGAACCACTTGCCAAGGTCAAGGAAAAGCTCAACGTCATGTCCCACCTGGCGCAGAACAATGCACGGGCTTTAGGCGACGGGCCGGGTGATCATGCACGCTCGGCAGCAACATTCCTCACAGGTGTGCATCCTCGCAAAACCGCCGGGGCCGATATTCAAGCCGGTGTTTCCGTCGATCAGGTGGCTGCCGCACAGATTGGTGCTGCCACCAAACTTCCATCGCTCGAACTGGGGCTCGAAGGGGGCCGCAATGCCGGCCAGTGCGACTCAGGCTATAGCTGCGCTTACTCAAATACGATTTCGTGGAAATCCCCCACGACACCGATGGCGAAAGAAATCCGGCCCAAACTCGTCTTTGAACGTTTGTTTGGCGGTGGCGTTGATGAAATCAAGAATCGTAAAAAGCGAGATCATTACCGCCAGAGCATTCTCGATATGGTTCAGGCAGATGCCGACCAGCTTCAGCAGAAGCTGGGCAAGACTGACCGCCGCAAACTCGATGAGTACTTTACGAGCGTTCGCGAAATCGAGCAGCGTCTGGAACGGGCAGCGAGCGACTCCGCCAAGATTGTGATCCCTGATATGGATCTTCCCGATGGAGTTCCCAAGGATCAAATCGTTCATACCCGGCTGATGTTCGATCTGCTGGCACTCGCCTTCCAGACAGATTCCACACGCATTGCGACCTTCATGCTCTCCAATGAGGGTTCCAACCGCTCCTACTCAGTCGTGGGGGTCAATGAAGGTCACCACCAGATTTCACATCACCAGAAGAAGGCCGAAAATCTCGAAAAGCTGCGAAAAGTCGATCGACACCTGATCACACAATTCGCTTACTTCCTGGAAAAACTCGATTCGATGAAGGAAGGCGACGGCACAGTTCTCGATCATTCGATGATCGTTTACGGCAGTGCAATTGGCGATGGCGACCGCCACAACCACAACGATCTGCCAGTTCTTCTGGCAGGGGGTGGTTCGGGCCGGATCGATACAGGTCGGCATGTGGTCTATCCAAAAGATACGCCCCTGAATAACCTGTTCCTCTCGATGCTCGACTGCATGGGTGTCTCAGCGGATCGACTGGGAGACAGCACAGGCAAGCTCGATAAACTCAAAGCCTGAGTCGCTGTTTTCTCCAGTCACTGGTTGTCCGACCTTGGGATCGCCAGAGGCAAATATCTTCGCACGTCAGCGGGAGTGGTCAGCAATGCCACTTCCGCTATTTTTTTCAGATTTGTTTCACTTCGTCCAATCACCCGCGACGTTTTTCGTACCGAGTGAGGTCATTGTGAAGAGTGTCGATCACGGGCGTAACAGCGACTGGTAACTCACATCAAGCAGGGCTGATTCCAATCGGTCTCCCCGTCGGCACTACTCTCGTGTATCCTGATGCCGGAAATGCTTGGCGTAACCTGCCTGCACTGGTCCCACTGGAATCTGACAAACAGAAGTCCGGCGGGCATCGATAGTGATTTCGTTGCGAAGACAAGAGGTGAACAAGTGGTTTTCAATCAATTCGTTCAGCGAGCTGGCTTGTTTGGTACATTGGCGACCAGCCTGCTCTTCCTATCGGCCTGTGGCGGTAGTGCCAAGCCCCCCATGTCCACCTCTCAGGCTCCCGGCTCCCAGACGCCCACGGTTCAAGCCACACCTGCACCTGCCGCAACTCAGGCAGATACAAACGCTGCCACCACCAACTCTCAAACTCCTGCGACATCTCAGGCCTCAGCCACTCCACCCAGGAAACGCTTCCAGCCCATTCAGCTCGGCGCCATTGGTTCTGGAACTGATACCGAAACGATCGATGAATCCAAGATCGATTCGGTGATGGATGCCCTGAAGCCACTGCAGGTCCTTCTGGGCCGCTGGAAAGGGAATGCCCGCAAAGCTCTCCTCGACCAACCGGAGTGGATGTGGGATTTAACGACCGACCCCAAGCAGCCCGCACTCGTCATCAAGTCACCCACTGGAAAATACATCCGCGAAGGGCGTTTGACCTTTCTGGTGAAAGATCAGTCCTATCAGCTCACCACGACTGATGCCGATGGTGTGACTCGCAACTGGCTGGGTAGCTTTACGAAAGAAGTTCAGGACGTGGCGGGTGATGACGACAAACTGCAGCGTACTTATAAACTCGAATTTCTGGAAAAGGCAGCCGAACCAGCCGATGAGATCTGGAAGCTCGCCCTGAGCCAGCAGGATAACAATCGCTATCTGATCGAACTCGACCGTCAGCGTGGCAGTGGGACTTACGTGCGTGTTGATACGATCAACACACAGCGCGAGGGAACCAGCTTTGCCCTCAATGACAGCGATTACGGCGAGAAAGAATGCATCGTTTCTCAAGGCCTGGGAACCACCAGTGTCGCCTATCTGGGGCAGACTTACTGGGTCTGTTGTTCAGGCTGTAAATCAGCCTTTGAAGCCGATCCCGTTCGCTGGCTGGCCAAGCTGGCTGAACGCAAAAAGATGGATCCCGCAAAAACGAACTGATACGCATTCTCATTTGAAATAGTGATCTGTGTGCCATGCTTGCAGCTTTGGGCAAGCATGTTGACGTAATCTTGGACTCGCTATTTCATATTGCGATTCGTGTGATGTTTACCACTCCGCTCGACTGGTCTTCCAGCAAGCTCCATCATCAGCAGAAGTTTCTACCATTGCAGCAGCCTCGCTATAGCCCGCCACGACCAGTGCTGCCTGTGGTCCGAAGATCTGTCGATAGCCCAGATAACTCATGCACAGCCTGGGGTTAATCTCGACCACCAGTGGCTCTGCCGATTCCTCTGGCCACACCAAATCAACGCCTGTATATCCGCGTAGACCCTCGATCGATTGGCACGCCTTAAGTGCTAAGGCTTCCAGCGTTGCCCGTTCTTCAGGACTGAACTCATCTGCGGGCAAGGCACCGCCCTGGTACTTCAGGCTGGCCGGAAGATGGCCTTCGCCCGGGCTTTCAATGATCCGTTGAGAAGCCGCGGGCCACACAATCGATGCCATCGAGCTTTGCCCAGATGAGTCACGATTCTCTACATCAACCAAGGCAGGCATAATCACTGCCACAGAAGCCGACCGGCCGCGCAGGTAAGGTTGCACGATCTGGCAGGTCTCCGTCTCTGGGGCCTCTCTCCAGTCGTTGACCACAAAGACGTCGAGACTCCCCGCGCCGTCAATCGGCTTCACGACATATCGGGAGTGTGTGCCAAGTTCTTCTGCGTGTTGAACAAGTCGTGTCGGGATTGTCGGGATCCTGTGCTTCTCCAGATGCTCTGCCAATTGCAGCTTATCCGAAGTGAGCTGAATTGCTGCCGATGTCGAGTTATGGACGCGGGCCCCCAGAAACTCACACAACTGGATGATAGCTGCCAGTGTCCCATCAATCTCGGGAGCAATAATGACCACTTTCCAGCCACCACTGATTGCCGAGTGAATCAGTGATCTCGAGTGATCATCGTCTTCTGTCCAGATCCATCTCACACCCGGGTGACCAGTCCAACTCTCTTTCCAGCCGGCATGCACCAGCCCCGCGACCTGAATCTGGCTGGCAGCGAGATCTTCTGTCAACGCCTGCAGCATGGCGGCGCCTTCCCGCCGAATCTCTGCGGTAGAAGCGGAATCAGTGGCCGGGAGATTTTCACCTTCAAAGGCACAGAGATATTCACAGACCAGACAGGGAGGATTCATGCAGCACTTTCCGACAACACTTCCATCAACGTCATGGTCAGAAGTATGTCTTTCGTCGGACCTCAAGAAAAGCCTGAGATCTCCATCGCATGACGACCATCGTCTCTTGACCAAAAGCAGAAGCCACGAGAGGCGGTTCTCGCGGCTTCTGACAGCAATGTTTTTATTGAGAGAAAAACATGGAGTGGATGGGGAAGAGGTTCTCTCATTTACCAGCCACAGCCAGGGTACCATGGGCGGGGAGCCACATAGACCGGTGGGACAGGCCGATAAATTGGCGGATATGGTTGATAACCTGGCCCTCCATAAACCGGCCCACCATAGACTGGCCGGCCGTAAACGGGAGGATAGTAGCCACCTCGGTTGTAACCAAAGCCAACTCCCCCTGCGTTGATGGATAGGGACAAGGAATTTCTCGAAGGCCCTCCATGATACCCTCCGCCATAAGCCCCTCCTCCATGATACCCACCCCCATGATGGTGATGCCCGACCGGATACACGACCGGTGGTCCTGCTTCAGCCAGGTTACTCGATGACGTGGCAATCGCTGTGATTCCTGCGGCAATCAAACTTAGAAATGTCTTCATTTCCCGTCTCCCACTCTCTTGTTGAGGCCATTGTCTCTGCTTCCATTCCATGCGGATCAGAGATGCCGGTATGAGAAGGCAAGAAGTGAGCCATTTTTCCCAAGCCAGATCGCTTTTTGATAACTATCAACCAGATAAGCAGTTACTGCCGATGAATCAGTTCACACCTGCGTCTCAGATTGATTTTCTTTCAATCATTTTGACAACAGTTTTACTGAGAGGTGATTACCAAAGAGCGGGGAGAAAACTCGCTGCATCGTTTCTGGCAATGATTGCTCGTTGAGTCACCGCAAAAGACGACTCTTTTACCTATGCGATACAATTTGTTAAGTCTACTTAAGCTTCCTGCATATCCGGCCGATACTGTCTTTCGTGAATGGCAGCCGCTCCTGGTCATCAGAATTATCTGGCTGCCACTAGACGTGTGGACTTATCGACCTCGCCTTCATTGGCGATTTGCCGGGTGCTGTTCATGACGCAGGACTTCTCGCGTAAGGATGCCTCGACACAGGCGACGGATGCCCTGTTACCACTTTTACAGCATCTGCGACAAAGTCTGCAGGATGCCCGGCACTGGGAAGAAAAGCTGGAATCGCTGTTCGTCGAATGGCGTGAACAGCAGCTCACAGAGTATGCAGCCATAGGCCAGAAGCTCGAGCAGATCAGCCAGAGACTTGGCTCCAACATACCGCCGATGCAGGAAGCTCTCCCCAAATCGGTCAGAGCCCAACTGCCAGTCTTTCGCCTGCACCCCGAAGGCTCAAGTCTGCCTTAGAAATCTGGAAACCGCAATTCTGAAAGGATTCCAGGATTTAGCAGTGCTTGATGTGCCATGCTTGCGGCTCCGAGCAAGCATGCTTTACTGACTCTCCACACGCCATTAGTTTTCGAGGCGTTTAAGGCAGGCGACCACCTCGCCTGGCCATGGTGTTACTGCGACCTGTAGCCAGCATGGGGAGCACGATGGCCGACTGATTCATACCACCCATCGAAATCGAATCGCCCCCCGTTTTTCCTTGCACAGGAACCAGTCTCACGGTCACCGGGCGACCGCTCGCATGGCCGATACTCATCTGGTCGGCCAGCACTGCAGCCAAAGTTTCCGCATCGGTATCGCCAGGGACTGGTACCAGATCGAGCCCCTGGGCCCCAGCTCCTGTCAGCAATGAGAGTTGATTAAAACTCATCTCGCCGGAACGTAACGCTTCTGTCAGACCAACGTCATCCATCAGCGGCAGACGCACTCCCCACGAGCCACAGATTCTTGTGGCAGCGAAACGGCCACCATCGCGCACAGCGCGGTCAATCAAGGCAATAAGAGCGGCAGTTCCGGGGGCACCAAAGCGTTCAATCCCCATCAGGCCCATCAATTCGGCAATGCTGTCCCCCGGGCGCAGTGAAGGTGCGACTGTCAGATCGATACCTCCCCAGGTGGCTCCCAGTCGACGGGCAATTTCCCGGCCCGTCAACTCCGCAGCGCGAGTGGCTCGGAAGGTGGCTGTCCGCACTTCGGCGGCAAGATCTTCCAACCGGCAATCAGGGTCCTCTGCCATCCGCGCACGCAGACATTGATTGATAATCCGGGGTGCACTGATTCCCGAATAAAGCTGCATGTCGGGCATCCCATCCGGGCAACCGGCTTTACCAAAGCAGGCACTGGGTGGGTTGGCGACCACACTCATCCGCGCGGCGGTTCCCGGGCGATCTTTTGTTAACCGCGAAAGCTCCAGCAACTGCTGAGCAACCGGGAGCAGACCCGAAAAGTTAATCCCCACTTCACTTGTCCCGGCCACAATCGCCGAATGCACTCGTTCCGTCTGTGAGAGTGCCTGCGGGAGACTTTCGATCAGTTGGCGGGCCCCACCCGAAAGGCCGTGCTGCATCCAGGCCGAGAATCCTCCAATCGCATCGACCCGTACGTTCGCAGCAGCTCCATCGAGAGTTCGAGCAATATGAAACAGATCTTCTGCTGTAAAACCATCGGCCAGATGGTCAATCGCTGTCACACTCAGCCAGCGCTGAATGACCGGGACACCCATTTCGCCCGAAACCTGATGGCATGTTTCTACATAGCGACTGGCTGCGCTTGTGATTCGCTGATACACGTTTTCACAGAAGCGATGCAGCGAACGATCCACACAATTCGCGAGACTGATCCCCAGCGTCACAGTACGAACATCGAAGAGATGTGCGGGGCCATCCAGATGCATCCAGCTCGTGGTTGGCAGTGTAGGCTGCATGAAGGTTTCCGTGAGAAAAATCGATGGTCGTAATGTTTTTAGGATTAGCACTTTATCGCAGCAGATCGTACCGACCTGCCGCATCGACATGTTTCAAATTCACTGATGATCGATTCGCTGATGATCAATTCATTGGGAAGCCAGACGGATCGGGATGGGACTCTGGGTCGCCAACCCCACCAGATGATGCTGCAGTGTGATCGTGCTTCCGGTCGTCTCGCTCAATTCGAAAAGCTCTTTCTGCAATTGACCGCGATCAATCGACTTGGGAACTGTTAGTGCGAATCGCGCCACGAAGTGATCATTTCCTGGTAATGTCGTGGCATGCAGATCGGCAATATCAATTCCGTGATGGGCCAGCCGATAACAAACCTGCCGCAGACTTCCGCGACGATCCGGGCCCACCACTGTCAAAGAATATCGCTCGGTGGCCGCAGCTTTGCCATTCGTCGTGGGTTCGCTGAGTTCTGCACTGGAAAGTGGTTTCAGCGTCAGTTCGATACCAAAGGGATCGCAAAAGGCCCGAATATGGTCGTTGATCACTCCAGCCGGTCGATCATCGGGGAAGTCAGCCGTCAGCAACATGGTGAAATAGTTGCCGGTCACTGTCTGACTCACTTCGCGGAGATTTCCACCCAATTCATCGAGAGCTGTTGTTAATGCCGCCATGACTCCCACGCGATTGGTGGCCATCAAGGTCATCACATAGGGTTTGGGCATCGAATAACTCCACCAGCATCACTCTGTCTCAGCAGACCACCAACAACCATCTCTCATGACATCAAAACGGACGGATTCTTAGGAAATATCCTCATGGAGCAGCATGATTCTTCGCATGATTTAACCATGCAGGAGCCAGCATTCTCTCATAAATTGCCATCGTTTTCTGAGTATTCACCTGCAAAACAAAATCTACGAACTGAACTCATTTCGATAATTCGCGTGATCCCAACCGCCGAGTCAATCCGTTCGCTGAAACCAGCCCCCGTTTGAACTCTCCTTTCAGTGATTGTATCGACTGGTAAGAGTGAATGCTCGTCAGGATTTGGGTTGCAGATCCGTATCAAAGGCGACCAAGATCAATCATCGAATGCAGATTCTCTCTCACAACCAGGGCCCTGGAAAAACTCAATATGCCATCGACCGTTGACAATCTGCGTGATCAATCGACCGTCAAAATCGTCTCTTTGCTGGTCCTTTCAGTCGTGATGGTCATTTTCATTCTGATGTTCTATCAGGTGATGGCCCCCTACCTGATGTCGCTTCTGTTAGCGGGAGTGCTTGCCATACTTGCGCAGCCGATGCATAGCAGCAGTCTGGCTTACTGCCGCGGGTGGACATCTCTCGCTGCTGCCGCCACCACCACCGGTGTCGTCGTGGTGATTGTCCTGCCCATCCTGTTTGCCATCCTGCTGACAGGATTAGAACTGTCGGTCTTTGTGCAGGATAATCTTTCCGATTCCTCCTGGGAGCAGATCAAGTCGACTGTCTCACTTCGAATCGATCAGTTTGTTCAACGCATCATGCCTCTGATGCCTGCGGGAGCCGACCAGGAGGCTGTCAAAGAGCAACTTCTGACTGGCATCCAGAATCAGGTCAAGCAACTGGGCGTGGGTGCCTCGGAAATTGCCAGCTCCACCTGGGGAATCATCGGTACTCTCATCAACTTCTTTATTCAATTGACTGTCTGCCTGCTGGGACTTTACTTCTTTCTGGCCGATGGCCCACGCATTCTGCACGGCGCTCAGAATCTCATCCCCATCCAGCCGGAATACCAGCAGCAGGTCTTTGATCAATTCACGAAAGTGACCCGCTCTGTCGTCATGGGGACACTCGTGGCAGCCGTGGGTCAGGGGATCGCCATGTCTCTCGCGGTAGGAGTTCTGGGGATTGGGCACATTTTCGTCATTGGCATGGTCACCACTGTCGCTGCCATGGTTCCGATGATTGGTGCCGCCGGGGTGTATGTGCCCATGTCGATCTATCTGGCAACGCAAGGGCACTACTTCACTGCGGCAGGATTATTCCTGTTTGGTTTTCTGGTGATCAGCAGCATCGATAACGTCGTGCGTGCCTATACGTTGAGCAGCAATGTGCAGATGCATCCGCTGCTCGGATTCGTTTCCATTCTCGGCGGGCTGGAAGCCTTTGGATTGTGGGGGATTTTTCTGGGGCCCATGATCGCTTCGGTGTTGTACGCGCTGGCCAAGATTTTCAATCAGGAACTGAAGGGCTTCATGGCCACTTCCTCTCCAGCCAGAGGAGAATCAGCGGGTGAGAAGCCAGGAGCAAATTTTGTCTCGGATGTGACCGCCACCATCATTGCTACGCCAGTATCTGTGGTGGCCACCATAGTCGATGCGGCACCACCAGCGCCCGAGGTTCCTAAGCCACCCGCCTGCTGAAAGAATTCTATCAGGCAGGCCGGTTGGATATGCACATCACTCTGAGCGCCGAATCTTCTGATCGGCCAGCCACTTCGCCCACGCGTCGATCTTCATCTGCCGTGTGGGATAACCTAACCTCGTATCGAAGACCGGCTGATCATGGGGCGGAACAAGTTCTTCGAGCGTCCGCAGGATTTCGACAATCACCGAATCCGTTTTCTCTGTCCAGAGCTGCTCGATCAGTGGTTCTACGAAACGAGGCTGACCGGTTTGTCGAATCAGTTCCACAGCCTGCAAGCGGGCTCGTGGATTATCATGCCGACTGCGCCTTAACAGTTCCGCCATGGCCTGATCATCTCTTAGACGCACCAGAGCCACGAGTGCTGTTTCCATCAGCTCATGATCGGTCGATTGCAGGAGTGGTCGCAGTGAACCGACCCGTGAACCATCATTCACCGGTAACCCTTCAATGAGTTGCGGATTCCCACAGACACCAGCGGCCTCAATCGCTGCCAGACGAACCGGACGATGAGGGTCTTCAATCACAGGGGCCAGCCACAAGCCCCTCTCGATCGCGGGATGCTTGAGCACATACTGGCAACCACATAGCCGGATATCGGGCCAGTGATGATGAATAGCCATTTGGGCCAGCGCAGCAGCTTCTGGTGTCGATTCGCGGTCAATTGCCCGCATGATTTCCTGCCAGACCTGCTGATCCTGCTCTGTTCGCAATTTTTCCTGCAACAGTTTGACCGCGATACGCCCAGGATTTTGTGAGGCAGCCAGTTGCCTCAGAGCACTGGCCGACTGACGACGCGCGAGGACCTCATTGGCATTCATGTCGAGCACCAGTTTTACCGCCTCGTCGGCAGGGGCAAAGACTTCACGGGCAATCTCTGTCAGTTGCTCGGGAGGAAGTCTCATGGCGGCATCAGTCAGTACAGGAAGACTGACCGGCAATGACCTCGCCAGAAATTCGGTTCGATCCAGCCTTTCACTGCTTCCCTGGGGAAGTTTGACAATCGTCGAAAGCTCATTTTGCAGCTCGCCCACAGACCATTCGTTTCTTGACGCCGGGACAGAATTCACCATCTGCGAAACGGAACTCGCGGCACTCTGAGAATCGGCTCGACTTGTGAAATCGTACGCCTCGGAATTAGCGGTATTCAGCCAGGTGGCTGGTAAGCCCTGCACACGCGAAAGCTCCTTCACAGCAGCGATTCGCTCCTCTCTGGGCCCATGGATCGGAAAGACTGGCGAATAACCCAAATGCGCCGAGATCGAACGCATGGCCTCTTCCCGGGCAGGGCCGGAACCCTCCGTCAGTATTTCCAGAAGTAATGGCGAAGCGAGTTCCATCGGCCAGTCGGCAAGAAGTTTCGCCAGTGCCAGTTGCACATCGAGACTGCGATCACGAATCGAAGGCCTGAGCAGTGTCGCATTGGTCAATGAAGGGTAACGACCAAACTGACTCACCACAGCTGCTCGAAATCGAGGTGTCGAAGTCTGCCCAGCCGGAGGGTTGAGAAACTCCGCGAGGCGTTCAGGCTGTCTGAGTGAGATGGCCATCGCAGCCAGTGTCTGCTGATTCTCATTGGCAGAACGCACGAATTTTTCCAACGCTTGTTGTGCTTCGGCGGCAGTCAGTAACCCGAGGTTCAAAATCGCATCGTCTGCCACACGTAAGTCGGCATCCTGTCCCTGCGCCAGAGCAATCGCACAGGCCTGATCATGATTGAGCAACGCCAGCCAGCGACCATACAGCCGACGAATCATCGGATCGCGATCAAATCGGGCCAGCGACATCCCTTCCGGCCAATCGGACAGTTGAGGATCACTCTCATGGGCCGCCTGAACAAAAAGCATTTCGTGCTGCGGCAGAAGACCTTGTTCAAGTTTCTGCATCGTTGCAAAAATCAGACAGGCTTCATAGGCACCCTGTCTTAAGGGAAGATCACCTTGCTGTTCGTTAATCGCGTCGGCCAGCCCGGGCAATCGATCTGGCAGAATTCTTTGAGCCAGCAATTGCCACAAGACGACTTTGACCTCTCCAGCCAGCGAATCCTGCTTCAGCAGTTCACCAGCGGGCGCCAATCTGAGTTCAGGTTCCCCTGGTTTTTCTAAAAGCATCCGGCACCAGGCCTCGGCTGCAGCAGCTCGCAGCCGCGGAGACATCGTCACGGGCTCGCCCTTCAGACGAATGCGGCCATCAACCACAATTTCTCCCAAAGGAGCGATCAGTTCAACAGCTCGCTGGGGCTCACAGTTCGACAGAAGAATGGCAGCATTAACACCTGCCAACTCTCGTGCTGCCAGCATGGTCTTCAAGGCTTCGAGACTGGCTCTTAGCTCTGAATTGGTTAATCTGGCCGGATCCGATCTTTGATTCGTGGCCTGCTCTTCCACTGGCGTCTCGCTGGCTTCTGCCGCGGGAGTGATCGTACTGGATGGCAATTCGGAAACAGCAGGCGGAAGTTGAGCCTTGGATTCACCAGACTGCCTCATGGCCAGCCAGGTAACATCGGCAGTGAGTGTTCTGGCAGACTTCCCGGTGGCTGCCAAGGCGGCACTCTCTTTATCACGCACCATGTACCGGAAATAGCTGGGCCAGCGATGACTGGAGTGGATCTGGCCCGATTGTAATTGGGCATTCTTGGGCAGGTTTGCATGCACCGGCAAATCCGTCGCGGAATTCCGGCTGATGAGTTGCCAGCTCTGCTGAATGACAGGCGTGGCATCATAGGCTTTTTGCCACGCATCGAGAGCAAACTTCTGGCGATAGTGCAGGATCAAAGGTGAAGCGGAACCATCATCGACCACTGCGGATTGACCAGCTTTTGATCCCGGCAAGGTGATGGTCGGTGGAGTGGACTCTTTTGACTCAGTCGTTTCTGGTGTTTTTGTCGTTGTGGCTTTCGGATCACTCGCTGCGGAGCTCTTTTCTGGTGATTTGGCAGCAGCTTCCGGATCACTCACATCGGGTGTCGTGATACCGGCAACTGTCCGGAGTCCATCCAGAAAGGTCGGGGCCTCCAGTATCTTGCAGCCTTCCAAGAGCCCGCACACTGCCAAAACTGCCAGCGTTAACAATGGTCGCAGAGATCGAGAATTTACCATCCTGCCACGAACGGTGACTGCGCAAAAGGGGACGAAAACCCCTTGGGGCGCAGTCGTTTCGGGCTGATCTGGCCCGCCATCCATGGCCGGTCTCCTCCTGGAACATCGCCACGACTGCCAATCGGCACCCTGGGCTCATCATCGGAGTTTACGCTCTTTGCACTGGTTGAGTGAAGACCGACTCACCCATCGATCGACCGCAGCCACCACGAATTCAGGATGCTCTTTTTCATGGTGCAGACTGGGAATGGAGGAAGGAAAGGTGCAATTCTGCATGGCGGCATTGCAGTTGTGTCCAATCTTCGCGAGACATCGGGCCAAAAGCCGGACTTCGAGGCAAGAGAGGGCCTGCTTCAAAGCGTTCAATCGCACGACGAAAATGTGCCAGACCTGTTTCTGCTTCGATTTCCGTCTGAGGTGTCGCCAGGAGTGCGATTTGACCTCGCCACTGAAACCCCGGACGCATGGGTTGTTCGAGCATGGTACGTTTCATCAGCGGGCCGAACCATCTCATGAGCCAGGGCAACTGGAAAGGAAAGCCATCGACAGGCCGTTCGACCCAGAAAGCCAGATGGTCAAGGATTTGTCCTGCTGACCATCTGCCAGTCACAAAATAGCCTTCAGGTGCTTGAAGAATGATTTCAGCATCTTCGAGAGCCTGTTGCAGGTTCTCGAAGCGGAGTGACCTTCGGCGAATGTTCGATACAGGCATGATGCTCACTCTCTGTCAGCAGCCAGAGTGCAAATGGCAAAGATTTGGTAAATCGCACGACAACCTTATGATATTCAACATGGTCGGCGATGAAGCATTCGTTCAATCAAGAGATGAAAAAGCCCCGAAAATGGGAATACATGTCGCAGCATGCCCGATTCGTAAATCACCAGCCTCAGGTGAGAGTTCCCAAAGCGATTTTTCAGCCAGCCACTTCTGGCATTTTGCACCAGCATCCTGCAGCAATCGCAGGGATGGGCATGTATCGATCCTTGTCAGATCTCCCCAGCCAATCTCGTGAAAATGCTGAGACCCGAGATTCAATACGGCTGTCTGTATCGTGGGGCGACTGATCACAACCCCCTGCAAGAGCGCCAATGGAACCGCACTCGCCTTCTGCAGCATGTCCCACCAAGTTGGAAAGGAGCAGGAGAAAATGCATTGAGGGATGGTCAGTGCATTCTCGACACGATCGACAAGTGGCCAGAACTTCTGTGGTAGTTCGTGGCAGATCGAAGGCAGGTTGATGTTGACAACGTCGGCGAGTTGCCGGGCCGCCAGTTGCATTAGTGAGAGTCCTCGTGGCACTTCACTTTCTGGCAACCAGGAAAAATCGCCCCAGATCGCTTCAATTTTCAACCCGGGCATACGACCCACACCGAGCAGCAGATCTTTCAAGTCATGCCCGATCCTGACTCCTTCGCCTCGATCCACCAGCCTGACCGACAAAGCGACTGAAAGGGGTGTATGGAAGTTTGTGGCACTCCAGACATTCTGCAGCAGCAAGGCCTGGCTGTAGTGATCAATCACCACGGCTGGCTGACCGGAAGGGCATGTTTCGGTCGAATGATTTACTTTCGGTGGATCTGCCTCAAAAGAAAGTCGGCTCGCCAGTTGCTCCAGTGCCTGTTCTGTCACGGGCGGGATGATCCACCAGTCTTGCTGACTCCACGACAGACTCAGGTGATGTGGCGGAGATATCCCTTGAGAGATAAACGTCTTCTGCAAGGCTTCTGGGGCACCCGTCACAAACCAGGGTGCAGGGCAATTCCACAGCCTGATGGCAGCATTCAGCGCTGGACCTAACACATCGACAGCAGGCGGGTGAGCGGCTCGACCAAGGGATAGATCAACGCTGGCAACTTGCGGCCATGCCGATGAAAGAAGTTCTGGCAATGAGTCTGCAGAAAGAGCAGTCCTCGGGGCGACATCCCACATCAGCGGCATGAAGCGATCTCAGCGGCATCTCAAGGAAAAGCAGAGCATCGACTTTTGCAGATGAGCAAAACGACTGAATGCTTCACGAGAAATCGGGATAGCAGGCAAAGAGAAAAAAATGGCCAGCCGTGGCCCCGTGAGCGTCCGTGCAAGGCGAGGAGTCTAACCACAAACATCGATGACGACAAACGAGGATTTCAGATTTTCTTTCAACCGCATTTTCCGATGGAAAAGTCAATCCGCACTCCTGACAAAGCCTTCAAAAATTATCAACTTTCTCAGTGCTGTCAGAAGGGATACCAAAAGAATTTTGATGGATGATCAATCAACAAACTGAAGCACTGGTGCAGGAATTGATGTGATCCCGGATGAACAGAAACAACGCCCGGATGAAATCACTTTCCCGGATGTTGACGTTGCTTCTCATGCACATTAATTCTGCGCGATGCCTTGCTGAAGCTTCTCAATCTCCTGTGAGATCAATGCTTCTCCAGAAGCAATCCGCTCCAGCAATGGTCGAGCTTCTACATCGTCCATCAGCTCATGAGCAGCCTGTCGGGCCAGGCTGGCTCGTTGTTGTTGATCCAGGCACAG
This sequence comes from Planctopirus limnophila DSM 3776, assembly GCF_000092105.1. Classification (NCBI taxonomy): domain Bacteria; kingdom Pseudomonadati; phylum Planctomycetota; class Planctomycetia; order Planctomycetales; family Planctomycetaceae; genus Planctopirus; species Planctopirus limnophila. The sequence goes on along the minus strand of NC_014148.1, from coordinate 345,985 downwards.
TGGCCGCAGCAGATAGTTCAACGACACGTAATGATGTGTGGCAAACTCCATGGGGAAAGCACTGTCGAGAGCCACAAAACGTCGGTCAGACAATAAATCGAGGATCGCCTCAGCGTGTGACAATTGTGTCTCCGCCAATTGTCCGAGTGTTCTCCAGATCGAATGGGCTTCTGGCGGTATGTAAGGCGATGTGTAAGCCAGGTATTGCAAAAAACTTCGCTTGAGCTGCACCGCCAGCTCACTCAGACTGCGATTATGATGAATCAGTTTGCGATGTGCCGACGAGTTCGCAGTCACGGGTGATCTCCATTGCTCAATGCACCGGACACTAAATTGCCCTGCACAGTTTCCGAGGCAACTGGCGGCTTTTTTAATTCCGGAACAAGACTGGAAGATTTCCGGCTCTCATCTTGAGTTTGATCCCATAGTGAGACAGCCGCATCGCGTGAAAGGCGACTTAATCCTGAGACATCGATTCCTGACGAGAGCACAGGAATACTCACCGTGACAACAAACATCGTTGCCATCGAAAACGGAGCGATACAGACAGGTGGAGCCCCTTCGACGGGCTGATCAAAAAACATGGCCCGGAACAGCTTCAGATAAACCAGTAGACTGAGCAGGATATTGACCACCCCCACAATCAGCACTGCATAAAACAAGGGGAGCTTCGCACCCGCATCGTACAGACTCGAGAACAACATGAGCTTGGCGACAAACCCGCCAGTCGGTGGCAAACCAATCAGACTGGCCAGCGAGAGTGACATGGCCACAGCCAGAACCGGCGCCTGGCTGGCCAGCCCACGGAAGTCATCAATCGATTCTCCCAGCGTCTGGTTCCGTACGAGAATCAAACAGGAGAACACACCCAGATTCATAAAGAGTGTCACAACGATGTAATAGAGCATCGACTCGACAGCTCGCACAGCCACGCTGCTGGCGAGCATCTCCTGAGTTTGCAGAACATCGTTGGTTGAAGGTGCCGGCGTCACCGTACTAGCGATCTGATTGACACCCGCCAAAGCCGGAATGGCCAGCACAGCAATCGGGATCAGCAGATAGCCGGCATGAGCAATCGTCGAATAGGCCATCAGTCGTTTGATATTGGTTTGCCCGAAAGCAGCCAGGTTCCCGAATGTGATCGTGATCGCCGCGATGACTCCCAGGCCTTGTGCCAGCAGATTCCAGAACGCTTCCAGTTCGCCACCTGCCACCATGCCCAGCACCAGCCGTACGAGGAGTGCCAATGTGGCCCCTTTGGAAGCAATCGACAAAAATGCACCCACTTCCGCAGCAGCACCATGGAAGACATCCGGGCACCAGAAGTGAAAGGGGACGAGACTCAGCTTGAATGCCATTCCGGCAAAGATCATCACCAGTGCCAACAGCAAGGTCCTCACGGCAGGATTAGCCAGAGTCGCGCCATCGATCGAAATCACAGCTTCCAGTCGAGAACCGACCAGAGAAAGATCGCCAGTCCCGGCCAGTCCACAAATCAGCGTGACGCCAAAGAGCAGCAGCCCTGCGGAAGCAGAACCAAAGATCACAAACTTGAGAGCTGCTTCGCTTGATTGCCGGCGACCTTTGAGAAAACCAGCCAGCACATAACCCGGGACACTCGACATTTCGAGAGCCAGAAAGACCAGCAATAAATGGTGGGCACTTGTCATCAGGAGCAGACCCACGACGGCGCCACAGAGCATGGTGTAAAAATCAGGGCTGTCTTCCTGATCGGGAATTCCCCCCAGCGTGGTCAGCACGATCTGCAAAACGAGAAACAGCAGCAGATAAACTCTGAGAAACAGGGCAAATCGATCCAGCCGGATCATCCCGGTAAACAGAATCTCCGCAGGCTGGAGCTGCAAAATACTCGCCTGGAGTTGCCAGCCAGCCCAACCTAAAGAGACTACGACACCCAGTGTGGCAATCGCTGCAACTGGGACATACCGGTCCAGATTCAATAAACGCCACAAGAGCGTGGCGATGATTGTCGCACACAACAACAGTTCGGGGGCCAGCAGCACTAAGGCGCGGCCTGTCCCATTGGCCAGAAAGTCAGCGAAGAGGTCGTCAAGTGTCATATCGCTCAAGGCCGGTTCAATAATTGGATCAGACTCTCAAGGTAATCGGTCAGACTGCGTTTGAGTTTGTTCTTGGGGATACGAAAGTCGTCGTGAGGCTGCAGAAGGTGATACGTTATTTGTCCAATGGCGATTCAATGCTGGCTCGATTCAAAGAAAGTTGTCGTTCCTGGCTACCACTGATCTGTTGAACCAGTTGCCGGGATGCGGGTTCAATCACGTTGAGGGCCATCGCAGGATAGACACCCAGGCCAATCGCAAAGGCCAGCAGAATATAGCCGACAGTATATTCTCGAAAATTGATCTCTGTCAGGTACTCGCGATTGGGGCCGGTGTACGTTGGCCCGAGATAAACCCGCTGCAACGCCCAGAGGATGTAACCTGCAGTCAGAATCATCCCCAGGGCACCGCCAACTGAGAAGAATCGATCCACATGCCAGACCGAAAAGATCGAGAACGCTTCGCCGATAAACCCGCACAGACCCGGCAGACCCAGACCAGCGAAGAAAATCCCCGCAGCAATCGCTGAGAAGTGAGGTTGCAGGCTGGCAATCCCGCCAAACTGACGTAGATCGCGATGTTTGACACGGTCGTAAAGCACACCCACAACAAAGAACATCCCGGCAGAGACAATCCCGTGAGCCACCATCTGGAAGGTAGCCGCGGAAAGTCCCATGGTGGAAAAGTCGGGATTGAGGACAACACCCGTCAATTCCTGAAAACGGAAAGCTCCCAGACCCATCAGCACATAGCCCATGTGGCTGACTGAGCTATAAGCCACCAATCGTTTGAAATCACTCTGAGCCAGCGCTGCCAGTGCGCCATACAGTACACAGAACACGCCGAGCGCCACCATGAACCACGCCCATTCGGCAAACCCCAGCGGGCAGATCGGAATCGCAATTCGCAAGAAGCCATACCCACCCAGTTTCAAGAGAATCCCTGCGAGGATCATACTCACAGGAGTCGGAGCTTCGACGTGAGCATCAGGTAGCCAGGTATGCAGGGGAACAGCCGGCAGCTTGATCAGAAAGGCAATCAGGAGGAGCACGAAGACTCTCCATTGCAGACTGGTATCACCCATGGCTGCCGTCAATGCAATTCCCTGATCCAGATCCATTCCTGGCTTTGGTGCCTGCCCCTGAGCCATGCGGGCCAGCTCAAGCAGATCAAAACTTCCTCCCGAAGCAGAATAGACCATCAACATGGCCATCAGCAGACAAACACCGCCCGCCAGCGTGTACAGGAAGAATTTAATCGCGGCATACTCCCGGCGTGGGCCACCCCACAGACCGATGAGAAAGTACATCGGGAGCAGCATCACTTCCCACATGACAAAAAACAGAAAGAAATCCAGGGCCAGGAAGACACCCATGACCCCTGTTTCCAGCAGCAACAGCAGAAACAGAAATCCTCGAATGTGAGTTTTAATACTCCATGATGCCACAATCGAAAGCACAAAAATCAGCGAGGTCAAGAGGATGAGTGGCAGGCTGAAGCCATCGACTCCCAGCGAGTAATTCACATTCCAGGTGGGAATCCACGGCAGGCTCATGCCCAGCAGAATGTCGTTTCTTAAACTCGTTGTGGATGCATTCACTGCGGGTGAAGCGTCGATCCAACCCAGAGCAATTCCAGCCAGTTGCACAGTGATTGCCAGTTCGCAGCAGGCCCCGGCCAGTGCATACCAGCGAATCGCACTCACAGCTCTGGATGGAAAACCAAACAGACCCAGACCCCACAGGACAGGCAGGAACAGAGCACAGCTCATCAGGAATTGCGGGTCGGCAAACATGGGGTCGGCAATGTTCCGTAAAGGAAAGATATAACGTCAGTGAACGTTAATGCCCTGCAATTTCCAGGGCCTGTTACAACAGCGACTCATTTTCATGAAACACGATTTTTAAGGTTTTAGCAGATTCACAGGAAATACCCATCAGCGCCCGGCCCGATCTCCCGGCATCCAGGCAAACAAAATCAGGAACAGCACAATCACAGCCATGGTGGCCAGCAGCACATACTGGCGAATATGTCCCGTCTGTGCTTTTCTCAGCGATAAACCGGAGGCCCAGACGCTGCTGGCCATGTTGTCAAAAAAGCGGTTGATCATCGCTTCATCGAACCACTGGCTGGCATGAGAAACTCGCTCACTTAAGCGGGCACAACCATCAATGAATGGATCAATGAGAATTCGGTCAATCCAGGCGGTGTGTCTGGCCAGATTCAGAATGGGAAGTACCAGAAGCCCACGGTATAGCGTATCAAAATACCAGCGATGACTCGCCAGCCTGACCAGAGGCGTCAACTGATGCGACAGATCCTTTGATGATATCGCCTGCAATCCATACAGCGCCCACGCAATCAAAGCTCCCAGCCAGGCAGCGGCCAAAGCCATGGCACCGGCCGTTCCATGAACGGCATGGCGATCACTGGCATTCGTCCATTGAATGGAAACCACTTCACCAGTCGAGTCACTGAACCAGGCGGGGGCAGGGCTCAGACTTTCTTCTACCAATGTGGATACAAACCCCTCTTCACCACCCAATGCACAGAATGCAGCAAAGAACGCCAGCACCACGAGCGGCCATGTCATCAGCCATGGGCCTTCGTGAACCTGCTGCAGAGCAGGATCAACGGGCGTATCCCGGGCAAAGAGCTTGAACCATAACCGCAGACTGTAAGCCGCAGTCAGGCAGGCACCCAGCAGTACACTGATTAAGAGCAGAATGTGATGGGGATTCTTCAGTACAAACGCCATCGTCCCCGAGACAATGGCGTCTTTGGAATGAAACCCCGAAAAGCCCAGGCTCTCTCCAAAAATCGTCACATAAGGGACAGCCAACCCCGAAAGAGCAATCACTCCGATGAGCATCGTCAGTGATGTCAGTGGCAGGTGGGCCCTTAACCCACCCAGCTTTTCCAGATCCTGCTCGTGATGCGTGGTATGAATCACGCTGCCGGCCCCCAGGAACAATAGTGATTTGAAGAAGGCATGGGTGATCAGATGAAAAATCGCCGCTTCCCACGCACCGACACCAATTCCTAAGAGCATGAGCCCCAGTTGACTGATTGTGGAATGTGCGAGGACAAGTTTTAAGTCTCGCGCAACGATCGCCATGCTGGCCCCCAGCAGCAAGGTCACGACACCCATATAAGCCAGCAGCAACAACGCCTCAGGAAGCAATAGCGGAGCGATTCTGGCAGCGAGATAAACTCCAGCCGCAACCATCGTCGCTGAGTGCACCAGAGCCGAAACCGGAGTCGGCCCTTCCATGGCATCTGCCAGCCACGGATGCAAAGGAAACTGGGCACTTTTGCCCACACAACCAGCCAGCAGACCCAAACCGGCAGCCACCAGCAACGCATAGCTGATCCCCTGTTCTGTGGGTATCAGATTTGCCTGATCGTGTATTGCCTGTGAGGGAACAGCCTTCTCGACGGCTGCCTGGAAAGCTTCTGGCAAAGCCATCGGCACGCTGCTGGCAGAGGTGCCATTCAAGTCATGCACCGGGTACAGTAGGAGTGTGCCACAAGTTGCCAGCAGGATCGTCATCCCGAGGACGAAGCCCACATCTCCCACGCGATTCATGAGAAAGGCTTTCATCGATGCCAATCGGGCAGTACGCCGCTCGTGATAGAAGCCAATCAGTAAGTAGCTGGAGAAGCCGACAAGTTCCCAGAAAATAAAAATCTGGAGCAGACCATGAGCGAGGACAATCCCCAGCATGGCAAAGGTGAATAAGCCTAAAGCTGCATAGAAATGGGCAAAGCGGCCCGGTCGCTCAGAAGTTTCACCGGCGGAATGATCGAGATGATGATCCTGATAGCTTTCCGTCTGTTCGTCGGCCATGTAAACGAGCGAGTAAGCATGGACTGCCAGTGAAATCATCGTCACGAGGACAAACATCAGCACAGTCAACGCGTCAATCGCATAACCCAGCGGAAAATCGATCTCGCCGAATTTCGCCAGTGAGTACCAGTGCCCGACCAGTCGCCGCTGCAACAAGTTTCCAGTTTCATGAGCGGCGACATCGCTGACACTTGACGCTTGAAAGGCAGCAGTCTCAGCAGGGCTCGTCATCAGCCAGACACCTGCACTGATCAGGCTCAGGCAAAAGGCGACCAGTAACGAGCCAGTCCCGATCCAGCCGGGAACTGCCGAGAGCCGACTCAGCTTGAGGCGCAGCACCGAGATCACCACACATCCCGCAAGTGGGAGGAGCCAGGCCAGCATCAGACAGGAAATGATCAGTGAATCGGCAGTCACAGTTATCGTCGGACCGTTGCTTCAAAAGGTAAGGTGGAAGTTTCCCAACAGGAATTCGATTATCGCTTCAACTCGTCACCCCGATCGACATCAACCGTGAGGAAGTTATTGTAGTAATTCAAGGCAATCGCCAGTGCGACGGCAGCCTCGGCGGCAGCAATCACGATGACAAACAGGGCAAAGACCTGTCCATCAATCCCTAAAGTGGTATACCGGGCAAAAGCAATGAGATTGAGACAAGCCGAGTTGAGGATCAATTCGACACCCATCAGCACACCCAGTGCATGCCGCTTGGTCATCATGCATGTCAGCCCGGAGGCAAAAAGTACGGCTGAGACCGCAAGGTAAGCTCCCAGACTCATGTTGCCTCTCCTGAGTTTTGGGATGGAGATTCGCTGCTGAACATCGAGAATCCGGTTCCTGAAACAAGATTCTGGCTGCGCGACAAGTCATCCCTGACTGGTGAAGAATGACTCAGCGCCGGATTCGCTGAGCCTGAACTGTCAAGCTGTGCTGAGTCTTGATCCCACAACAAAGAGGTCGAGGTGGCATCTGTACTCCGCCTGGAGGAAGGAAGTTGCCGCTTGGCACGAGCCAGATAAGCGGCTCCGATCAAGACGACCAGCAGATGAACCGAGATGATTTCAAAAGGAAGCAAATAGCCGGTTCCCAGAACAAGCTGATTTTCGCGATTCCACTGCGGTCGAAAACCAATCATGGCACTTCCCAGAGCATGACCAGTGTCTCCATTCCGGCCTGCTCCCAGAACTGGTGATCTTTCATCACCCGTTGGAGAACTTTCAGTGAGCTGAGGTTCGGTATGATTTTCCGGCTGTACAGCACTTGGCAAGATCTGGTCTGCTTTTGCCAGTGTATTCAGCCGTTCCCAATCCACCGAACCTACGGTAAAGAGCAACAGCATGATCAGTGACAGGGCCAATGCCGCTGCCAGAATCGTTTCACCGCCAGTTGGCGAAAGTGATTTCGTGCGTCCACCGGCAGTCAGCATGACACCGAAGACGAGAATCACCACAGTTCCTCCCAGATAGACCAGCAACTGGGCCGCAGCGAGAAAATCAGCATGGAGGAGGAAGAACAAACCCGCAGCCGAAGCGACAGAGACCATGAGCCAGAACGCCATCCGCACAATGTTCTGCGTCAAGGCCACCATCACAGCCCCCAGGCAGGTGGTGCTGGCAAAGACGGCAAAGAGAAACTGCAGCACTGTCATCGCACCACCTCCTTAGCCGCAGGGGTTCTGGTGAGATTGGTTGCAGCAGGCAATGACGAAGAATGGTGACTGGCCTCATACAAACGATCGCCCACGGGCCTGCCCAGCAGCATGGGGCGGCCCAGAATCGTTGTCAGAGTCAAGGGCCACAGCGATGCTCCCAGAAAGAGCGCACAACTGATTGGAATCAGATACTTCAGGCAAGTCGTCATCACCTGATCGATACGCAGTCTTGGGAGCGTCCACCTTACCCAGATTTGCACCGTCACCAGCAGACTGGCCTTGAACAGGAAGATATGGGCCCCCAGGAGATTCAGAGCATAGTTCCCGGCAGAAAAGCCCTGCACGGGAAAATTCTGACCCCAGTTTCGAACAGGTGCCAGCAAGTCTTCCAGACCAGTTCCGCTCCACCAGCCGCCAAGAAAGAGCAGCACAGCCACACAACTGACACTCAGCATGCTCGCATACTCAGCGAGGAAAAAATACGACCAGCGCATACCGCTGTACTCGGTATGAAACCCGGCGACCAGCTCACTCTCAGCTTCCGCAAGATCGAAGGGAGCTCGTTTCACACTGGCAATCGCTACGGTGAAGTAGACAAAGAAAGCGACAAACGTGAATGGATCATGAAAGATCAGCCAGTTCGTCAGAAAGAACCCGCTTTGAACTTCAGCGATCGTGACAAAGTTTAAAGTTCCCACAGCCATGACAGGGATCAGGGCGCACAAAGCGAGGGGGATTTCATAGCTCACCATCTGGGCAGCTTCACGCATCGAGCCGAATAGTGCCCACTTCGAGCCACTCGACCAGCCTGCCAGAATGATCCCCAGAACCTCCAGCGAGATAATCGCCAATGCCAGAAACACACTCGATTCGATGACCACAGCGGCCCACCCGCGCGAAAACGGGAGGACCATAAAGACGGTAAACGACGCGACCAATGCCAGATAAGGAGCCAGTCGAAAGAGCCATTGATCGGCAGCAGCCGGTGCGAGATCTTCTTTCTGAATGAGCTTGATTCCATCGGCCACTGATTGGAGCCAGCCGAACTTTCCACCCACACGCGTCGGCCCCAGACGGTCTTGAATTCGTCCGGAAACTTTTCGTTCGAGCCAGATAAAAAATGCTGGCGAAACTGCAAAGACGTGGAACAGCAGTAGCGTGTGAATCAGGACTGCGAGCAGAAATCCTGTAAACTCACCGGCATAACCCGACAGGAACTGCTCCAGTGTCAATCCTGTTGCCAAAATGGCCATCAGCCAACCCAATTCCGATCAAACTCAATGGTGTTCTCAGCTGGCGATACATGCCACCTGCGAATGACCTGCTGGTGAATCTTCCCAGCCCGGCAACTCCGTAAAAACAAGCGTTTTCCTAATATGGACTATGACAGACTGTGGTCACTCTCACAAGCCAGCCATGCCTTAGCAATATCAATTGCCGCAGGGATTGTTTGCGGGCCAACCCTGCTTCAGACCTGCTGATGTTCGCAGCTCTACAAATAATGGTTTTGAATTGGGAATTCGGGATCGACGAGGAAAAAAATCCCTCCAGAGACTGTCACGAGCGGGCAGAATCAGTAATTTGAAGGAAATTTGATTCACGAGAGTGAATGATCACACCCAAGTCTGACGTTTGTAAATTGTTTCCCATTCTATGGTTCGGGAAAACTGCCTGGCTAAAACTCACTGTCTGGCTAAAACTTACAGAGCAATGGATGCTGTTGGATATGTCTATGGTCAGCACTCACACGAGCTTGGAAGACGCTCCCGCCACACTGGCTCCGAACAGCCAACTCCCTGATTCACAGTTGGCCATCGAGAGTGCTGCTCCCGTCAGGCCCCGGCATATTGCTGTCATCATGGATGGAAATGGTCGCTGGGCTCAAAGGCAGGGGCTAGAGCGATTAGAAGGACATCGTCGAGGGGTTCAGTCTGTCCGCTGTGTGGTGGAGGAGTGTGTCCGGCTGGGAATCGAACAGCTCACGCTGTATTGCCTGAGCAGTGAAAACTGGAAAAGACCAAAATCAGAACTCGACTTCTTAATGGCTCTGCTCAAAGAATTTCTGATTGCCGAACGCCCGGAAATCATACGTCAGAACCTGCAGTTCTCGGTCATCGGCCGCAGGACAGAGCTTCCTGAAGATGTCCTGATCGAAATCGACACCACAGCCAGAATTGCAGAGTCTCACACCGGGATGCGATTGTGCCTGGCCATTAACTACGGGAGCCGCGCCGAGATTGTTGATGCCGTGCGCTGGATCGCTCACGATGTCGCCTCAGGACGATTATCGCCCGAAGCCATCGACGAAGATTTGATTTCAGCCCGACTGAACACCCGGGAGATGCCCGAGCCTGATCTGGTCATTCGTACGGCAGGCGAAATGCGCCTGTCGAATTTTCTGCTCTGGCAGATCAGCTATGCTGAACTCTTTGTGACCACCACTTTGTGGCCAGAATTTCGCGAGCCGGAACTCCAGGCGGCACTCGAGGCCTTTTCACGCAGGCAACGCCGGTTTGGTGGCCTCAATCAACCGGAATGTCATCGTTGATCATTCAGCGATAGGGAATCAATTCATGGCCAAATGTGATCAAGGTTATCTGTGCGAAGTCTGCGGCGAAGAGGTCGAAGATCTTTCCGAAAGCGATTTGTACCTCAGGTTCATCATCGGAGAAGTCCCCGTTCGTGACCTCCTGACTTCCCCCGAGCGGCATTTGAAATGCCATCCCTTTCTGGCTCAGTTCATCCTCGATGATCGTTTTGAGCCCGTGAAACTGGATAGCCCCTTCAGCAAAGAAAACCTCGATCCCGCCGAGCGCAGCCGCATGGAAGCGCTGGTCACCAGAGGCTTTCAGCGCCTGCAGGAACTGCGCACACTTCCTCCCATGCCATTCGCCCATTATCCACTTCCTGAGTTTCAGACAGCAGGATAGTGGGATGATCGAGGTTGACCCATCAGTTCTGATTCGATTTTGAGTTATGAAACCTGACCCATTTCTCAAATTCAACAATCAGAAAAGAGATCACTCCGACCGCCACAATTCTTAACCAGGTTTCGAATGAAAGGGAAGCTGTTCCAAACAGAGTCTGCATCAGAGGCAGATAGGTCAGCAGCACCTGGGCTGCAAGCATCGTGGCTATCCCGGCTGGTACATACGGGTTGGAAAAAACACCAATCGAAAAGATCGAGCGATGGAGGCAGCGGCAATTCAGCAGGTAAGCGCACTCCACCATGACGATCACATTGACGACGGCAGTACGTGCCTGGGCCAGAGTGCTACCCGGACGACTCTGTTCCATTTGAAACACCCAGAATGAACCCAGCAGAATGATCAACGACACAAGTCCCGTCCGCATAAAGAGCGGAAAAGTGAGAATAGGCTCGCGGGGATTGCGCGGTGGCCGCTGCATCAGATTTTGCTCATGAGGTTCAAAGACCAGCATTAACCCCAGCAAAACCGATGACGCCATATTGATCCACAACAGTTGCACCGGCAGGATAGGTAGTTCTGTCGCCAGAAGGATGGCAACAAACAACACCATCGCTTCGCCCACATTGGTGGGTAGTGTCCAGACGATAAACTTGACCAGATTATCGAACACGCCGCGTCCTTCTTCGACGGCGGCTTTAATCGTGGCAAAGTTATCATCGGTTAGAATCATGGCGGCTGCACCTTTGGCAACCTCTGTCCCGGTGATCCCCATAGCAATTCCAATATCTGCCTGTTTCAATGCCGGGGCATCATTCACTCCATCACCCGTCATCGCCACGATATGACCGCGAGATTGCAGCGCCTGGACAAGCCGCAATTTCTGCTCTGGGGCAACACGAGCGAAGACTGTGGTCTTCTCAGCAAGGAGTGGCAAATCCTCGTTCGATATCTGTTCCAACTCACTCCCAGTGATCGATGCTAATGTTTCATCTCCCAGCCCGATTCTTTGCGCAATCGAGCGTGCTGTTGCCACATGATCGCCCGTGATCATCTTCACTTGAATCCGGGCTTGCTGACATTCATGAATGGCATCAATGACTTCCGGTCGCGGGGGATCAATCATCCCCGTTAATCCGAGAAATATCAGATTCCCAGCCACATGATCATGCTCGAGTTCTCGCTGCTGATCTTCTCCTGCGACTTTAGCGACCATCAACACGCGTAAGCCACGCCTCGCCATAGCTTCAGCTTGACCTTGAATTTCGGCAGCATCCAACTCCACAGTTTGGCTGGCCTGATTAACAGCCTGATCACAGCGAGGTAACAGACGTTCGAGTGCCCCGATGATGTAAATCACCCGGTTCTCATCGGGTGTTTCATGCAATACTGCGCGAAACATGTGCTCAGATTCAAAGGGAATCATGTCATGCCGAGGCCAGGGATCTTCTCGATGCCTGTGATGCAATCCGGCTTTATGGGCAGCGACCAATAGGGCCGCTTCAGTCGGGTCACCCTCAATTTCCCATAGGCCCGCTTCTTCTCGAAGATTGGATTCGTTACACAACAGCCCTGCGCGAAGAATTTCAATCAATGCCGGGTGATCCCAGGGGGCGATCGATTTCCCACGATGGCTGAATTCACCTGATGGTTCATAACCGGTACCAGAAACGTGGTAACAGGTTCCCGCTGCATAAATCTCGACCAGAGTCATCTTGTTCTGTGTCAAGGTACCAGTTTTATCAGAACAGATGATCGATGTGCTTCCCAGAGTTTCCACTGCGGGCAACTTGCGAATAACAGCTTTCCGCTGGGCCATACGGGAGACACCAATCGCGAGGACAATCGTGACGGCAGCGGGTAAACCTTCAGGAATCGCACCGACGGCCAGAGCCACAGCCGCCATGAAGACGTCAGCCGCCGGCTCTCCGCGTAAAATGCCCAGCGCAAAAACAGCTAAGGCGAGCAACAGAATCACCACCATCAACAACCGACTGAACTGCGCAATATTCTTTGTCAGTGGTGTTGATAGATCGACCGTGTTCGACATCAACCCGGCAATCTGTCCGGTTTCTGTCGCATCGGCAGTCGCAATCACCACACCTTCGCCAAAGCCGGCAGTCACCAACGTCCCTGCAAATGCCAGATTTCGCCGATCAGCAAGAGTGGTCTGAATCGGTAATGGATTGATCTGTTTTGTCGCTGGTACCGATTCACCTGTAAGAGCCGCTTCTTCAACCTGCAGGTTTTTCTGCAGACAAAGCCGGAGATCGGCGGGAACCCGGTCGCCACCTTGAATCAGAACGATATCGCCAGGGACCAGCGTTTCTGCCGGGACACTTTTACGCAGACCATCGCGACGAACCGATGTTTGCACAGCCACCATTCGTCCCAGGGCATCAATCGCTTTTTCCGCCTTTGTTTCCTGCAGAAAACCGATGATGGCATTGATGAAGACCACACCAAAAATGACGGCAGCATCCACCCATTCATGAAGACTGAGACTGACAATGGTCGCCACCAGCAGCAGGTAGATCAGTGGTTGATGAAACTGCTGAATGAACTTAAGCCACAATGGTGTGGAGTGCTGTTGACTGATTCGATTGGGGCCGAATCGGGCTTGCCGCCGGGCCACCTCCTCGCTGGCTAATCCGTGATCAAGCGAGACCTGCAGTCGTGCGAGAACTTCCTCGGGCGTCTGTGCATATTCCGCCCGCTGTCCATCAGCCGGAGTGATGTCTTTGCTGCCGGTGTTTGCATTCGGCAAAGATGGCACCATGGATGACACTCCGTCAAACTTCTTGTCGCTGCAGAGTCAGCAAAGTCCAGAACATCTTAATGATTAACTGGGACGTGATCGATCCGCGATCCAGCGACTGCCAGGTTCTTCATGCGGAGTTCGAGCCAGTTCCATCAATCGAATCAGCTCGTGCAATTCATCCGCAGCGAGATGCCCCAACTGCCGCTCATGACATTGCCGCACAGGCTCTTCAAGGTCTTTCAAAAGCTTCAGCCCCGCATCGGTCAGCGCCACTTCGACGACACGCCGGTTTTCGGGTTTTCGTGTCCTCAGAACCAGACCTCGATCGTCCAGCCGATCAATGAGCCTGGTGATATCAGGAGCCCTGCTGATGAGTCGATCAGCAATTTGCAGAGTCGCCATTCCTTCGGGATGAACACTTCGCAGCAGCCTTAACGTGTTGTACTGCTGGGCTGAAAGTTCGAACTGACTGAAGATCTCTTCTTCAATCGCTTTCATCCGGTCGTACGTTCGCCATAGCTGCAGATAAGCCTCTTGCGTCAATGAGTCGAATCGAAGTGGCCTCGATCGCTCATTCATCTCCTGCGAAGCCTCCCGGTCTTCTTTCGCATTTTTTTTTATTTGCGAGGCCGGATCAGCAGGCATGAGATTGAGGCTTTCCAATATCAAAGACTTCCGCTGCTCAGCGTTCCGGGAAGCGAAAGGATTCGTTCCAACTGTGAGATCAGCACATGGACATCACAAATGTTCTGAGCCTAAAGGGTTATACGACAATGCGGCCACACAGGGAGTCTACCAGCGAGGAAAGTTCTGATTCTAGCGAATTTGCCGTCTGTAAGGGCGGGTGGTGTTTCGATTTGGAAACATGCGTTGTCTTTTTTCGTCACGGGGACTTTTCCTGAACTACGTTTGAAAGCGGAGAGCTGTTTCTCCGGCAGCGCGCAGGCTAACCCTCAGGGCCAGCGGTGCTGCGACTCTATCGACTGGTCCTTTCAAAGGATTGCTGGCCATGCGTTTGACTGTTGCCGACCTGATGACGACTGCCGTGACGATTTCCCCTCAGGCGACTTTGACAGCCGCACTCAAGCTGCTGATCAGTTCGAAAGCTCAGGAGTTGTATGTGGTAGGGCCACGCAAAAAACTGCTGGGAATTCTTCCGGATTATGAACTGCTGAAGGCTCAACTGGCAGAAACCGATCCTGACGCCAAAGTTGAACGCTGGATGGTGACCAGCGTGCAGACGTTGTCGCCAACAACTGATCTGGCGATCGCCACCAACCTGTTCCGCGCAGGGAACTGCTCGCGGGCCGCCGTGGTTGAAAAGGGTCAATTCGTGGGCGTGGTCTCCCGTTTTGAGATCTTGAGGTTATGCCTCATTCTCCGGGTCGATGCACCGCATACGGCGGCCAGTACGGTCGAAGTCGAAACACATGTCGAACCTGCACAAAACTCGAAAACCAAAGGTCGTCGCACGACGACTTCCCGGACCTCACAAGGGGCAACACCTGTGCCTGCCACAACAAAGTGCCAGGTGCCCGAACCCAAATTCATCTCGACGACGACGGGCCGTCAAAAGTCAAAATCTTCAGGGCACTCAAAGACCGCCAGCCGTGAGAAAATGACCAGTCGTGCCAAAGCTCGATGAGATCGCCCATGATGAGACTCGACTGGAATTTTTTCAGACTTGAAATCCATCCATAGATTACGTGACGTTTGGATCACTCGTACCTGTCAAAAACGAGTTCATCAACGGTGGTTTGAGATTAGGATTTGAAGCCATCAATTGCCAATGTCGCGATCCTGATCTCGACTCTCTTTGAAGTTAATATTTGTGCGATAGAGCGGTGTCACACGATCAATCAATTTTGATGGAATAGGAGACGAGAAGATGATTTCGATGGATTCATCGTATTGATCCAATGTTCTGAAGCCATGGGATTGAACGGTGTGTAAGATCTTGCCAAGCGCCGCTTCATTTCGAACGGAGAGTTTGAGATCCGCCACAAAGCCTTGACTGTGAGCTTCTCGCACAAATTGCAAATCTTCTTCGGCAATAAAAGCGAGTTCTGGATCAACAGTTGAAAGCCAATCTGTACCGACTCCAGCTTTGAGTTCTATGTAAAGGTCGGCCGGCCAATGGTCTGGTGTTGTCCGAAAAGTGACGACCGCCAGATTGCGGTGGCGACTTCTCAAACTGGCAAGCCAAGTCCATAGTGTTGTCGACGAGCGCGGATCAGCGGCGACAAAAGTCTCGTCATCGATGTACGCGACTTGTGGCAAGAGCATAAGTGGGACGGCATAAACTCCACGTCCTCGTCGTCCCTGGCCCGTACGAATACCACTCCGTTTGACACGGGAAATGCTTGGCTGAGGTGTCAGGTGCACAAATTTCATGGTTAGTTTAGATAACGTACGAAGGAACTTTCTGTATGTCGATCTGATGGCTTTGACGACTTAACAAGCGCTAATGTTGAGCAAACCTCCAGCTGACTTGACACCATCACTAGAATTGCAGTTTCCTACTGGATTCACACCTGTTGAACTGAGATGATCAGTTACCTGAAGCAGTTCTCTCAAATCTTGAGCACACGGCTTCACTCTAAAACATGATCATCCGATAAAACATGATCATCCGATGGCAGTGGCAGGTGAGGTAAGTTTTATGGTGTTTCGTGCACAGTCTCCGTTTTGCAGCAGAACGACTTCACAACCCGGCGATGCCATCAAGCCTTCGATCTATCGAATTGGGCTCACGCTTGCCGCTCTGTTGCTATTCACCCCGCTAACCTGGGCGAATGACAAAACCGCTTCTCTCGCCGATCTCGTTGCCAGAATCAAATCGATTGGCCTAAAGGGAGAAGGTTATCCAGCGGCTGTCGCTGCCCAGAAAGAATTGTCATCGCAAGGGCCAGAAGCTTTACTGCCGCTGCTCGATGCCATGGAGGGGGCTTCGCCACTGGCGATGAACTGGCTGGCCGGGGCTTTCGACACCATTGCCGACCGCTCACTTCGAGCCGGTGCTGTCAGCCAGGAATCGGGAGCCGGGATTCCTGCGGTCGCATTTGAGAAAGTGCTGCTGGATCGCACGCGATCGGCCACCCCAAGGCTTCTGGCTTTCGAGTGGCTCGTCAAGGTTGATCCTGCTGCCCAGGATCGACTGATCCCCGGGATGCTTGACGATCCTTCCGCCGATTTTCGTCGGCTCGCAGTGGCCCGGCTCATTGCTGCTGCCGATGCATCGAAAGATGATGCCGAGCGACTGGATTTTTGGAAAAAGGGTTTATCTGGTGCGACGGATGAAGATCAGGTCAAAGTGCTGGTCGATCATTTGAAAGCAGCGGGTGTCACTGTCGATCTGGCCAGACATTTTGGCTATCTGCTGGAGTGGAATCTGATCGGGCCTTTTGACAACTCCGGAAGAGAAGGCTTTGCTAAAACCTATCCGCCTGAAGCCTCACGCGATCTGGCAGTTCCTCTGCAAGGTCGAGAAGGGGAAGTCAAATGGGAGCCATTCACTTCGACCGACAAGATGTGCGAAGTCAATCTCATTCCCATCTTCAAGAACTATCGCGATTCGCTCGCTTACGCAGTCACTAACTACAAAGCTGCGAAGGCTGGCCCGGCCCAGGTTCGCTTGACGACTCCCAATGCCTGGAAAGTCTGGGTCAACGGGAAGCTGGTCTTTGCACGAGATGAATATCATCGCGGATCCATGTTCGACCAGTATGTGATTCCCGTCACGTTTCAGGAAGGTAACAATGAGATCCTGCTCAAGATCTGCCAGAATGAACAAACCGAAGACTGGGCGCAGAAGTGGTTTTTCAAAGTGCGGATTACTGACAGTTCAGGTAAAGCCATCCTGCCAGCCGAGTAACATTGATCCCCATTCCGCACTTTGTTGGAATTTGCCTCTACAAAATGACTAATTGACACAGTCGATCATCCATCATGGCACATTATTGCCAGAATTACGGATCCTGTTGCCACCAGAGCAGAATTGAGCCTTCTATGGTCCGTCCATTAACGCGTGCGAACATCTCTCCGGTGAAGCCACTGTTTTCCGTTGGCTGGCTCAGTGCAGGGCTGATTCTGGCGCTGGGGATCCATGCGAATCATCGACTGCTTGCCGAAGACTGGCGGCAATTTCGCGGGAGTTCCAGTACGGCAATCTCCCGCAGTGCCGCACCACCCGTCGAGTTTGACAGCAGTGGCAAAAATGTGGCATGGAAGGTCGATCTTCCCGGCCGTGGCCTTTCCAGCCCGATCATTATCGATGACCGGGTCGTCGTGACAGCAAGTTCCGGCCCCAGGCAGGACAATCTGCACATCCTCTGCTTCAAAGCGAGTACAGGAGAATTACTTTGGGAACGCCGATTTCTGGCGACAGGCCGCAGCCTGACGCATCCCAAAACCTGCAATGCAGCTCCCACTCCCGCCAGTGATGGCGAGAAGATCTTCGCCTTTTTCTCCAGCAACGATGTGATCTGTCTCGACCTTACGGGCCAGTTGCTCTGGATGCGCGGCCTGACACTCGATTACCCCAATGCCAGTAACAGTCTGGGCATGTCTTCCTCTCCGGTGGTGGCGGGTGATGTCCTGGTGACACAGGTCGAGAATGACAGCGAATCGCTCACGACCGGGCTCAACACCTCAACGGGTGAAACCCTCTGGAAACTGGACCGCCCCAGGCGAGCGAACTGGACATCGCCACTCCTCCTGGCCGATGGCCAGACAGTGCTGCTCCAGTCCTCCAAAGGCGCCGATGCTGTCGATGCCCGAACAGGAAACATCCTGTGGTCATTTGGTGAAGGGGCCGCCACCATTCCTTCTTCAGCACGGGAAGGCGAGACGATCTTCATTCCATCCAATGGCTTGGTGGCACTCCGGCCTGCCAACTCGAATACGCCTCCCGAAAAACTCTGGCAGGAGAACAAACTCAAACCTGGAACAGCCACGCCAGTGGTTGCGGAAGGTAAAGTTTATTGTCTCTCAGGAGCGGGGGTCTTGCTCTGTGCGAATGTCGATAAGGGAGAACTCCTCTGGCAGTTGAGGCTCGAAGGTCCTTTCAGTGCTTCTCCAGTCATTGCTGACCGTAAGCTTTATTGCGTCAATGAATCGGGTAAATGTTTTGTGGTCGATCTCACTGGCAGCAAAGGCACCATCGTCGCTGAGAGTCTTCTGGATGAAACGATCCTGGCCACGCCATCGCTTTCTGATGGTGCTCTCTATCTGCGAAGCGATGCCCACTTGTGGAAAATCGCCACGCCATAGTCAATGTATTGGCGGTTGCCAGAAAAGCAGATGTCAACTTGATCGAGACCATTCGTGCGGGTTCAGGAATTGATATTTCAGAATCCCTGCAGAGCCAGTTCGACCAGTGCCCGTGCACAGGCCACTTCGGAGCCTGCAGTCGTCCAATAGTCTTTGAGAGAGAGAATTTCCTCCATCGGAAAGCACGCCTGCACTGCGACCTGCCGGCCTAAAAACTCTCCCGAGCCCGAGAGCACAATTTTCTTGATAGGCCGCGATGCGCAATTAATGACTCTTCGCGTCGCCTGAACAATCTGCTGCTGCTGAGCAGCGGCGGCGGCCATGGCGAGTTTGATCACGTCGTGAGTCGTCAGTTCCGATTGATCCGAACAGATCTGCCGGGCCAGCCGCGCCTCTGCGAACTCTTTCGTGGCGGGCCGACCATCAGCCGTCTCGCAGTTTTCGGGCTCTTCCTCAATCAACCCCAGGAGCAGATAGACATCCAGGCTCGTGGCGAAAAGTTCACTGCTCAAAGGGATCGAAACATGGCCATATCGGCCAAGTTCACCCTGAAAAGAGGGGAGCATATGGCAGACAACTGTTCTGCGAACACCGGTATAGACCAGTTCGCCG
Source organism: Planctopirus limnophila DSM 3776 (assembly GCF_000092105.1). Lineage (NCBI taxonomy): Bacteria > Pseudomonadati > Planctomycetota > Planctomycetia > Planctomycetales > Planctomycetaceae > Planctopirus > Planctopirus limnophila. The sequence goes on along the minus strand of NC_014148.1, from coordinate 326,832 downwards.
GCAGCGAGCCGTTCGAGATCTGTGCGGCCCTCAGCACTCGCCTGGCCCTGCAGAATGGGAATCAGATCAGTCGTCGTGCTCCCGATGTCGAGCAACAGCAGATCATCTTGAGGAAACAGCAATCCCACCATCGACGCCAATGCCTGCCAGTTGGAAGCAGCGGTCAACAGAGGACTCGCCACTGCATCGTTCGGAGCAACAAATTTCCCGTGTGTCTGCCAGAACTGGATGATCGAATCTGGCAGAACCGAACGGACGGCTTGCTCCACCGCACGAACAATAAACTCGACTCCCTCCGCGCGGGTGGCAAAACAATCCGCCAGTTCGCCAGTCATGGTAACAACCACGCGATCTGCCGCTGGTAATTGCTGCAACATGGCCGCTATCTGGCTCGACAATTCCTGCGGCGATTTCCAGAGTGCAAATGGGATGGCGAGAGCCTGGCCCCCAGCATGCCACGCCTTGAGATTGGCACCCCCAACATCCAAGCCCACAATCGCTGGGTGAGAGTTGCTCATCTTAAACTGGGCCGGTGTGGATCGGATTTCTTCGGGCAGGCTCCACTACTGCACCAGTCCACGAGTCAATGAGAGGAAGGCCGTTTCGAGATTCACTTCTTCTTCGCGGAACAACGTCAGCTTGAAGCCATTCTCGATCAGAGTACTGGGAATCGAGCTGTAATCAAGAACTTCCAGTGCGAGTGTCGCGTGGATCTGGCCCTTTACGATTTCGATTTTTGAAATCTGCGGATGCTGTTCGAGAAGCTTAGCTGCCTCTTCCAGTCGTTCCCGCACCTGAATCTGCAGAAGAATCTGCTGGCGGGCTTTGCGCATGACTTCATCGACATAGCCATCGACAATCAGATGACCTTTTTCAATCATGCCCACGCGGGTACAGACATCGGCGAGTTCAGGCAGAATGTGGCTCGAGACGATCACTGTCTTATTGAGTTCACCGAGTCTTTTGAGCAGATTTCGAATTTCGATACGAGCGCGTGGATCGAGACCACTGGCGGGTTCATCGAGCAGCAGCACCTGGGGCTCATGCAGGAGCACACGCGCCAGACCAATACGCTGCGTCTGTCCCCGTGAAAGCTGGTTGACCATGGCATCACGTTTGAAGCTCATGTCCACCAGTTCCAGTTTCTCTTCGCAAATCTTGCGGCGAGCGGGCCCGGAAATCCGATACGAGGCGGCGAAGAATTCCAGGTATTCCAGCACCGTCATATCGTCATAGACACCGAAAAAATCGGGCATATAGCCCACCAGTCGACGAATCTCTTCCTGATTCGTATAGATCGACTTCCCGCAGACGTAAGCTTCGCCGTAATCAGGATTCAACAGCGTGGCGAGCATGCGCATGGTCGTCGTTTTACCCGAACCATTCGGCCCGATGAAGCCAAAGACATCACCTTCGCGCAGGCTCAGGTTAATCTCGTTGACCGCAATGAGATCGCCATAACGTTTTGTCAGTTGTTTCGTTTCAATCACGGAAGATCATCTTTCAGTGATATGCAAAAATAGGATGGACTTATGTGGTACCTAGAGTCATTGATCGAAGTCAGGAAGACAAATTCTGGACAATTCTCAAACACTTGCCATGACTGGCGGAATGTCATTTCGAGTTCAACTTTGGCAAAGGTGCCAGTTCACCGCCGGAGGAACTGGTGACAGGCAGAATGCAGCGAATGATCGTGATGACTTCTCCTGACTTCGTTTGTGTCGGCCCCTTGGAACCTTTGCTGGGTCTCAAATAGTTATCCGCATCAATTTCCAGACTCGTCGCTGGCTGAGCAATGCGGCCCACCAGGATGGCTTTTCCGAGCCGAAGCTGCATCGAAAGATCAGCACCCGAGATCAACTTGCTCGTCAGGCCCGTATAGCCGGCACCGCCAATGTCCTCATGGAAGCTCATCATGCGCACAATATCGACGGGATCACTCCCCAGGGCATTGTAGGCCGCCTGCTCAACAGCAATTGTGCCGCCAGCACCGGACGCATCCCCTTTGACCGTTCGAGCCCGGGCACCGGTCATAAAGCCGCGCAACTCTCGCTGTGTAATGCCTGGTTGATCGACACGCCAGACGAAATTGGCTTCCAACGGCACAATCCGTTCCTCATCGCCTCGATCCAGCCAGCGATAGAGTCGGTTGCCATGCACCAGCACCCAATCGGTAATTGGCGCTGGAAGCTTGTGGCGAATTGTGCCAGTGAGCTTTCCTAAGCCGTTGGTTTCGAGGTTGGCTTCGAACAATGGCTCCGGGATGCGATAGCGACTTTCGCTCTGCAGTAACCGGGTTCCCCAATGTTCGACAGGTAGCCCATTGAGCATCGATTTTTGTGGTTCCAGTTCGTAGGGTGCAGCCGCAAAGAAATTGCCGCCCGGACGCAGCAACCCACCCAGCGAACCTTCTGGCGGAGCCCACCACGAAAGAATGGGCAGATCATCCTCGCTACCGGTCACCCTCTGCGCTTGAGGCCATTGGGATTTGGCCTTCACCACCAGACGATTAGGTTCCGCACCATAGATCGCATGCAGCGAGAATGTGCGACCAACCTGTGCCACAGGGTCAAGATCGACCACGCTGATGGTCTGGCTGGTGGCTTCAATACCATTGGTTTTCGCTGCCCAGAGACTCATCCCCATCACCAGGAGTACGACCATCGCAGGAAACGTGATCCACGTAAGTGCTGGCCGCTTAAGGAGACGATGGACAATCAGATAATCGATCGGTCCGACCAGGAGCACAATAACCAGTAAGGTGGCCATCAATAGACCAGGTGTGATCCGCTGCACCCCGGGAAACGTTTCGACCACTCCAGATAACTGTGTCGCGAGATCTGTTACGCCCGTTGAAACCAGTTGACGTGAGGACTCCAAAGAGGATTCCGATCGAGTGACAGATTCCGCCGCCAGCTGCTGCCATAATCGCGGCTGCGCTTCCCAGTTCTGCAGCGGTGTCTTCGCAGGATCCAGCGCCAGAATCGTTACGACTCCCAGCCCATAAGCGGAGCGGACCAGCAGTTGATCATCCCGGCTGGCAGCGAGCAGTTCTCCTTGCCGCATGCGAAAGCGAGGCAGGCTGATGCGGCCACTTTGTGGAATGCGTTTATCGCTTTGGGCGAGTTTTTCCAGTGAACCCAGTTCGCGAACAATAGTCACTTCTGTTGTCAGATCGGCAGGTAGCCAACTGGCAAGACCACGTGATACCAGGGCTAAACGAGCTTCTGGTGATAAGCCTGTGGCTTCCGCATCGGTGACCAGTTGCAGCGATGTCCAGAGTGTGCCACCGGTTTCGACCCACGCTTTGAGCTTCTGGCTTTCGACATCCTGGAACGTGGCTGTTCCCCCCACGAGCAGGTAATCTATGGCTGACCACCCTGCGAGATCCTGCGGCAATTCGGCAGGACTCTCGAGATGGACAACCTGGAGCGGGCCGCGAGTTCGAGAAGCTGCCATGCCCTTGAGCTGATTCAACAGGTTTCGCGTGGCCTGGGGCAACCCGATCGTCGCGACAAGCCTTTCTTCCAATCCGTGGCCTGACTGAAAACCGGGTGCGAAACCAGCTTCAATACGATCCGTTTTGAGCAGCTTACCAGCCTCATCCAACTGCGAAATCGTGATTGCAGCCGAAGGGCTGGCCAGCTTGATAAAGCCACTCCAAAGAACCGGCCTCTTTCCAGAGAGAGAAGCTTGCCGTGCCAGCCGGAGCGAAACGGGTGAGCCATCGACATCGGGAGTCGCCAGTTGAACAGATGTCGTTTCCGGCAGAAGATCGCTCGAACTCAGTCGGCAGGGAGCCCAGATTCCTGGCTGCCAGAAACCTGCTACACCCACTTCCAGCGTGGCCCAGGGGCGTGCAGGAGTGCCTGAGATCGCGGCTGATGAGATTTCGGGAGCTGTGGTGTTCTCTCCCCGAGCCTCGATCAAACAGAGACTATTTCCGCAAAGAATCGTCCAACATGCCATGGTGAGGCAGAGCCAGACGTTTCGACTGACTTTCCGGATGATCGCAATAGGTGGCGTTGGTCGATCCGTGACTGACCCTCGATCACTCGATGTCGAGGAACTTTGTAGACTCGCAACCGGCGTGATTGATACGAAGTGAAAGCAATTCAAGGTTGGTCTCGGAGGCATCGGCCCAAACCGACTTTCTCACAGAAGAGCGGTAGAGTCATGACAAGCATGGCAATCCGATTTCCAGAAAGACAATCAGAAAATCGGATGCTGACTTACTGGAAATGATGGTATCGGAGAACACGACCGATTACGAACAGAACGGCTTTTCCTCTGGGCGGCTTCGCGAAAATTTCGCGAAGTTGCGGCGTTTGGCGAGTTCTGGAACGATGGATTCCCTCAGTCCCCATCACCACTTCCTCACGTAATGGATCGACCGATCATTCGTGGGAGATTTTGATAATGTAGAAGTGATGCGCAAGATTTCCGTTCCAAAGAGCTGGAAAAACTCCAGCCTGTTTCTCAGGTGTAAGGAACAATTCGTTCGATGAAATCCCACACGGAATACCTGACCTTCAACCTCCCGGCTCGCATGGCGTTTGAGAACATCACGCCGAAGATCGAGGCCATTGTGCGGGCCAGCGGCGTGCAGGAAGGGCTGGTGCTGGTCAACGCGATGCACATTACCGCCAGCGTGTTCATTAATGATGATGAGCCGGGTCTGCACAGCGACTACAAAAAGTGGCTCGAAAATCTCGCACCCTTCGACGCTTCACCTCAGCGTTACGCTCACAATCGCACCGGTGAAGACAACGCCGACGCTCACATGAAGCGGCAGATCATGGGCCGGGAAGTGGTGGTGGCGATTACCAAAGGCCAACTCGACTTCGGACCGTGGGAACAGATTTTTTATGGCGAGTTCGACGGACGTAGGGATAAGCGGGTGCTGGTGAAAGTGATTGGGGAGTGAGGTGAGTCTTTAAATGAAGATCGATTGGCTTGCAGCTAGTTTGGTGTCTAAGGGGCGACTCGTTCGTCCTCCGCTTAATCCATCTAAACTTACCAGCGAGCACTTGCCGGATATCTGTCTTCGGATGCACCTGATCCTCGATTCGATTGAGTTCACACGATGTGAAGGGCGATTGATAAATCTAGAGGTTTTCGAGCCAATCGACAAACTTTATTCAGACCTGCTCCACAAGACTACAAACCATTTGGGCGACTGGATGGACTGCATTGAGAGGTTTGGCGATTACTACGAACTGTCAGGGAGGGACGTGATTGAAGTGTCGCCCCGTTCCGTGAGCGATCAGTCTTACATGTTCGAGCAACTGAGTATTGATCTTGTAGATGGATTAACCCGCAAATGAACGATGACATCGACGGTGAAGAACTACTCAGGAGATACTCGAACGGGGAACGAGTATTTGTGGGAGTCTGCCTCGCGGATGGTTCAGTGCTGGAGGGTGCAAATCTACAAGGAACGACCTTTCAGGATGGGTTCTTCAGTGATATCGATGCCAGACGAACAAATCTTCAAGGGGTGACGTTTCGCAACATGAACCTCAAATGCACTGACTTCAGAGGAGCGGATTTGACAGACGCCGTTTTCGAGAACGTCCTGATAGAACATGCAGCATTCAAGGGGGCAGTTGTAACGAACACAGTATTCACGGGGATGATGTTCCACGGCCAAGAGATCAAGGGCTTTCGACCTGATGAATGGGACTGGGATGACTCACCTGCCTAAAGTGGAGATTTGTATGCGATCAGTTTTCGACGAATCTGCTCTTCTAAAAGTCCTTCAACGATGCCGTGACATAGTGGCCCAGTCGGAGGACTCAGACTGGTCGTGCATGGATGCTAAGGACATCCTTGAACGTCTCGATCACTCAATTCGACGATTGGAGCAATCCTTGACGGTCAAGATTGATGAATTGAGGTTTCTGTTTGTGGTAACTGGCCCGTTACAGGAAACTTCCATGAGCAACGGCTGGGCCGATGAGTTCCTCGTACTGGCGGAACGCTTTGATGAGATCATCGGAGAGTCCTCATAACAGGTTCGGCAGCCTGACTTGGCCCCATGGAAAGAACGAAGGTGTTTCACGATTTGTTGATGGTGCCGCCTGAGCTTGCCAGTGCGAGTCCTGAACCGAAGGTCGTTCCGGGCCTCGCAGACTTTAATGCCTGATCTTGGCGAAACGCGTATAGCTGGATCGGTGAAGACAATCCCGACGCTCACATGAAGCGGCAGATCATGGGCCGGGAAGTCGAAAAAGGTGCGATTCACTGGAATTCGCCCGCAGCAGGTGCTTGAAACCTGTGTCGATTCTTCACAACATGAAGAAGTTTTCATGTTGTTTTTGCACCTGACACTCGAACCTCTTGCAGCAACAGCTCGCATTGACGCGAAAGATTCGAGTATCCCCGCCTGTGCATCTGCCAGTGTTTAAGTTGATCGATACTCAGATTTAGACGTTCCATTGTTGATCGAGTGCCTGCCCATGGTTTGTCTCTTGACTGCCCGCCTTCGCTTGTCCGCCAGTTTCTCTTCCCGCTCTTTGTGCCAGTTTCTAGGTGTGGCCAGTCTGCTGGTCATGCTGAGTGTCTCTTTCTCAAAGACCAGGGTGCTGGCAGCGGATTGGCCGCAGTTCCGTGGTCCTTCGGGCGAAGGCCTGAGTTCCGAAACGATGCTCCCCATCGAATGGAGCGAAGAGAAGAACATTCGCTGGAAAACCGAGATCCCTGGCCGTGGCTGGAGTTCCCCCGCACTGCGTGATGGCAAAATCTGGCTGACAACCGCCGTCGATGACGGCAAGCAGTTGCGGGCCATTTGCGTCGATGCCGCCCAGGGCCAGATTCTGCACGATGTCCTCGTTTTTGAACTCGACGATCCTGGTGCCATTCATTCCAAAAACTCGCATGCCTCACCCACGCCTTGGATTGAAGACAATCGCATCTATGTCCACTTTGGTGCTCATGGCACTGCTTGTCTCGACCCGTCCGGGAAGATCCTCTGGAAGACCAAACTCGAATACGATCACCGGCACGGGCCAGCGGCATCACCAGTGGTGGTCGATCAGTTGCTGATCATCAGTTGCGATGGCGACGACAAACAGTTCGTCGTGGCACTCGATAAACTGACCGGCAAGGAAGTCTGGCGTACCAGTCGCGAAGGGGCCATGGCCTATTGCACTCCGCTACTCATTCAAGTGCCGCTACCGGATGGCACAAAGCAGGCACAGGTCGTGTGCCCGGGCGGAGAATGGGTCATCGCCTATAACCCAAAAACTGGCGAAGAAATCTGGAAAGTGCGATACCCCAAAGGGTATTCCAATGTACCCCGGCCAGTCTATGCCCATGGTCTCGTCGTCGTTTCGTCGGGCTATAACACACCGGTTGTCTTTGCGATCGATCCCACAGGTCAAGGCGATATCACAGAAACACACGTGCGCTGGCAGATGAAAAAAGGAGCTCCACTCAATCCTTCGCCCGTCGTAGTGGGTGACGAAATCTACTTCATCAGTGACGGCGGCATTGCCAGTTGCGTTGATATGAAGACGGGGAAAGTTCACTGGCAGCAGCGGATCCCCGGGAACTACTCAGCCTCCTGGGTCTTTGCAGCCGGCAAGCTGTACATCACCAATGAAGCCGGTCTCACCACAGTCGTGAGACCGGGAACCGAGTTTGAAGTTCTCGCCGAGAACCCACTTCCAGGCCGCACGCTGGCCACTCTTGCACCAGTTGATCAATCGATCTACTTGCGAACCGATCATCATCTGTATCGGATTGAAGCACCCAAGCCATGACGAGTCGACAATTCACCAGTCACTGCTGACTACATCCGGTTGCTCGCACGACCGGGTGGCAGGGGTCGGATGTCTTCATCCGCCCCCTGGTCATCAATGTTCGCAAGCACGATTGCACCTGTAACGTCCCTTGCCATGATGATTGCCATGAACATTCAACGCCCTGTGACCTGGGGGCAAACGAGGACGTTTGACCCCAGCCACGCATCTCATGAGCACTTCAGCGAAGATGTGTGAAATAGACAGCAGCTTTGGGCAAGCATGTTTTATGCAGTCGTGAAATCGCTATAGCACACTGCGATTCGTATCAGGTGCG